>NZ_JAWQRR010000055.1:0-108778 GCF_033446045.1 Plantactinospora sp. KLBMP9567 | reverse complement strand
CTAGTACTCCAGCAGGAGATCTGTTTCAGGGTTCGGTGAAGGCTTGTCTGGCGTAGTGACTGGTCTTGGCGGCGTCTTGGTGTCTGCGGCGGTAGATGGACCAGGCGATTGCATCGGCGGTGCGTCGGGCGGGTTCGATGACCAGGGCGTGGAACAGGCGGCGTAGCTCGTTGACGGTGATCGCGATCAGGCCGTGTGGGCTCGGGGTGCACAGGGCGGTCGCGGCTGCGAGGAAGGCGTGTGCGGCGATGACCAGGGTTGTCCAGCGGTGCCAGGCTTTCCAGCGGCGGTGCTGATGCTGGTCGAGGCCGAGTCCGGTCTTGGCGGCCTGGAATGATTCCTCGATGCTCCACCTGCGGCCGGCGACGGTGACCAGGTGGTGCAGCGGCACGAGGTGCGGTGACCAGCAGCGGTAGAACGCCAGCTCACCGTTGGTGCGGTTGCGGCGGATCAGCAGCCAGTGATGGCCGGCGTGCTGGTCGGCGGCCGCGGGCAGGGTGACGAATGCCCAGTCGTAATAGCGGTGCCCTTTCGCGCCCTCGCCTGCCGATATCCGTTGCCAGGCATGTGCGGGCAGGCCGGCGGCGATCTGGTCGGCGCGTTGAATACCGAGGCCGGTCGGTGCCCGGTGCGAGCAGGCGACGGCCAGGACGTAGCCGAACCGATGCCCTCGTAGCGCCGTGGCCAAAGCAGGGTCGCCGCCGTAGGCCTCGTCGCCGGTGACCCACCGGCAGAGCAGCCCGCCGGTCACCGCCGACTCGATCAGACGGCGGGCCAGCTGCGGTTTCGTGGCGAACCCGACATGCTCGGGCACGCCCGCTTCCGCCCGCCGCTGCGGGTCGTCGGACCACGATTTCGGCAAATAGAGCGCGACGTCGACCAGGGTGTGCCCGAGCGGTGAGGCATAGGTCAGATGCACCGCGAGCTGGCAGTTCTCGATCTTTCCGGCGGTGCCGGAATACTGCCGTTGCACCCCGACAGTGTGGACGCCCTTCTTGAGGTCGCCCGTCTCGTCGATCACCAGCACCGCGTCCGGGTGACCCAGCCGGCGGGTCACGAAGTCTCGGACGTCGGCACGCACCAGCGCGTCGTCCCAGCTGGCCCTGCCGATCAGATCCTGCATCCCGCCCGGGTTGTCGTCGCCTGCGTGCTCGGCGATCGTCCAACAGTTCTTCGTCGGCAACGGCGCCAACAGGCCGGCCACGAAGTCCCGGACCCGTCTGCGCGGCTCCGGCCGGCTGAAACGTGCTTCGATCGGGTCCATCAACTCGCCGAACAGCTGCGACCATCGCCGAGCATCTACCCTGTAGGCGGCAGCCACCGCCGCATCCTGATTGGTCCTCACAAACCTCAGGCTCGACGGTGGCTGCTCGCCGTCCACGGACAAAACCACACCGTCACCGCAGGCCAGGTTCTGTCCGTGGGCTGCTCGACGAGGAGTAACCGCCGATCAGGCGGGCCCAGTGAAGATGTCATAGTCCCGGCCGTCGGTCGACGCCGCGAACCGGCCGACCGCCTCGAACCCGAGGGATCGCACCGCCTTCTGCGCGCGGACGTTGAACGCGGCGATCGTCATCCGGAACACCTGCGGCGCGAACTGCCGTGCGCCGAACGCCAGCCCGGTTCTGATGGCCTCCCGGCCCAGGCCGCGTCCGGTGAGCTCCGGCCGCAGCCCTCCGCCGGTGTCGAGCGCCGCCGCGTCGTAGACACCGCCCGGCACCCGGCCATCCGGACCGAACGAACGAAAACCGATCAGCCCGCCGTCGTCGACCAAGGCGTGGAAACCGCTGGCGGGATCGACGAGGAAGTCCGGGGCGACCCCGGTCATGTCGTAGCAGTCGTAGGGCGCCGGGTACTGCCAGGTGACGATGTCGGCCGCGTACTCCGCCGTCATGGGCACGATTCGCACGGACACAGTCAATGCACCGGCCGGACGGGAGTCAAGCCGACCACCGGTTCCCGACGGCCGCGACGGATCTCCTGCTGGAGTACTAGAGGAAGTGAGGTCCGGGCAGGAGTTGCCCGGACCGGACTTCCACCGGCAAGCGACGACGAGCTGACGAACAAAGATCAACCACCCACACGGTCAACCTCCACTCGGATGGGCACACGAAGATGCTCAGAGTGCACGCGCCGGCTTGGCCGCGTAGCACGCGGGCGAGCCGTCATCGATGAACACGTCCTGGCCAACCTGCTACCCGACGGCCGTAGCCGGACCATGGCCCGGGCGATCACATGTCGAACTCCAAATACCGGGCCGACGTCTCGAATTCGCTCATAAGGCCACAAGTCCACCACCAGCGTCACCGCGTTCATCGACGAACCTTCACGACTCCATTCCGGCCAACCCGCACGGCCGCGGGATCTAACCTGGGGCCAGGGCATGACCTTCGTCGCATCATCGCCCCCTGACTCCACAAAACCATCGCCAGCAGGCTAGCTTTTAACTTCTGAAGTCAGCGTTGCGTTCCGACGATGAGAGTGAGCCTTACCCATGGGAGATCTCCTCGACCTGGTTTTCCAGGCCCACGGTGGAATGGACCGGTGGCGGCAGGCCACGACGATCCACGCGAAGGCTGTCGTCGGTGGCGTGGCATTGCCCAGTCGTCAACAAGGAGACGTTTTCGCCAACACGGATCTGACGCTTGACGTGCAGCGGCAGCGCGGTGTTTTCGCGAACTTCACGAACCGTGGCCGCCGAGGCATCTATACTCCCGGCCGCGTCGCCATCGAGGAGCGGGATGGCACTGTGCTGCACGAACGACACGACCCACGCGACGCGTTCGGCGGCCTGGGGCCGACCAGCGCATGGGACCAGTTGCACGCACTGTACTTCGGCGGTTATGCGTTGTGGAACTATCTCACCGCGCCGTACTTGTTGACGTTCCCGGGCGTCCAGACGGAAGAGGTGGAGCCCTGGCGTGAAGCCGGGGAACAGTGGCGCCGACTTCGGGCTACGTTCCCCCCGGATATCGCGACCCACAGTACGGAGCAGACGTTCTACTACGACGATTCTGGTCTGTTGCGCCGCCATGACTACCGGGTGGAGATCCAGGGCAAGGCGCCGGCACTCGCCGCCCACTATACCGACGCACACCGTACGGTCTCGGGTCTGGTGTTTCCCACACACCGTTACGTGGTTCCCGTGGCCGACGACAACACCCCCCTCGCCGGCCCGATCATCATCTCCATCGACCTGGCCGAGATCAACATTGAGTGAAGCGGCCCCAGGCCCATCCCTTCGATGGTCGGATAACCGGAAACTCTGGACCGGCCGCCAATGTCTTTATAGGAGAGTCAATGATCGTTGACAACGACCTCAATTACAGCGTCTTCGTTTCCGACCCCATCCCGCTCAAGGTGCCGGAGCCAGTTCCTGATGGGAGCCGACGTGTGTTCTCGCCGCTGTCGACTGTGCTTGTTCACGGCGAGAAGGACGCAGTGCTCGTTGATCCGCCACTGACCGTCGACCAGGCTCAAGCGGTCGGCGACTGGGTCGAGGCAAGCGGCAAGAACCTCACACACATTTTCGCGACCCACGGCCATGGAGACCACTGGTTCACCGCAAGCCTCCTCGCCGATCGCTTCGGCGCCCGGGTTGTCGCAACCGCGGACGCCATCGAGCAGATGCACCGCAATGTGGCTTTGCGGGAGGTCTACTGGGACAAAATTCTGCCGGGCCAGATCCCCGCTGTGCCGATTACCGCAGAGGTGGCGAAGGGCGGCTTCCTCCCGCTCGAGCGCCACGAACTTGCCATCATCGAGGTCGGGCACAGCGACACCGATGGGACCGCCGTCCTGCACGTTCCCCATCTCAGCCTGGTCGCCGCCGGCGACGCCCTCTACAACGGCGTTCACCAGTACCTTGCGGAATCTGCCAACGGTGGCCGCGACGCGTGGCGCAAGGCTATCGACACCGTCGAGGATCTGAACGCCCACCGGATCGTCACAGGCCACAAGAACAAGGACCTCGACGACGACGCCACACGCATCATCACCGAGACCCGCCAGTACCTCGACGACGTCGACGAGCTCCTACCGGAGTGCGAATCCGCCATCGAGTTCTTCCACGCCATGGTCGAGCGTCACCCCCACAGGCTCAACCCCGGCGCGTTGTGGAGCGGCGCTCTCGCTCTCTACCGATGAAGGGCCACGAGACTCCCTCGACCGTTGACGGACGACAGTCCCGTCGGCCGCGTCTCCGCCCCGTCGGCCCTGGGATCCAACACCCGGCTCAACCCCGGCGACCTCTGGGACGGCGCCGTCGCCCTCTACGTCTCAGCACGACCGAAAGTGACCAAGCCAATGAGCACGACCTACGCGGCGGACAAAGTCGAAACGCGGTACGTCACCACCGGCAGCGCCACGTACGCGTATCGCCGAATGGGTCCGACCGGCGGCGTCCCGCTGGTCATGGTGTTGCGTTTCCGGGGCACCATCGACTACTGGGACCCGGCGCTGCTGGATGTCCTGGCCGCAGAGCGTGACGTCATCGTCTTCGACAACCGTGGCCTGGGCTATTCCTCCGGCACGCCGGCGACTTCCGTGGAAGACCTGGCCGACGGCGTCGTCGACTTCCTCGACGGGCTCGGCGTCGGCGAGGCCGACCTGCTGGGCTGGTCCCTGGGCGGGTACGTCTCGCAGGGTGTCGCGCTGAAGCGGCCCAAACTGGTCCGGCGCCTCGTGATAGCCGGGAGCGCGCCGGGCGGCGCTGTGCCGAACATGCCCCGCATGAGTGCGCAGACGTGGCAGGTCGCTACCAAGCCCGAGAACGTGGACGAGGACTTCCTGTACCTGTTCTTCCCGGCCGACGAAGCCGGCCGGCGGGCCGGACTGGCATCGCTGCGCCGCCTCGACACCCGGCTCGCCGGGGCGAAGTCCGGCGTGAACCCGCAGGCGCTCGCCGCGCAGATACAGGCCGTTGCCACCTTCGGCGGGTACTGGCACCGCATCGAGGAGCTCGCCCAGCCCATCCTGATCGCCAACGGCGCGCACGACGTGATGATCGATCCCTGGGGCAGCTGGGCGATGTCGCAGAAGCTACCGAACACGAAGCTCGTGATCTACGGCGACGCCGGGCATGGCTTCCTCTTCCAGCACGCCGAGGACTTCGGCCGCGAGGTGCTGGCGTTCCTTCGCTGACCAAACCCAGGAATCGACGAACGAGCAAGGAGAACGAGCAAGGAAATGTGGTGCGGGACGCGATGATCGTCGAGGCGGTACGCACACCGGGGCCAAGGGCAAGACCTGCGGCCGCTACGCCCAGGTCCATCCGGTTGACTTGCACGCCCACGCGCTGCGCAGCCTGCTGGCCCGGGTGCCTGGGCTCGACCCGGCCGAGATCGACGACGTGATCGGCGGGGCGGTCGCGCAGGTCGGCGAGCAGAGCAGCAACACCAGCCGGCTCGCCGCGCTGGCCGCTGGGCTGCCGGAGTCGGTGCCCGGCGTGACGGTCGACCGGCAGTGTGGCAGCAGCCAGCAGGCGCTCAGCTTCGCCGCCCAGGGGTTGGCCGCCGGGGCGTACGACATCGTCACCGCCTCGGGGATCGAGTCCATGAGCCGGGTGCCGATCGGCAGCAGCGCGCTCGTGGGCGGAGTGCGGGCCGACGTGGCCGGCCCTTCGGTCGCCGCCCGTTACCCCGGCGGTCTGATCCCGCAGGGCGTCAGCGCCGAGCTGATCGCCCGGAAGTGGACGCTGTCCCGCGCCCGGCTCGACGAGTTCGCCGCCCAGAGCCACCACCGGGCGGCCGAGACGTGGCGATCCGGACGGTTCGCCGCCGAAGTGGCCCCGGTGCCCGGCACCGAATCCGCCTGGGACGAGACGATCCGGCCGGACACGAGCGCCCAGCGGCGCGCCGGCCTGCCGACCGCGTTCGCCGACGAACGCTGGCTCCGCTGCTTCGGCGAGATCGACTGGAACGTCACGGCCGGCAACTCCAGCCCACTCAACGACGGCTCGGCCGCGCTGCTGCTGACCACAAGCGAGACGGCCCGGCGGCGGGGCTGGCGTGCCCGCGCGCGTGTCCACACCGCCACCGTCGTCGGTGACGACCCGATCTACATGCTCACCGGCATCATCCCGGCCACCGCCAAGGTCCTCGCCACTCTGCTGGGCGTGCTGGAGCGCACCGGCGGCCGCTACGGCCTGCGGACGATGTGCGAGGCCGGCGGCACTGCGAGCGCCACCATCATCGGACGACTCGACACCTGAACCAACCGGAGGACAACCATGAGTACAACACCAGCGGCACCGTCGCTGATCGCCAGCGACGTGGTGCACGTGTCCCAGCCCGACGACGGGTACCTACTCGTCGTGATCGACAACCCGCCGCTCAACCTCTTCGACCCGACCGTCTTCGCCGGACTCCACCTGCTGCGGGAGTACATCGAGGCAAAGGGCGACGAGATCCGCGTTGTCGTCTTCGAGTCCGGCAACCCCGACTTCTTCTTCGCGCACATGGACTTCGCCACGATCAACCAGGTTCCCGACATCCCCGGAGCGCAGAACATCATCGAGCATTGGCCGGCGTTCAGCATCTGGCTCACGGCCGCCCCGGTGGTCAGCATCGCCAAGGTCCGGGGCCGTGCCCGGGGCATCGGCAACGAGTTCGTCGCCGCCTGCGACATGCGCTTCGCCAGCCTCGAACGGGCCCTCCTGGGCCAGATCGAGGTCGGCTTCGGCGTCGTGCCCGGCGGCGGCGGCCTGGAGTGGCTGCCGCGGCATGTCGGCCGGTCCAGGGCGCTGGAGATCGCGCTGAGCGCCGACGACTTCGACGCCCGCACCGCCGAGACGTACGGCCTGGTCAACCGAGCCTTGCCCGACGCGGAACTGGACGGCTACGTTGACGCCCTCGCCCGACGCATCGCGAGCTTCAACCCGGCCGCGTTGAGCACCGCGAAGCGGCTCATCGACAAGCGCCTGCCGCCACCGAGCGAGGCCGAGTTGCGCGAGAGCTTCGACGCGATCCTCCGACTGACCTCGACCGACACGGTCAAGGCACTCCAGCAGCGGCTGCGCGTCAAGGCCGGTGGTTCGTTCGCTCCCGCCGAACTCGACCTGCCCACGCTGTACGGAACGAGGTGAGCACGGCATGCGTATCGTGACCGGCTGCGGTAGAACCAGTGCACCGCTACCCCTCCGGTGAAGCCGACGGCTTCGACCACTTCGCGGCCGAGGCGCTCACGGTGCGAAGCGGCGGAACCGAGGGCTCCGCCGGCGACACCCCCGCGGATCCGCGGGGCGAGCCGACTGCTGATCGCTCTGTCGACGTCGAGCAGGGCCGGACTGTGGTGGGCAGACGGCACCGATTGGGGGATCTCCTCCCGGGAGGAGATGCGCCTTGAAGCTGCGGAGAGATGCGTGGGTCTGATCCACCATTCGTCCCTGAGGCAAGCGGCTCGGGTCCTGCTACCGGTGTGTGCCGAACGGGCCGAGGTTGCCGGCGTCGATCCGAGTCGAGTTGACTAGCGCGGCGGCGTTCGATGTGGTGAAGACGTCGGCGGCGGCCAGACGCCCGGTGTACTTGGCGATCACCGGGGCAGCCGCTTGACCGGCGGCGGCATCGAGATACGCCTTGAAAATGGCCCAGGCGTTGCCGGTGGCGCCGTACTTGACGAAGAACGGTGTGGGGTCGAGAGCGCCGATCACGGCCTGGGTGCTGGCGACCAGTTCCTGGACGTAATCTCGTTGCAGCAGGACGTCGGCGCGGGTTCCGAGCCTGCCGAGGTGTCCGCCGATCAGGGTGTGCCACGGGGTGGCCAGTACCGTGTCGTGGGCGGCGATCCACGCTGGAATGTCCTGTGACTCGGCGAGGTTCTGGAACGGCGCCCAGCCGGGGAAGATTACGTCGACGACCATCAGCGTCTGTGCGGACGGGACGCGGATGAAGATGTTGTCCGGGCTGTGGTTGGGGCCGTGGTAGGACAGCTGCATCCGCTCACCGCCCACGCGCAGCGTGTAGCTGTCCTCGAACGTCACGTTCGGAACGGGCCGGTTGGGGTCCCGGGCCACCTTGAGCAGCCCCTTGGTTCGCGCGTGCGCGATCCTGGTGACGCGGCGGTCGAAGATCGATGCCGCGCCGATGTGGTCGGCGTGCGAATGCGAGTAGATGAGGTGAGTGACGTGGGCGGGTCGCTGGCGAGCTCGCGTGACCTCCTCGATCGCCCGAAGCAGGTTCCGGCCGATGGTCGGCGGTGCGTCGACGACGACCACACCGTCGGTGGTCGTAAGAAACATCGCCTGATAGAAGCTATCAGTGACCCAGTACAGGTCGCCGCGGACCCGCCCCACGAAGTATCCGGACTCATTCACCGCCGGGCCGAAGGCGTCAGCGGGGACGGGTGCGTAGTCCGGCAGGGCATCGGTGGCCACTGCCTGGGGGGCGGCGTGGGCGTCCCCGGTCAGGTTGAGGCCAACCAGTCCGGCGGTGGCGGGTACCGCGGCCGCGACGGAGGCCCGGCGCAGGAAAGAACGTCGGTCGGACGTTGCAGAGGATGTCATCGAAGTCTCCCAAGGTCTTGCAGACAGAAGCAGGGTTTCTACCCGGGCCTCAGATCTTCCGGGCATGGACGGTCACGGAGATGTCCAGATGGCGGGCGGCAAAGCCCTTCATCAGTCGGACGCCATGGGCGTAGCGGTCTACGCGTCCCTCAGCCGTGATGGCCAGTCCGTGGCCGTCGGCGTAGTCACCCCGGGCGACACGCAGGGTGACTGGCGCGGCCCCGCCCCTGGCCGTGAGCAGCCCGCGAATCATCCAAACGTCCGGCGCCGCCTGGACGAGCGCGGTGGACTCGAAGGTGATGTACGGATGCTTGCGGGCGTGCAGGAAGAAGGGCGACCTTACCTGCCAGTCCCGCAAGCCGATGCCGCTGTTGAAGCTGCTGGCCGCCATCCGCGCGGTCACGAAGGACTCCCGAAGTGGGTCAGCGACACGGATCTGCCCGTCGATCACGCTGACGCGGCCGGATACTCGGCCGAGGTTGAAGAAGTGACGGGTCACGAACTCGACCGACGAGAGGCTGGGGTCGATGCGGTAGTCGCCTGCAGGTATGGAAACGTCCGGGCGCCGGGGTGCTGCCATGAGTTGCCCCGCTTCTAGTGGTGGCGCGGCCTGATGCCGAGCCAGGTATCACCAGTATTAAGATTTTTAGTTGCGTTTGCAAGCAACTAGTGGGTGACATCTCTTGCCGGTAGCCGTGGCAGATCGCCCGCAGCGGCGGCTAAGTTGTACTGCCCAGGGAGGTTGGTTGAGATCGTGTGACGACACGATCTGATGTCGTAGGTGGGTGAAGGCCTCCGGTTGTGGAGTGGAGCTGTCCAGGAACCGCTCCGTCAAACCAGGAGGCCTTCGTGTCCCACGCTAACGCTGCCCTGACCCCTCGCGCACGTCTGCGTCTGGCGCGTTTGATCGTGGACGAGGGCTGGCCGGTCGCCCGGGCGGCCGAACGCTACGACGTCTCCTGGCCGACCGCGAAACGGTGGGCCGACCGGTACGTCGAACACGGTGTGGCGGGCATGGCGGACCGGTCATAACGCCCACGTCGCAGCCCGTCGCGGACACCGCAGCCACCGTTCGCAAGATCGTTCACCTGCGGTAGAAACAGCGTCTCGGTCCGGTCCAGATCGCCGGCCAACTGAACATGCCGGCCTCGACGGTGCACGCCGTGCTGACCCGGTGCCGGATCAACCGCCTTACCGCACCACGACCCACGGCCGGGCCCTCGCCCGCTTCTACACCTCAGAGAACGCACACAGGAAAGCCCTACCCGCCTTCCTACATCGCTACAATCACCACCGACCCCACACCGCCATCGGCGGCCACCCATCATCAGGTTGACCAACCTCCCTGTGCAGTGCAGTACACCTAGTCGTTGTCGGATGACTCACGTAACGCCGTCAACACGCGGCCCAGCGCCTGGGTCATCACTCGCATCTCGGTCCTGGTGACATGGTCGAGGACCAGCGACCGGACCCGGGCGAGATGGCCCGGGTATGCCGCGGCGAGCCTATCCAGGCCCTCCGGGGTGATGCCCGCAAGCGAACTTCGACCATCTTGCCCGGATTTACGACGCTTTATCAATGATCGACGGACCATGTCATCGACGACACGGCTGATCCTGCTGCGCGACAACGCGGTCGCGGTAGCCAGGTCGCCCATGCGAAGTTCGCCATCTGGCGCCTCGGAGAGTGCGACGAGCAACGAGTACTCTGTCATGCTCATGTTGATCTCCCGGTTGAACTGCTCGTCTAGTACGCGAGGCAGCCTGATGAGCACCTCGACCAGGGATCGCCAGAGCATTTCCTCGTCGGCGTCTAGGCCGGGCACCGGGGCGGTCACCGGAACAGTCTATCGTGCCGTAGTTGCGTCCGAGCGCAACTATCGGACGTCGGTGGGTTGCATCGACCGGTTGGGCTTCGGCACCCCACCGCGCGCCCGCGACGCCAGCTCTGTTGGACCCCGCTGGCGACGGACCCTCCGTTCGCTCACGGCGCCGTCCGGGCTCAACCCGGCGTCACCGCTGATCCGGACGGTTACGTTCGCCTGCCTGGCATCGGCCTGCCAGTACCTACCCGCTGGACAGCGGGTCTTCGAAGAGCCGTCACGCCATGTAGGTGTGTCGGGTTGTCCGCGTAGCCCCGATTCTCCAGTGGCTCGGCGAACGGCCGACGCCGTTCGCGGCGAGCAGGGTCAACCGATAAGCAAGCAGGTCGCGACGGCGTGCGCCACAACGCGTCCCTTGCCATCGACGATACGCGCTTCGGCGGTGGCGGCGCGTCTACCGATGGTCACCACTTCGCCACGGCACACGAGCTTTCCGCTGTCGAGGTTCGCGGCACGCGTGAACTTGATGGTCAGGTCGAGTGAGGTGTAGCCCACGCCGGCCGGCAGCTTGGTGTGCACCGCGCAACCCAAAGCGGAGTCAGCGAGCCCTGCCAGCATGCCGCCGTGGACTGATCCGATGGGGTTGTAGTGCCACTCGGCGGGTTGCAGCTCGAACTCCGCCCAGCCATCTCCTACGGCGACGGGCAGGATGTTGGTGGTGGCGCCGGCTGGAACGAGTGGGAGTTCTCCGTTGCCGATCTTGTTGAGAAAGTCGAGTCCGCTGAGCCCGGCGGCGGCGTCAACGAAGATCTTGGGGTCTTCCCACGTGTATGCACGTTCTCGGGTCATGCGCGGGCTCCTGCAAGCTGCGGGTAGAGCGCTTCGATGGGCGCGGCAAGTCCGGCCTTCACCTGGCCGCTGAGCTCGTCGGCGAGGATCTCGTAGCTGCCGGCTTCGATCCCGTCGTACGCCGAGCGGACGACGTCGGCCGGGTCGAGCTTGGGGGCGTCGACTCTCTTGGCCATGGGAGTGTCGGCGTAACCGAGATGCAACCCGGCGACGTGCACGCCTGCGGGGGCGAGCTTGATGCGCTGTGTGTTGGTCGCCTGCCAGAGGGCCGCCTTGGTCGCGCTGTAGGCGTCGCCGATCCCGAGCCAACTCAGGACGGACAGCACGTTAAGTACGGTGCCCCGCGAGGTCTTGAGCGCAGGGGAGAATGCGTTGGTCACGGCGAGTGCGCCCCAGAAGTTGGTCTCGAACAACTCGCGTACCGCAGCTAGGTCGCCGAGCACGCTGGAGCCGTTCGAGGCGCCGGCGTTGTTGATGACGACGGTCACGTCGTTGGCGATGTCGGCCGCCGTCGCGATGGACTCTGGCGACGTCACGTCCAGGACGAGGGGGATGATGCGGCCGTCGTTCCAGTCCCGCGGGTTGCGTGCGGCAGCGTACACCTTGGCGGCACCCCGTTCGAGGGCCTGGTGGACGAAGTGGGTGCCGAGGCCGCCGTTGGCCCCGGTGATGAGCACGACGGCTCCATTGAGGGAGGGCACGTCAGGTCCTTTCGATGATGGTGGTGTTGGCGAGGTCGCCGGCTTCGCACATGACCTGGAGGCCGTGGCGGCCGCCGGTCTCTTCGAGGTCGTTGAGCAGGGCGGTCATCGATGGGTTCCTTTCAGGGGTGGCGGTGGCGTACGAAGAGCGCGGCGAGGACTGCGACGACGAGCAGGACGATGCCGCCGGTGAGCAGTCCGCCGTGCAAGGCCGCGGAGAAGGCGTCGGGCACGGCGTGGCCGAGTAACTCGAGCGTTGTGTCATCGACTGTCGGCGCCTGGCCGTGGCTGATGGCGGTGGCGACTGACGTGGCACGGTCAGCAGGTAGGCCGTCGCCACCGAGATCGTCGGCCAGTAGTGCGGGGAAGCGGCTGGTGGCGATGGTGCCGAGGACGGCTGGGCCGAGCATCGAGCCGAGCTGGCGAAACAGGTTCACTGTTGCCGACGCCATGCCCGCTTGAAGAGGGCTGACGCTGTTTACGGCTGCGGCAGTCGACGGTGACACGAGTAGTGCGCTGCCGATGCCGGCCAGTGCCAGGCCTGGCCACATGTGGGAGTAACCGTCGTCCGCGCCGTTCCACAGCAGCGAGAGTGCCCCCAGGCCCATCAGTACAAGTCCGGCGGTCAGGGTGACGGTGAAGCCGACGGACCGCACGATCCGGGCGGCGATGGCGCTGAATACGACGTAGGTGACCATCATCGGCATCAGTCGCACGCCAGCTCCGAGTGCGTCGTGACCGGCGACCCGTTCTAGGTGGAGGACGCTGAGCAGCGCGATCCCGACGAAGCCGAACATCGCGGCGGCGCCGACCAGCATCACCGTGGTGAAGGACGCGCTACGGAACAGGCTCAGATCGAGCATCGGGTCATGGTGCGTCGACTCGACCCGCAGGAAGGCGATCGCACCGACGGCGGCTATCACGTAGGCCACGACGATGAGCGGCTCACTGTACCCACTTGCGCCGCCCTCGATGATCGCGTACGTCGCCGCCGCGACCGTGATCGTTCCCAGGACGACGCCGAGCGGATCGAGTTGCCGTGATGGGTGCTTGCTCTCCTTCAGGACCAGCAAGGTGAGCACGATCGCAATGACGCCGAGGACGACATTGGTGAGGTAGACGCTGTGCCACGAGAAGTGGTCCAGCAGGAAGCCGGCAACGAGGGGCCCGATCGCCAGGCCGAGTCCAGCGCAGCTCGCCCAGATGCTGATCGCACCGGTGCGTTCGCGGGGGTCGTGGAAGCTCGTGCTCACAATCGCCAGGCCGGACGGCAGGATCGCTGCCGCGCCGACGCCCATGATCGCCTGACCTGTGATCAACACCCCCGGGCCGTCGGCCGCGAACGCTGTCACGCTGCCGACGGCGAAGAGCACAACGCCGACGAGATAGGTGAGGCGGCGACCGTAGAGCTCGCCGAACGTCCCGGCCGACATCACCAGACTCACCAACGCGAGCGTGAACGAGCTGGTGACCCACACCAGGGTGCCGCCCGAGACATGGAGGTCGTCCTGGATCGAGGCGAGCGCCCCGATGGTCGACGAGGCGTTGATGAAGGCCATCATCACGCCAATGCAGACCACGAACAGGCTCGGCCACCTGTTCGCTACGGAGGGTGGCGCAGCCGGCCCACCACGATCCTGGCTAGTGGAAACCATAGCCAGCACCCTACACTCTGACTTGGGATGAGCAAAGCCAGAGGTAGGATGGTGCCATGAACCACGGTGAGGGACAGGCCGAGCCCTCCGACGTCCTTGAGCGTCTGGGTGCTTTCTCCGAGCGTGACGAGTGGGCGGCGAAGGGCTGGTGCCGGATCGAGCGCTCGCTCGATCTGATCGGCACGCGCTCCGCGATGCTGGTGGTCCGCGAACTCTTCTACGGGGGCACGAAGTTCGACGAGCTGGCCCGACGCACGGGCTTGAGCGAGGCCGTCGTTGCCGGGCGACTCAAGCAGCTGTACGCCAACGGCATTGTCGACCGGCGCCCCTACCAAGAGACCGGCAAGCGCACCCGAGACGAGTACGTTCTCACCGAGCGCGGGCGCGAGCTCTTCCCGATCGTCGTTGCCCTGATCCAGTGGGGAGAACTACTCGGCGACGACCACCGCACCGGCGTCGAGCTCGTTCATCGCGACTGCGAGGCGCCGCTTTCAGCCAACGTCATGTGCGCCAAGGGCCACGAAGTGCCGCTCGACCAGGCGGCTGTGCGCCTGAAGGACGAGGCCTACGTCACCGCCTCCGGAGGGTTGTGACCAGGAGGCACGCAGTAAACGGGTCGGTTCTATCGTGATCGGCATGGCGCAAATGCGGACGGTGAGAACGGCGTCTGGGGTGGCGCCCCCGCATGTCTCGAGCACCGGCGCCGCGGACATTCTGCCCGGGATCCGCCAGCAGGCTCTGCAACACGGCCCTCGAAACGCGACCGAGCCTCCGGCCCGGCATTGGACAACTCGAACAGGGCGCCGCTCAAGGCACCGCTGAGGTGATCCGCTGTCTCCGGCCCCGTGGATCGTCGCGCCCGGAAACCGGCAGCCAGTGCCCCATTCCGTGTGACGGGCCTGCCCTACTTGCTTCGTCGTGCACGGCAGCCAACTCAGCGCATCACAGGCGTCGGCACCCCCAAACGGCAGCTCAGGCAGGGGCGGAAAGCGCGCATGCTCAGCACACATTCGATGTGGTGCGGTGCCTCGCCGACGGTCTCCGACCCGGCAAACTTCGACGAGCCGGACGGGCCAACGGGCTGACGCAGCCACTACCACCAGGGAAGTTGCTCCGGGAGAAAAGCAAGGCTTGCGGCTGCTCCGGCATACTCCGACCACCGAGGTAGGCCCATCCGAGAGGAACGGGCTCCATGTCGTGAGACGATGTGATACGCGAGGCCAGCAGCATTCACAAGCATCGCTTGCAAATGCCGCTGGCCTGCGGTTTTGGGTGGAGCCGAGGGGACTCGAACCCCTGACCCCTACACTGCCAGTCTGGTAACAATTCTGTCACGCCATGCCGCGCGATGCCGATGCATACGTCAAGCAGGAAAAATTCCCCGGCGTCAATGACGCCAACTGCTACCGAATGTCAGCAAAGGACAGGCCTTTGATCTTGATGTGTGACCACGGTCGTGACCACGGCCAGTGTGGGAGCCGTCATGCGGCACCGTCCAGACCTGTCCGCGCAAGCCCGCTCTCCACCGATGCAGCCAAGCGGGCCGGGGCACCTGCCACCACGGATACGAGGCTGCCCGGCCAGAATGAGTCACCTCCACGGTCGTGGTGAGGAAACGACCATCGGGAAGATCTGATGTTGATCCTGAGCGACGATGATGCCGGGGCTCTGCCAACACAGGGCGCAGCGCGCTGTTCCGTGCACCCGCCGCGTTTTGCCGCCAAACGTTGCGATCCTCCCACATCGGGAACCGCACGGGCCAGGGCCGCCGGTCTGGCTCGATGGCGTCGGTGTGGCTCGCTCACTCGCGTCGATCCCCAGGCAGAGGATCGTGTCGGCGGGATCGGTGTGCTCGCGCAGCCAGTGGCGGCACGGCTGCCGCTCGAGGCGTACCAAGCTCTTCTGCACCTCACCCGATCGAGCGACAGAGAGCCGTAGGACTTGGGAACTGACCGCGGGAGTGCGGACCTGCTCCCAATCTGCCCCCGACAACGCCCACGGCTCGATGAGTGACATCAGTCGGGTCGACCCAGTGCAGCGTCCGACCGCCCCATGTACCGCATCGTCCCGGCAAACGACACCGACGACGACTCACGGGTGATCAACGAGAAACAGCGGGCAGCCTGAAACGATCTTCACAACACCAGGTCACCCAGGTATAACAAGTTTTGGCACGGTACAGGCATCCTGAATCAATCTGAAGGTCAAGCTGCACACCGAGCAGGTCGGCACTCGGCCGCAGGTGATCCTCCGGTCTCTGGCCTGCCGCCTCAGCGTGGTAGTCCGCACCAGACCCGGAGCTCATTCTTCGTCGTCGGCAGGTTGAACCGGCCGAGCGTCATCGACACCATCGGTCCCCCGTCGAGGGCACGGCTCTGCCACACGGCGAGGACCGCTCTGTGCTGCCACGAAGCAAGATCCTCGAACGCGGTGCCGTCGGGAATCGGTCCGGAGGGAAACGCCGCGTCCAGCAACGCCCGCACCTGCGTGAGTGGGTCGAGGTCACGCCGGGCCTCAAGCCGCTTGGCGATCACGTCGACCCGGTCCTGCGCGCTGTCGCCGCCGAGGTGGCGGGCCGCGAAGGCGGCCATGGCAGACAGATCACCGTCCTGGAACGGCAGGAGCGGTTCTGGCTCCGCAGTGTCGAGCAGGGACTCGTACAGGTCCTCGATGAGGCCCCGGTCGGGATGCGACACCACGCGGGCGAGGCCGATCACGGCAGCCGAGCACACCATGCGGTCCCCGTCGGTTCGGCGAGCGGTGAGTGCGTCGATCAGCAACCGGTCGTCCGGGCTGGCGCAGAGACTGGCCGAGAGGCAGGCGGTGGCAGCCACAACAGGCTTCTGTTCCTCAACGATGAGCCGGGTGAGCGCAGGTACCGCGATCTCGCGCTCCTCCGGAAACCAGGCCAGCAGATGCGCGGCGTACAACCGTACGGCCAGAAAGGGCGACTGCAGCGCGGCCGCGTAAACTGGCACGCCCACCCGGACCGCGTCGTACGCGGCCAATTCCTGCTGGGCCTCCGCGCGCCGCGCCTCCACGTCGTCGCCGGCCACCGCTATGGCTCGCATCCGCCGTTCGTGTTCGGTACGCCCTGCAGCGGCCCAGGCTGCCCGCTCCCGTTCGAGTTCCGCGACGCTCAGGACAGCGGTGCGGGCCACCTCCCGCCGCATCGCGACCGGATCCGGGGAGTCGGTCAGCCAGCCGGTCTCGTCGCCGATAGCCACCGCAGTCAGCACCTGGCACGCGGCGAACCGGTCCGGAGCTTGCGAATCGGCAACCAGATCGATCAGGAACGGTACGGCGGCGAGGGCAGCCGGACAGGACGAACCCTGATGGACCAGCCGGCCTATGAGTTGCTCGTACGCGCTCCGTCGCACCTGCGGGTCGGCCGACCATACGCTCCGCAACAGGTGCGGCACCTCCACCGCTGGTCGGCCGTAGGAATCGATCAAAGATGACCAGTCGATCCTGTCCAGTTCAACAGTCGGTTCGGGCATGTGTGAGATCGTAACATCGACGAAATTCCTTCCCACGGCTCGCTGCGTCGATGCTCGTGTGCCCACGCCGATAACGTCGACAGAGTGGGTGCCGATCGATCGAGCGATCTGCACCCACACCCCGAGCGTGGCGGTTACGGCCGAGCCGCTATGCCGTACTGCCCGGCAGCGGAGGCCTGCATTGGGGAATGTCGACTGGCATCAGGCCACAGGGACCGTACCTGCCGAAGAAATATATGTCGGCGCCGACTCCGACCACGCCCGCCGCGCCACCGATGCCGCGTCCGACGTTGCCGCTGGGGCCCTTCGGCGGTGCCCCGCCGGGCTTTCCGGAAGGTTCGTCGAACAGTCCGGCGGGCGGTGCGGGCTGCACCTTCGGCGTTGTCGACTTGAGGGGACGCTTCGGTGCGGCCGGGGCGCCCTTGAGCGGCGCTTTCGCATGGTTCTCCCCATAGACCACGGGCGCGGCGCCCGGCGCTTCGTAGACGACCCTAATGCCGAGCCGATCGGCGGTCTTTCGCAGCAGGGGAGCGCACTGCGTGCAGGATTCGCGCCCTGGCTCATTCACCGTGATATAGAGCGTGCTGCCCGGCTTGAGGACGCCGGCTGACTCGTACCACTTGACGACCCGGGGCTCGACGTGTTTGTCCCACCGGCTGGTCTCGCCATCGAGCGTGCCGCCACCGCTCCGGAAATTGTCGTCGCTGGCGATCAGATTCCCGTCTTTGTCGTACACCGTCGCCGCACCGAACAGCGTTGTTTCTTTGACATCCCACCCGTATACGGGGTCGAACTTCACATCCTTCGGCGGTATGACGGTGTTCCGATAATAGTCGAACCACTTACTCGAACGGATCTTCTCGGTAGTCCACTTGCCGCCCTTGTTCGTGAGCTTGTAGCCCCCGTCGTCGAACAGCGACGGCTCGTCCCAGCCACTGTTGCCAATCAGCGGCTTGAGCCCGTCCGGGTCGGAGAGTGTGACCGGCGAGTTGTTCGAGTAGGCGTACGCGTTCCACTGCTGAGGATCGTTCAGGTCCTGCACCGGGTCGACGGAGATGAATCGGCCGATGTCGGGGTCGTACTCCCGGGCCCCGAGATGGGTCAGCCCGGTGTTGTCTCTGATGCCACCGACAAAGCCCTTGCTGTTCGGCCAGAGCGGCGTCCCGCCGCGGGACTCCCCGAAGGGTGTCTGCCGACGGATCGTGGCCTGCTGGGTCGCGGCGTCGATAGCGACCGTCGCGGTCCCCTGATGGTCTGCGGACAGCCAGGTCAGCCCGGCCGTGGTGCGGGACGCGATCGTGGCGTTGCGGTAGGTGTAGTAGCGAGTGCAGGCCACAGTGTCGGTTGCGGTGGTGTAACGCAGTTCCTGGCCGGGGAGGTAGAGCGTCCTGCCACTCGGATCGCGCCGGATCAGCCGGTTGCCGTCGGCGTCGTAGATGTATTCCGTAGTGCCGGTCGAATCGACACTGTTGGCCAGATGCCCCTCCGGATCCCAGGTCAGCGTCTGGGTGCCCGCAGCCGAGGGCCGGGTCAGGGTGTTGCCGGCGAGATCGTACGCGTAGCCGACGGTGGTCGCGCTGGCGCCGATCGTGGTCGTCCGTCCGGTGACCGCATGCGGTCGCGCAGATCCGGCGTCGGGATAGGTGTAATCGACCCGCCGACTCATGCCGCCGGCGGAGGTGGCATGATCGTTTTGGCTCAGCCGGTTACCTGTGACGTCGTAGGTCCACGACTGCCAGTACGGAGCGGGACCGCCCACCCGCGCGGTGCTCGGGGTGTCACAGGTGCCGGAGGTGGGCGTCCATGCCTGATTGAGCCTGCGCAGGTGGTCGTACTCGAAGCACTGATGGTCACCCGTGGCCACGTCGCTGACCCGAGTGATGTTGCCGGCGTCGTCGTATTCGTACTCGGTGTTCGCCACGGTGAACGGCGAGACGGACTGCCGGTCGGTGCGGACCGCAGTGAGCCGGCCGGTACCGAGTTCGTGGGTGAACGTCTGGTCAACCCGCGCCCCGAGCCCAGTGTGCACTCCGGTGTAAAGCTGGAGCGTGGTGACCTGCCCGAGAGCGTTGTAGCCGGTCTGGGAGACATAGCTGAGAGCGGTGTTGTTGAAGTTGCTGTTCGCCCTGACCGGCATGCCCGTCGTCTCGTCGTACACGTACGAGACGGACTCGGCCGGCAGGCCGGCGGTGGCTGGATAGTTCCGGGCGGCGATGGTGCCGTCGGCGTTGTACGAGGTGCCGAACGTGTAGGTGCCGGCGAGACCGGTCTCCGTGGCGGGAATGATCACGGACTGGTCGGTCGGACGATAGGCGTCGTCGTACGCGGTTATCCGCGTGGTGTAGCTGGCGGTGCCGACGAACCGAACCGACTGGTAGAGGTGGCCCTTGGCGATGGTGTCGTAGGTCCAACGCGCCCTGGTCCCCACGCCGGGCTGCTGCACCGCGGTGCGCCGGTTGAGCGCGTCGTAGGTGTAGGTGAGCCGGACATTGCGGGCGTCGACGGTCGAGGTCAGCCGTCCACCGACGTCGTATCCGCTCGTGGTGAGCCCCTTGTCCGGATCGGCCGCAGTGACCTGTCGGCCCCGCACGTCGTAGGTGTAGGACCAGGCGTTGCCGGCCGCGTCGGTCACCTCGGCGAGTTGGCCCTTGCGGTTGTAGGAGTAGCTCGTGGCGTCGTACGTGCCGGTGGGAGTGCTGGCGTGGTATTGACGGACGGCCACGGTGCGGCCGTGCGCGTCGGTGACGGTCGAGGCGGCGGTGCCGCCGGCCGGAGGTGTCACGTCGGTTCGATCTCCGCCGAAGGATCGGCTGGTCCGCCAGCGCTCCTCGCTGTAGGAGTGGAAGATTTCGGCGGTCGGTCGGCCCGTGCCGTCGTACTCGGTCGTGGTCTGGTTCGCTATGTCCTGCCAGTCGGTGGCGGTGGTCAGCTCGGTGCCTGGGGCGCCGGCGGCGTGGTAGGCACCGTGGGTACGGACCGACCGGCCCGCCGTGTCGTAGAAGGTGTCCGTGAGCAGGCGCCCGCCGGAGGCGGACCATGACTGCGTCTGGCGTGGACGCAGCAACCCGTCGTAAAGGGTGTGGGTGTCCAGGTAGTTGCCGGCCGCGTTGAGCGTGTGGGTGCTGACCACGCTGGGCGCGTCGTTGCGGAGGAGGTAGCTGTACTTCGTGTTCGCGGTCTGCGTGTTCTTGTCCCGTCCCGCTTCCCAGACCGCGGTCAGCCGGCCCAGGCCGTCGTAGCCGGTCTCCGTACGCTTGCCGTTCGGGTCGGTGATACTGGTGGGTACGCCCCAGGCGGGCTCGATGGTGGTGGTTGTCACGTGATCGAGCGGGTTGGTGACGACCGTCTGGGTGACCAGTCCGAGGCCGGCCGGTTCGTAGACGGTGGTGATCTCGTTGTCCAGCGCGTCCCACGAGTTCGTGATGCGGCCCTGTGCGTCGTAGGCGGCTCGGCTGACCTGGTCGTAATCGGGGTTGCCCGCGTTCCACGCGTTCGCGTTCTCGGTCTTCGTGACCAGGCCTTCGGTGGGTGCGGTGCCGTGGGCTTGGTTGTCGTAGGTGGTGCGGGTGTCCGAGATCAGGTCGGAGTCGGTCAGTTCGGCGTCGTCCCCAGCTGCCCTACACGGCAGCGCGAATGACCGGACCCGATGGCTGAACATCAGCAGCCAGTCGTTGGTGTTCCGTGGCTCGTAGGTGGACCGCGTGCAGATCTCGTCGCCGGTGACGGCGGTGTCGCCCGAGTCGTCGACCGCGGTCGGCATCCCGTAGGCGTCCAATGTGTTGCGGATCGTCCGGACCCGCTCGCCACGTCCCCCGTCGAGGGTGGTGCGTTCGTGGCTGGCGAGGGTACCGGTGTAACGGGCGTGCACGGCATCGCCGTTGACGGTTCGGGAGGCGGTGGGAGGCGACTGCCATGGCTCGTGAACCTGCTTGGAGACGACCGCGCCGCCGGGGCCGTCGAAGACCGTGGTCTCCCGGGTCATGCCGGCGTAGGCGTCCTCATCGTTCACGGTGGGCACCCCGGTACCGGTGACCGGGACGGTACGGGTTCCGGAGGCGGCCCGGTCACCATGCATACCGCGGAAATAGGTCGTCTCCTGGTACGTCTGCTCGCCGGCATCGCCCGTGATGACGGCGACCTTCGCGTAGCCGCGCCACACGGACCAGGTCTTGTCCTTCTTCTCGATCAGACCGTCGTCGTCGCTGTAGTGCCAGGCCGGGTCGCCCAGGTACCGGTAGGTCGTCACGGTGGGCGGGCTGCCGTTCGGCGGCGCACCGCCGGTGTTGTCCGCCTGGTAGACGGTGGTGACGAGGTACTTGTGGAAATAGTCGACGACCGGGTCGTCGTACCCTTCCGGTGTCCAGCGCACCGGATAGCACAGCAGCGTGTTCGAGGCCGGCTCGGACGGCACCCGGGTGCCCGCCACACAGTCCGGGTCGCTGTACAGGACGCTGAGCGTGCCTCCCGTCTCGTACCGGATCTGCGAGATCCGCCACCAGTTCATCGCCGCCGCGAAGTCGATCGTGTCGACCCGATTCTCCCGCTGCACTCCGGCGAACTCGACGTCCGGGACGTTGACCGCGGTGCCGACCAGACCGGTGTGGGACAGCTTCGACAACCACAGGCCGGCCCGGGTGCCGTCGCCCGGGTCCGGGAAGGTGTGGGTGAGCGTCCACCGCTCGACGTCGCGATAGTCCGTGCCGTTGCGGATCCGCGTGGTCACCGTCTTCAGACGTTTGGTGGACCAGAACGTCGGGCTGAATGTCTCACACGTCGACTCGGTGCATTCCTGGTCCCAGGGTGTGTCGGGCCAGTGCGACTCGTCGTGCGTGCCGCAGCCGGACAGGCACCGGTCGTCGACGTCGAAGTCGACCCGGGCCGGTGCGTCGCTGGTGAAAATGCTGTCGACGTCGCCGGTACGGCGGGTGGCGTAGTCGATGCGGTCGAGGTAGCCGCCGCGGACGTAGCTGACGACGTCGTCGGAGTCGACGTTGCGGGCATACTTGTTCGTCTCGGTCTGGTACCAGTAGGAGGCGGAGTTGCCGTGCCGGTCGACGACGTAGTCGAGGTTCCACCGCCACGCCTGGTGGCAACTCGAGTTGGCAAAGGCCGTCGCATGGCACGGTTCGTTGACGTGGTTGCCGTACACCGGGACGGTCCAGGTCGAGTTCGTGACCGGTTCGCCGCTGCTCCAGCCCGGCAGCCGGTGCTTGCCGAACCAGTACTGCACCCCGTCGCCGGTGGTCACCACCCAGTACTCGCCGTTGTTGTCGCCGTTACTCGCGCCGGTGTGCCGCTGCACCCGGGAGCCGTCGTCGTTACGCAGCCGCCATCGGTCCGTCGCGGCGTTGTAGATCAGGTCGCCGGAGTGGCCCCCGAGGGACAGGACGGCGTTGTCCGTCGCCCAGCACAGGTCACCGGTCTTCTTGGTGTTGTTGGCGTCGTCCTCCATGTCCTCGGCGCAGCCCTCGTAGCGCCGCTCGATGAACCCGCCGGCGGTCGTCTCGAACCCCTCGCCCAGCCAGGAGGGCTGGTTGTTGGAGGCAGCGTGCCGACCGTCCACCGACTGGGCGGAGTAGGCCAGGCCCACGGTCGGCACTGGCCCACCCGGGGCCGGCGGCACTCGCATCGGGTAGGACCAGGTGAAGTCGCCGGAACTGCCGCCGGCGGTCCAGGTCGACGAGGGTTGAAGCGAGGTGGCGGCGAAACTCCCTGCCGGGCCGGTGGATGCCGCCGATACCGCGATCAGGGCGGACGGAGCGGTCACACCGGCAGAACCGGCCGGCAACGGCACGGTGGCGGCCACCGTGCCGGCCCGCGGATCGTTACGTGACGGTAGTGGCGTGATTGCGGCACACTTCTGCCGGGGCGCCGCCAGCATGCATTCCGGTACTAGGGTCAGCCGCAGCCGCGACGCCCAATCCGCGCCGTACGCGGTGCGGAACTGACGGTAGTCGATGGTGATGTCGACCGCTGCGGCCCGTACGTCGGCGTCGGCGCGGCCGACCCGCAACAACACGCCCCGCACGCCGGCCCGCTCGGTGCTGTTCCGATCCAGCACCTGCACCCGTACCCTGGCCGGCGCCGGGCCCCGGTCTGCGATCCGCGGCGCCCCGACCAGCACCGGCAGCGCACCTGCCCGCGCCTGCGCGTTGCCGGCCTCGTCCGCGCGCGCCTGGACCGGCACCCGGGGGACCGACGTCTCGGCACTACCCGGCGTCGGCCAAGCCGGCGCAGGCTTCCTCGTCCCGTCCGGCATCGGGGCCGTCGCGGGCGGTCGGGCCGGCGCCACCCGGGTCACCGGTACCGGCTTGTCGGGCTGGGCCGCCGGCGCCGTGTACTCCGGGCTCGGCTCGGCCCGGGCCGTTCCCTGCGCTAGGCCCAGGACGAGCACAACGATGGCGAGGACGGCCCTGGCGCGACCGGCCCGACCGACGGTTCGGGCGGATACGTGTCTTGCGGTACGGAGCAGAGCTGACGGCAGGATTGACTGCACCGAGAACCTCCGGGAGCGCGCGGTCGGCGGGGTCGGGCGGTGTCAGGGACCGACCGGGCTGATTCGCAGGCCCAGGCCGGGATGGAGTACCGGTTGGCGGTAGGTGTACTGCAGCGCGACGGTGCCGTCGGCGTTCTCGATGCCGATGGTGGCGCCGCCGCCGAGCTCCAGGTAGGTGCCGTCGTTGTCGGCGTAGGCGAAGGAGTAGCCACCGGCCTCGTCGAAGATCACCTGGAAGGTGATCCGGGTGGTGGGATCCTCGTAGGAGTGCACGTCACGCCACTCGACGACAAACTGCCGGCTCGGCGCTGTTCCCCGGGTCGCGGTCCGCACGCTGGCGGTTTGGTCGACCACCCAGTCGTGCCAGAACGGGTAGACCGCCGCGTTCGGCTCCTCCGGGCTCTCCGGTGAGGGGATCGGCCAGGCATCGGGCGAGGGTTCACCGGGGTCGATCAACGAGACGAGTCCGTTGGTGTCCACCCACCCGGTGCCGTACGACTGGCCGTACAGCGTGACCGGGAACGGCAGATTAACCTGCCGGTACGCGTCGTCGCCGGTCAGCGGCAGCACGGTGGTGTCTGCCGGCACGTACGGCACCGCCTGCTCGGCCAGGAGGTAGCCGGCTCCGGCGGGAGTGGCCGCCACCGCGAAATCGAGCGTGACCTCCGTGTTAGTGCCGACCGTGGCCTGCCCGACCTGGGATCCACGGCAGGGCTGACCCGATGGCATGCTGGTGACGACCGCGTACGTACCGGCCGTGACGTCACCGACCTGGTACGTGCCGTCGGCGCCGGTCGTGGTGGACTGGCCAGCCACGGCAACGGTGGCGTCGGCGACGGGACTGCCCTGGCAGGTGACCGTGCCGGCGATCGTGCCGGTGCCGGGCGGGTTGGGCGCGAAGTGGACGCCCTGGCCGCTGGCCAGTACCTGCTCGTTGAAGGCGTACTGGAAGCCGATTGTTCCAGAGGCGTTCTCGATGCCCACGAGCGCGCCGGAGCCGCGCTCCCGCGAATTCGCGGCGTTGATGTCGGCGTAGGCGAAGGTGACCTCGCCGCCCTCGTTGAAGATCACCTCGAAGGTGACCCGTGCCGTCGGGTCGGCGGCGTGGTGTACGTTGCGCCACTCCACCACCCACTGCCGGTTCGGCGCGGAGCCGCTTACCCGGGTGGCGATCCGGGCCTGGGCGTCGACGACCCAGTCGTCCCACATGGGATAGACCGCCGCGTTGGGTACGCCTCCGCCGTCGGCGACGGGATAGCGCTGGGTGTGTAGCCGATCCAGCCGAAGTACATCGGATCACGGAAGGTGATCAGGCCGTTGGCGCTGATCCACGCCGAGGTGTAGGTGTTGCCGTACAACTTCACAGGGAACGGCGGATTCTTCGGCCAGACCGTGTCGGCCCCGGACCAGTCCTCGACGACATTGCCGGAAATGAACGCCTGTGCGCCGGTGGTGCACTTGTAACCGAACTCGTCCCCGTCGACCATGACCGAGAGATCCACGTCCGACACCCCGCCGGTGTGGCTGACGGACTCCGCGGCATGCTGGCCCGCGCAACGGTTGTCCCCCGTCGACACCTGCACCGAGTATTCGCCGACCGGCAGCGAGGTGAACTGGTAACCACCGTCCGCGCCCGTCGTGGCGGTCGCGCCGCCGGGGCTCAACGTCACGGTCCGCCCGGCCAGCGGCGTGGAGGTGACCGCTGTGGTCACCGTGCCACTGATCGTGCCGGCCGGGGCCGGGGTATAGGTGATGGACGAGTTCGGCGTGAGCGCGGCCTCGTGGTGCGAGTACTGGGCGGCGACCCTGCCCGATGCGCTCTCGATTCCGACGGTGGCAGCCCCGCCGTGCTTCCACGGGGTGTCCATGGCGCCGTAGTGGAAGACGATCCGGCCGTCCTCGTGGAATGCCACCTCGAATGTCACCCGGTCAGGCGCGAAGTCGTAGATCAACACGTTCCGCCACTCGATGACGAGCGATCGGTTGGGCGCAGTTCCGGACACCTGGGTACGGATGCTGGCCTGACCGTCGATCACGAGGTCATCCCAGAACGGCGCCACCACGGCGTTCGGCGCCGAGGTGTTCGGCATGCTCAGGTTGTTCCAGAGGTTGGTTCCCACCGTCGGGCCGAAGCTCACCAAGCCGTTGGTGTGGACGAAACCGGACGAGTAACTGCGGCCATGCATCATGACCGGGAACGGCAGGGTGATCGGGGCGGTGGCGTCGTCGCCGGTCAGGTTGAACACGGTCGACGCCGCCACGTACCCGGACGCGCCTACCGAGCAGGCATAGCCCAGCTGGCCGTAGTCCGGCCCGAGCCGTAGATTCTGCACGACGTCCGCAGTCAGTTCCACCTGGACGGCGGCGACCGTGGGGCACCGGGTACCCACGCTCGCGGCGACGGTGTAGCTATCCGCCACCAGGTCGTCGAACCGCCAGGCCCCGCCGGCACCGGTCGTCGCCGCCAGGCCCGATGGGTCGAGCCGGACCGTGGCTCCGACCACCGGCGCACCGGCGGCGTTGACCAGCGAACCCGACAGGTCGTAGACCTCAATGGGGCTGCCCGCCTCCGGGTGGTCGAACACCACCGCCTGACCGCTCGCGAGTACCGCCTCACCTGCGGAGTACCGCAGGCCGTCCTCGCCGGCCGGCGCCTCGATCCCGACCGCCGCCTGCGCACCGCGCTCGGCCTCGTTGTCCAAGCCGTCGTAGTTGGTTGTCACTGTGCCGTCCGCGGCCAGGATGACCTCGAACGACAGCCGCTGCGCCGCCGACGCCTTGCGGTGCACGTTGCGCCATTCGATCACGAAGCGCATGTCCGGCCCGGTACCGGTGGTCGCGGTCCGCACGCTCGCCGCCGCGTCCACCACCAGGTCGTCCCAGAAGGGCGCCACCAGGGCGTTCGGTGCGGCGGGTGCCGGCAGCTCCGTGCCGGTGTACGGATGCGAGCCGCCCGGGTCGGTGAACGACACCAGTCCGTTCGTGTCGAGCCAGGCCGACCGGTAGGTCTGGCCGTAGAACGGGAACGCGAACGGCAGTCCCACCTGGGCGACCGCGTTGTCTCCGGTCAGCGTCACTACCGTCTGGTCGGCTGCCTGGAACGCAGTCGGCTGCGCCGCACAGGTGTAGCCCAGCCGGTCGGTCACCGGGGCCAGCATCAGATCCAGCATCGTCTCGCCGGCGATTTCGACGTTGTCGGCGACCGCCTCCAGGCCGCACACGCCGCCATACGTCGCCCGGACCGTGTGGACGCCGGCGTTGAAGCCGGTCACCGTGTACGAGCCGTCCGGGGCCACGACCGCCGAGCGCCCGGTCGAGCCGACGGTCACCACCGCTCCCGGCAACGGGGTGAACTCGGTGTCGGTGACGAACCCGGTCAGGGTCGCCGGTTGTGTCACAGTCAGCCGGGCCTGGGCCGCGACCGGGGACTGCCGGCCGTTGCCGTCGACGGCGACGGCGTAGATGCTGACGGTCCCGGCCGTCCCGGTCGGCAGGGCTACAGTCACCGGGCCTCCGGCGGCTGCGGGAGTGGCCGTCTGGTTCAGGGTGTCGGAACCGATGCTGTACCGGTACGACGAGATGTTGGTGTCGTCGCCGGACCCGATGATCGCGGTGGCAGTGCCGCCGACCGGCGCCGTGTCACCGGGAAGCAGGGTGATCGTCGGCAGCAGCGGCAGTGGTAATGGCAGCAGTTCGGACGAATTCACGACGTAGTTGTAGAACCGCAGGTCGTCGACGGCGCCGGTGAAATAGCCGTCGGCTGTGCCGTTCCACATCCGTCTGCCGATGGTGAGTGGTCCGCTCGTGTTGAAGGTGCTCGGTGTCGTGGCGGTGGTCGTCTGGAGCGTGCCGTTGACGTAGAGCCGGACCTGTCTGTTGGCCGCGTCGTAGACACCGGCCAGATGGGTCCAGCGCCCGGCGACGGGTGCCGCGTCGGAGGATGCGTGATAGAGCCCGCTGTCGTCCAGGTCGGCGGTGCTGACGCTGAACCGCCATCTGTTGGTGTCTGCGCTGTAGCCGAGCATGAATGGGGATTGACGGGTAGCGTCGGCGGCGACTGCGGTACGGAAACCGGTCACGCCGGTCGTACTCGGCGCCCGGACCCAGGCGGCGACGGTGTAGCTCGAGTCGGTCCGGACCGGCATCGACGCCTCGGTGACCGGATCTGTCGTTGACACCGGCCCGGTGGTCGAGCCGTGCGCGGCGCCGTTCAGTTCAACCGCGTACCCCACGCCGCCGCGCCCCGGGACGCGGCTCGCGTTCGCCGACAGTGTGAGCGTGTTGCCGTGTCCGCTGGCGTCCGTGGCGGGACCGCTGCCCTCGTCGAACGTCCAGGCGGCGGCGGGCCCCGCGCCGGCCCTTACCTTGAAGGTATAGAGGTAGGGGTCCGGCGAGTACCACCCTGCCCGGTCCTTGGTCCATACCCGCAGCGTGTGTACCCCGTCCCGAACCGGTCGATAGCTGACCGTCACGGGCTGCGAGCCGGATGCGGAGATTTGGTTCGCCGCCGACGGCTGCTGACCGCTGTCCAACGTCCAGGCGTAGCCGGCGACCTCGGCGTTCCCACTGGCTGGGGCCGCGATGGCAAACTCGCCGCCGATACCGACTCCGCCTTGCCCGGGCGTAGTCGGTGAGTCTGGCGGGTAGTCTGCCGAGGTCACCGAGGAGGGCTCCGCCGGCGGCGTCACGTCGACCGTGAACTCGCAGGTGGCGGACCAGGCTCCGGCGGTGCGCGGATCCAGCGTCTGAGCCTGCCACACGTAGCTCTGCCCATCGACAAGTCGGCTCGCCGGGATCGGCCTCGACACTGTCGTGTTGTTGCCGGCAGCCTGTGAGACCCGGTTCGAGGTAGTACGGCTCTGGCCCGCCTGCCACCAGTAGAACCAGGTGGTCAGCCCCTGGTCGTTGTCAGGGTCGGTTTGCTTGGCAGCGAGGGTCGGCGTCAACGTCCGAACGTAGGGACGGCTCGCGCCGGTCGCGCAGGCCTTCCCGTCCGACAGCCGGTTACTCGGCGCGACGGGTGCCGTGTTGTAGGTGATGGCCAGCTTCGGGGAAGCGTGGTTGAAGCGCTTCCACTGACTGAGCGTGCCCTCGCTGGCGGCACGCAACCCCACTGTCAGGGTCGACCAGTTGTTGGCTGCGGCTCGGGTCACCATCGCGGTCGCGTTGAACTCGACAGTGCCCGGACCAGCGCAGCCGTGCGCCGAACCGACCTTGCGATTCGCCGCACTCTGCGCCGTGTACTTGCCGTCCCAGTACGGCTGGTTATTCCACGTCGTGCCTGACGATATGCCTCCGGTAAGCCACAGTTTCGCGTTCGACTTGGGGTTACAGGTCCAGGAGTGCTTCTGCTCCACCCGGAACTTGGCATCGATGATCTGCTTGCCGCGGACCACGGAGGTGTTCATCGTAAACAACGACCGGACGATGTGGTCGGCGCATCCGGAGCAGTCCTCGGTGCGTCCCGCGCCAGCCGAGCCGTGTGTCGAGCCGTTGTTCAGCGCCGTCGAGTTCTTCCAGAACGAACTCGACTTGTGCTTGCTCCACACCGAGGTCCAGGCGTTACCCGAGATGTTGCCCGTCCAGGACGGGTCGATGTAGATCGGCAGCACGGTGTCTGGGGCGGTCAGCAAGTTCCGGTTCGGCGTGATCGTCAGGGTATTGCCGTCGACCCGGACTGGCATCACCGCGGTGCCTACTCCATTCCGGGGCTCGTCGTCCTCGCTCGGAGTCCGCGCCGCTGCACCCCGGGCCGGCTTGGTCTTCGGTTGGGACCGATCGCCGATTTCGTCGGGAGCCGGCTCGACCGTTGACGATCCGTCGGTCCTGGAGGAGTCCCACATCAGGGGGGCCGGCGCCGCGAACACCGTGCGCCCTGCGGCGTCCACGGCGACGAGGCCGCCTCCTTCGGCTGTCGAGACCGCGACCCCCTTGGTCGACAGGCCGAATCGGAGCGACGTCAAATTGGGGTTCGTCGCGGCATCCCGGGTACGAACGACCAACAGCTCGCTGAACCCCTGCGCGTGTGCGGTGACTCGAAGGTCCACGCCGGGCAGTACCTCGGGGTAGGTCGCCGTGTCACCCCTGACCACCGGCACGGGGAGTGCGGCGGGCCAGGTCATACCCAGCTCTCGACCTTGATGGGTCAGGCGGGCCAGATGCCCAACCCCGCCGGCGGAGAACACCATCGGCAGCACCGTCGCCCGGGGAACGACACCTCGTTCGGTCACCTTCAGCGTCGTGTCGACCGGTACCCAGGAGCCGCCCTTGCGTACTCGTACCGGTTCGATGCTCTCCTCGACAGTCCGGGAGCCATCGACGTTCAGGTAGTTCTGGGAGAATTCCGTCCGTTCCGACAGGACCTCCACCCGCCGGTTGCACATCTCCACCATCGCCCGGGCGGCTGCGAAGTCCGGTTGAGCGTCCGTGCATGAGGGTGTCGGCGCGGGCGTCCGTGCCGTGGCGGGTGCTGCCGGAACCACCAGTATCGAACCGATCAGCGCGGCGACTGAGAGCGCGATCGGTACGAAACGGCTCCGACGTACAACGTTCCCCGACCCACGACGTACACGATCGCCGGACATGCAGCCTCCCCCGAAGGCTACGGAAAGTAGTGATCAGGTCACATCATATTGGCGACGTCCATCGATATCTAGAATCGAAAGATCTTGATGCAGACATACTTGTCCACATTGGTGGGATACCAAAAGCGATGGCAGCGTCACCTTCAGGTGGGACATGTCCGTATGTATAGTGTGATTCGGCCTCTCACCAAGTGATGAAGGTCACATCACCGACGCGTCGGGCGATCGGGCGGTGGTGATCAGGGCTTCGAACTGTAGGTGCCTCCAGTCCGAGGGTCGGTGACTTGGCCGGCACGGTGGGTCGGCGGACGTAGTCGGCTGGCGAGCGCTCGAGATGGCGTCGATGACGCAGCCCCGGTAGAACCAACCACGATCGACAGCCGGCGGGACACCGTTGAGGGCTGGTACCGGCGTACGTCTTGCAGCCAGCGCACGTACCGAGGGAGTGCTGGGAAACCCAGATGACAGGGGTTGCGGAATCGTGAATCTTGGTGCGATGGCAAGCGCGGACGACATGAGCCACGCCGAGAACTGGGCGGGCGGGTTCTACGAACTGATGCTGGCCCTCGGCCCAACCGACGACGCCAGGTTCGACCGAGCCATGAGGTCTCTGTGGCGGGCCGCCGGTGTCCGCGAGTGCCGCGTAGGGCCCGGACTGGTCGAGCCGGTACGTACGGCGCACCAGGCAGTTGCGATCCTCGCCTGGCGCGAGCACCGGGCGCAGCATCCCTCCAGGCTCGCAAGAACCACCCCGAAGCCACGCAGTTGCGATCCGCGCACGGCGGGCGCAGCAGACACTGAATCCGCATCGATCAAAGACCTAGATTTTCAACAACCTCCGACAGTTCTGGATTGAGACGGCGCTGTCGGCGGCTGTTGGGCCCCGGCTATCACCCGCCGGGGATGTCCCTCTCGGGGACAGGCGTCGAGCGGGTAACCCGGCGACCGATCCGTACGTAGCGATACGGGCCGGCACCGCCGTACTACACGGTTTTGCGCCCCACATTTCGGCCCAGGCATCCCGGACAGCCCGAGGAGCAGAAACAATCCCTGGTCAGAGGCGATTTCTTCGGACGCTTCAACACTGGTCGCCGAGGCGTAGTGTGGGGCGCTGCGTGCCCATGGCTGTGACCACAAGATCACAGAGAATCGGCGCCAGTCGATGACTGATGCCGATTCACCTGCACAAACACAAGGTGGAGCCGAGGGGACTCGAACCCCTGACCCCCACACTGCCAGTGTGGTGCGCTACCAGCTGCGCCACGGCCCCTTGCTTTACTGCCTGCCCGGTCTCCCAGGCACCCGCGCAATAGTACACACCCTCGCGGCCCGGGTCATCCGAGGGGCTACCGTGCCGCCCTGGGTCAGTTGAGCAGTACGTCCGGCGGGAAGTGCGCGACCGCCGCCATGATCCCGCCCTGCCGGCGGAGCACCATCGGCCACAGGTCGTCGGGGCGCTCCATGAACGCGTCGCCGGGCAGCGCGTCCAGGACGAACCACGAGCCCCGGGCGACCTCCTCCTCGACCTGCCCTGGGGACCAGCCCGAATAGCCGGCGAAGACGCGTATCCCGGTGACGGAATCTCGGAGCCGGTCCGGGTCGACCGAGAGGTCCACCGTGCCGACCGCCCCGGTGACCTGGTGGATGCCCTTCACCCGCTGGGTCGGGGTACGCATCCGGGCCAGGCAGATCGCCGACTCCGGCTGCACCGGACCGCCCTCGAAGAGCACCGCCGGGTCCCGGGCCAGTCCGCCCCAGGCGCCGAGCACCTCGGAGACCGGTACCTCGGTGGCCCGGTTGAGCACCACCCCGAGTGCACCGCCCGCCTCGTGGGCGACCAGCAGCACCACGGTCCGGTCGAAGTTCGGGTCCTTCAGCGCAGGAGTCGCGACCAGCAACTGCCCGGTCATCGACTCCATCGACCGTCCCCCGATCGCCTGCCCCTCGCCGAACACGCCAGCCACCGCTACTCGGCCGGCCCGAGGACCAGGAACCACTCCCCGGACCGCCGCCGCGTCTCGTCGTCGGTCACCACGACCCGGCCCTTCACCGGCCTCGCCGGATCCGCAGGATCGATGGTGATCCTGCGCGCAGTAAACGCCATGCCACGCACCATAGCTTGCGGCACTGGTGCTGGTTAAGGTCTGTAGGGCTAGTCCACAGAGCGCTTTGACGACAATTGGCAGCCCGGATGAGCGCTGAGCAGGAGAGGCGGGGGCATGGGTCCGCAGGCGGAACTCGCGGTGATCGGCGGATCCGGGCTCTACGCCCTGCTTGAGGAGGCCACCGAGCACCGGGTCGAGACGCCGTACGGGCCGCCGTCCGATCCGATCACGGTGGCGCAGGTGGCGGGTCGTACCATCGCCTTCCTGCCTCGGCACGGACGCGACCACCGGTTTCCACCGCATCTGATTCCCTACCGGGCGAACCTGTGGGCGTTGCGGTCGCTAGGCGTACGCCAGGTTCTCGCCCCCTGCGCGGTCGGCGGGCTGCGGCCGGAACTCGGCCCGGGGACGTTCGTGATTCCGGACCAGCTCATCGACCGGACGAGTGGCCGCGCAGAGACCTACTACGACCGGGGCGCGGTGCACGTCTCGTTCGCCGACCCGTACTGCCCACGAGGCCGGGACACCGTGCTGGCCGCCACGGCCGCGCACGGGATCGAGGCGCAGGACGGCGGCACGATGGTGGTGGTGGAGGGGCCCAGGTTCTCCACCCGGGCCGAGTCGCGCTGGTTCTCCGCGATCGGTGGCGCGGTCATCAACATGACCGGGCACCCGGAGGCGGTACTCGCCCGCGAGCTGGCGCTCTGCTACACCGCCGTAGCGCTCGTCACCGATCTCGACGCCGGAGTGGAGGGTGGGCACGCGGTGACCCAGGAGGAGGTGTTCCGGGTCTTCGGCGAGAACACCGCGCGGCTGCGCGAGGTGTTGCTCGACGCGGTCGGCCGGCTCTCCAGCGACCGCGACTGCCCGTGCCCGCACAGCCTCGACGGCATCAAGCTGCCGATCGACCTGCCCTGAGCACGGCCGACACAGCCTCGACGGCATCAAGCTGTCCTGCGCACGGGCGCGGCTGGTGTGGAGGTCCGGTCAGGTCTCCCCGCCGATGTCCGTCTGGTACGCCTCGTAGACCAGGTCCGCGCCGCGCTGCCGGTGCCGGGACAGTTCCCGGAGCAGATCGGTGGCCCGGTTCCGGAGTTCGGTCACGCCGATCTCCGGCAGGTCGACCCGACGTTGCAGCGCGGCCATCGTGGCGACCACCGCCGCGTGTTCCCGGATCAGCACGTGTACGCCCCGAGCCAGTCGTGGCGCGTGGTCCAGCAGTTCGGCGTAGAGCCCGTCGGGTCCCTCGGTACTCACCACGTGCTCGGCGAGAGCGCCTCGCAGTCCACCCAGGCTGGACCGGACCCGGGGTCGCCAGCCGGGATCCCGGGTCGGTGCGGCGATCGCCTGCTTGAGGAGGTGGATCTCGCCCAGCAGTGCGGCCCGGCGCCGTCGGGCCGTCCGTGCCGTCGTCGACCCGGTCGGCGTTGCCGGCGACGGCGGCGCGGACGGCACGGAGATCGATAGTTGGTGCTGGTTCGGGTCGGTCGGCATGACCACCTCCCGCAGAGCGGCACCTACCGGAAACGTAACCCGATGGTGCGGCCCACCGTGCACCGCTGTCGACCCTTGCGGCCCGGCTCATTTGTCCCGTACGTCCCATCGGACGCAGTGGCCCCACCAGCCACGGCGACGGCTGCGAGTCCGTCGGGGCGGTCAGACGTGCAGAAGGCGGCGCCCCGGTCCTTCCGGATCGGGACGCCGCCGATGTCGTGGAGGTGCCGGGAATCGAACCCGGGTCCTTCGTCGCCTTGCCAGGGCTTCTCCGAGCGCAGCTCGCTATGCCTCTACTCGGCCCCTCCGATCACGCGAGCGAGTCGGTGTGACGGGCCCAGTCGCTGATTAATCTCGCCGCACAGACCCCGCGACCGGGTCCGGTTGGCCAGCCTCCTAGCTGATGCCGGCTAACTGGGTCGAAGGCACTCCCAGGCCGACAGACTTGCTACCCGCCTCAGGCGGCGAGAGCGAAGTCAGCGCGATTCTGCTTGGCGCTTATTGGTTTCCGACGAACGATTCTCGAGACGACGTCGGCTTCCTCGGCTCGCTTCCCCTGCCTTAACGTACGAAGTCGAAACCAGTCACCCCCTGTGTCCCACTGGTCCGGACGCGGACCGGTGGAGTTTCCGCACCGCCTGTCGGCGGCTACCCCAAGCCTAACGCCTCGCCCCGCCGACTTCATTCCAGATACCGCCCCGCCACACCGCTCGAACGGACGATCGGCGGTAACATGCATCACAGCCGTCCCAGATGCGACTCCGGGGCCGGGACGGCCGGACGGCAGGACGAGCCGGTCAGCCCATGCCCTTGCCACGCCGGCCGGCGATCCGGGAGATCTCCCGTTCGGCGTCGCGCTTGGCCAGATCCTGCCGCTTGTCGTATGACTTCTTGCCCTTGGCCAGGCCGATCTCGACCTTGGCCCAGCCGTCCGAGAAGTAGACCGAGAGCGGCACCAGGGTCAGGCCGCTCTCCTTCAGCTTGCCGATCAGCCGGCTGATCTCCTGGCGGTTGAGCAGCAGTTTGCGGGTACGCCGGGGTTCGTGGTTGGTCCACGTCCCCTGGGCGTACTCCGGGATGTGCATGCCGTGCAGGTAGATTTCGCCGTCCCGCTCCTGGGCGAAGGCGTCGACCAGGGACGCCCGGCCGGCGCGCAGCGACTTGACCTCGGTGCCGGTCAGCGCCATCCCCGCCTCGTAGGTGTCGAGGATGGCGTAGTCGTGCCGCGCCTTGCGGTTGGAGGCGACGACCTTCCGCCCCTTCTCCCGTGGCATCGGCACACACCCCTTCCTCGTCGTACCCGTGGACAACCGCGCAATGCTACCTCGCGACACAGGGCCCCTGGCTCGCGCTTTTCACGCGCGCCAGGGGCCCTGGGGTTGATCGACAGCCGCGACCGCGGCGGAGAGCTAGACCCTCAGGTAGAACCGCAGCGTCACCCAGGCGGTGACCGCGCTGACCAGGCCACCGACCCCGGCCATGAACGGGAACATCAGCAGCACCGTGCTCCACTCGATCGGTGTGAGCAGGTCGGTCAGATCCCGCAGCGAGCCGTCGAGCAGGAAGATCTTGCCCAGCACGAGCGCGCCGAACCCGATGATCGCGCCGAGCAGGCCGGCCACCACGGCCTCCAGCACGAACGGTGCCTGGATGAACCAGTTGGAGGCACCGACCAGCTTCATCACCGCGACCTCACGGCGCTTGCTGTAGGCGGCCACCTGGATGGTGTTCGCGACCAGCAGCAGCGCGGCGATCGCCATCACCGAGGCCGAGACCAGCGCCATGTTCTGGATCGCGCCGAGGATGTTGAAGATCTGTTCGAGCAGTCGGCGCTGGTCGATGATGTCGTCGATGCCCTCGCGGCCCTTGTAGGTGTCGAAGATCTTCTGGTACTGCTCCGGGTCGACGAGGTTGACCCGGAACGACTCGGGAAGCTTGTCCGCCTGCACCGCCTTGACCAGGTCGGGTGAATCCGCGAACAGCTTCTGGAAGCGTTCGTACGCCTCCTGCTTGGACTCGTACTTGACCTCCCGGACGAGCGGGTCGCCCTCCAGGTCGGTCTGCAACTGGGTGCGCTGCTCCTCCGTCACGCCCGCGACGAGGAAGATCGACACCTCGATGTCCTTGTAGTACGCGTCTTTCATGGCGTCGACCTGGAGGTACATCAGGCCACTCGCGCCGAGCATGGTGAGTGAGACCGCCATCGTGATGATCATCGCGATGGTCATGGTCACGTTGCGCCACAGCCCGACCAACACCTCGGACAGGACGTATTTCAAGCGCATCGGGGGGTTCCTTCCGGATCTCCGCAGGAGTCGTTCGTCGTCGATTCAGGGCCGGTGCCGGGCGCGACCGAGGGCTGGCCGCGGCGGCACGACGGGGCAGGTCAGCCGTAGACGCCCCGGGCCTGGTCACGCACGATGCGACCACTCTCGATCTCGATGACACGACGGCGCATCTGGTTGACGATATTGGAGTCGTGGGTGACCATCACGACCGTGGTACCGGTGCGGTTGATCCGGTCCAGCAGGCGCATGATCTCGATCGAGGTGTCCGGGTCGAGGTTTCCGGTCGGCTCGTCGGCCAGCAGGATCAGCGGCCGGTTGACGAAGGCCCGTGCCACCGCGACGCGCTGCTGCTCACCGCCGGAGAGTTCGTGCGGGTAGCGGTGTTCCTTGCCGCCGAGCCCGACCAGCTCCAGCACCTCGGGCACGACCCGGCGGGCGACCGCCTTGGTCTTGCCGATGACCTCGAGGGCGAACGCGACGTTCTCGTACGCGGTGCGGTTGGGCAGCAGCCGGAAGTCCTGGAAGACGCAGCCGATCGAGCGCCGGAAGTTCGGGATCTTCCAGGAGCGCATCGAGGTGACGTCCTTGCTGTTGACCATCACCCGGCCCTTGTTGGGTGTCACCTCGTGCAGCAGCAGCTTGATGATTGTCGACTTGCCGGAACCGGAGGGACCGATGAAGAAGACGAACTCACCCTTCTCGATCGAGACCGACACGCTGTCGAGCGACGGCCGGGACGCCTTCGGGTACGTCTTCGTCACTTGCTCAAGCTGAATCACGGGTGGTGAGTCTACGCGTCGTAACGAAAAGGCCAAGCCCGGAGCCCGGCCTGTCCGAGCCACATTTATCGCGAAACTGCACTGCGTCCGGCGGTCCTCACGCCCCGCACATGGAAACGATCACCGATGTCGACGCACCGCAGCGACATGGACGCGAGCCGTGTTCACGCCGCGTCACCGGCAAGCTGGCGCTGCTTCCGCCAGCGGATGCCAGCCTCGATAAATCCGTCCAAATCACCGTCGAACACCGAAGCCGGGTTGCCCGTCTCCTGCTCCGTACGCAGATCCTTCACCATCTGATACGGGTGCAGGACGTACGACCGCATCTGGTCCCCCCACGACCCGGCCGCGTCGGTCTTCAGGCCCTCCAGTTTGGCCTGCTCCTCCTGGCGCTTCCGCTCCAGCAGCCGGGCCTGGAGCACGCGCAGCGCGGACGCCTTGTTCTGGAGTTGGGACTTCTCGTTCTGGCAGGTGACCACGATGCCGGTCGGGATGTGCGTGATCCGCACCGCCGAGTCCGTGGTGTTCACGCTCTGTCCACCCGGCCCTGACGAACGGTAGACGTCGACCCGCAGCTCGTTTTCCGGAATGTCGATATGGTCCGTCTGTTCGGTGACTGGCAGCACCTCTACCCCGGCGAAGCTGGTCTGCCGGCGCCCCTGGTTGTCGAACGGGCTGATCCGGACCAGCCGGTGCGTTCCGGCCTCGACACTGAGCGTCCCGTACGCGTACGGGACCTTGACCGCGAAGGTGGCCGACTTCAGGCCCGCCTCCTCGGCGTACGACGTCTCGTAGACCTCGGTCGGGTAGCCGTGCCGCTCGGCCCAGCGCAGGTACATCCGGAGCAGCATCTCGGCGAAGTCGGCCGCGTCCACGCCACCGGCGCCCGCCCGGATCGCCACCAGCGCCTCCCGGGAGTCGTACTCCCCGGACAGCAGGGTGCGAACCTCCATCTCCTGGATGGCCTTGGTCAGCCCGCCGATCTCCGTGGCGACCTCGCCGAGCACCCCCGCGTCGGCCTCCGCCTCGGCGAGTTCCAGCAACACCCGGGCGTCGTCGAGCCGACCGCGCAGGCTCTCCAGCTTGGCGATCTCCCCGTTGACGTACGAAAGCTTGGAGGTCACCTCCTGCGCGCGGGCCTGGTCGTCCCACAGGTCCGGCGCGGAGGCCGCCTCCTCCAGTTCCGCCTTGGCCTGACGCAAGCGATCGACATCGAGGACGGCCTCGATGTTGCGGAGCGTAGCGTCAAGATCCTTGAGTTGGTCGGCGTATTCGACAGCGGTCACGACAGTCAAGAGTACTGGTCGTCCGCGGGACCGGGTCGTCGCCGGGAGCGTTGCGCTTCGGCGCGTCCGCCGGACCGGCCGGCCGGGCCGGATCCGGATCAGACCGGGGCGCTCTTCAGCCAGGACAAGGCAGCCCTGTGGTACGCCACCGCGAACTCCAGGGCGGCGGCACCGTACGAGTCACCGGCCTTCTTGGCGTCCCGGGCCTGCTCCCGGGCTGCCGCGAGCGCCTCGGTGTGGTACTCGTTGGCGCTGCTCACCAGGGTGCGCAACTGGGTGGCCGAGTGCTGAGGGCCGAAGGCCACCCGGAGTGCGGTCGGGTTACGCACCGTGTCCCGCCCCGGCGTCTCGGTGAGCCAGCGGGAGAACGTCCGTTTCCCGGCCGCCGTGATCGCGTACGGCTGGCTGGACCGGGGGCCGGGCTTGCCGAGCCGGACCAGTCCCTGCTCGGCCAACGCCGGCAACTCCCGGTAGACCTGGCTGCGGGTCATCGACCAGTACGGCGCCAAACGCCGCTCGGCGGCGGCCATCAGCTGGCCGCCTGTCATCGGTCCTTCGTGGAGCAGCCCGAGCAGGGCTGCCGCGGTGGGATTGATTGCAACATCCGCCATGCCCTCCACGCTGCCACTTTGCCGGCGCCGCGTCCAGGATTTGGCACTATCCGCTGGTTCGTCGTCTCCATTGTGCACTGTTCTGGGACGACAGTCGGATGAGGACGATCGATGAATCGGGGCTCGCCGGGCACGGCGGAGCCGACCACCCGACGGCCCCGTACCGCCCCGGCGGCCCCGTCCCGGCGCCACCCCGGCGGCCGCACCGCGCGGGTCCGATCACCGTCGGTGGTCGGGGCCGTCAACTCCGGCGGTCCGGCGGGATCGGGTACCCCTGGAGCCCGCTCCCGCGCGCTGCCCGGTCGACAGCCAGCCGCACCTCGGCCGGGGCAAGTGTCAATTGCGGAGGTTAGTCAACTTTCATCGCTTATGTGGGCTTTTGCCGGAAGGCGCCGTCTGGCCGTCCGCTCCACCGATGGGTGGCTCAGCGACCGGCACAGGGCAGGCACCCGCACCGGTCCGGGCCGTCGAGGCTGGACAGCATCCTGCCGTACGCCTGGCCGGTCCTCGCCGGGGGCGGGCGGTTCGGCGAACGGGGGCAGGTCGGCTCCGACCCGGACCGCTCCAGCCGGGCCTCGGGCTCGCCGGGCGGCGTCGTACCCGGCTCCTCGGGACCGACCAGCGGATCCTGGCCGCTCTCCGGCGCGTCCGGGTCCCCGGGTCTCCGGGTGTCGCCGGGTACCGGGACCGTCCCACCCGGTGCCGGCTCGCCGTCGACCGCCCCGGTCGGACCGGCCGACGGCACCCCGTGGCCGGTACGCGTCGGCCCGGCACCGAACGTCGGCGGCAGGCTGCCGGCCGGCGACCCGGCACCGTCCGGCGCCGATCCCACCAGACTCGGTGCGACGGGGACGGCTCCCCGGTGCCGATCGGGCACCGTCCCGGCACCGGTCGGCAGGGCAGCCAGCACTGCGGCGGTGACGATCGCACCGGCACCCACCAGCACGGCCGCAGCGGGTGACCGGCGGCACCGGCCGAGATCCGGCACCGCCGCCGGGCCGGGCGACGCAACAGTGTCGACCGCACCGGACCAGCCCCGTCCGGCGAGTACGGAAGTGTCCGGCCGGCAGGGGGCGCGGGCGGCGGCCGGGGCCGGCGAGCGGCCGACCGGGGCTGTCCCGGTGGCCGTGCCGGCGGCCCGGGGCCACCAGGTGACCTGGTTGGCGGCGGGCCGGGGCAGCGCGGCCAAGCCGTCCAGCGCCGGCTCCAGGCCCCGTAGCCGGACGGCGGCCCGTGCCGCGTCGGGGCGGTCGGCCGGATCGGCCGCCAGGCAGTCCTCGACGAACTGCCAGACCACCGGCGGCAGGCCGGACGGCGGCACGGGACGGCAATACCGGTGCCGGTCGAGTATCTCGGCCGGCGGCCCGCCCCGAAACGGGCTACGCCCGCTGACCAGTTCGAAGAGCACGATGCCGAGCGCGTACACGTCGCTGGCCGGACTGGGTGCGGCACCGTCGACCACCTCCGGTGCCACGTACTCGGGAGTGGCCTGGGTGTTCGGCCAGGCCGGTCCGGCACCCACCCGGCGGGCCGCGCCGAAGTCGACCAGCCGGACCAGGCCGCCGTCGGCCGGCACGACGAGGTTGCCCGGTTTGACGTCGCCGTGCACGATGTCCCGGCCGTGCAGGTAGGCCAGCGCACCGGCGAGTTGTGCCGCCACCTCGGCCGCGATCGCCGGCGGGACCGGTCCGGTGCGGCGCAGCCGCCGGCGCAGGTCCTCCCCCTCGACCAGTTCCATCACCAGCACCCGGTCCCGCCCGTCCCCGAGTACGTCGCGGGGGCGTACCAGGCACGGGTGGTCGAGGCCGACGACAATCTCCGTCTCGGCGACGAACGCGGCCACCAGGTCCGGCCGGCTCGCGGCCAGCGGGCGCAGCATCTTGACCGCCACCGGCTCGCCGTCGCGCAGGTCGACGGCCCGCCAGACGACCCCGGTCGCGCCGGCGGCGACCTCCCGGGTGAGCCGGTAGCGGTCGTACAGCACCGAATCCATCACATGCCCTCCCCTGACCCCGGGTCGCCGTCCGTCCCACCGTCGCCGGCTGACGAATGGTCACCTTCCGCTGTCCGGGAGTGACGCTAGGTCGATCAGATCGGGTGGCGAGCCGGCGCTGGCCGGGCTGGCACGAACCGGGGACGCCGGACGGGACGGCTGGCACGAACCCGGGACCCGACACCCGGCCAGACCCGCGACGGAACCGGGGCCCGGCGATGTGCCGGGCCCCGGGTGTCCGAGCAGGAGCCGGATCGCGGCCCGACTCCCGTCGACCGCCGCCGGCCCGATCGACCTGAGCCGGGACGCCGTAGTCGGGAAGGGTCGATCAACCCATGACCGCCAGGAGTCGCGAACGGGGGGTCAGCCCATGTGCGGGTAGCGGTGGTCGGTCGGCGGGGCGAAGGTCTCCTTCACGGTGCGCGGCGACATCCACCGGGCCAGGTTGTGCCAGGAGCCGGCCTTGTCGTTGGTACCACTCGCCCGGGCACCGCCGAACGGCTGCTGCCCGACCACCGCACCGGTCGGCTTGTCGTTGATGTAGAAGTTGCCGGCCGCGTACCGCAGGGTCTCGGTGGCCCAGTCGACCACTCGGCGGTCGGTCGCGAAGATCGAGCCGGTCAGGGCGTACGGGGCGACCGACTCGGCCTGCCGCACCGCCTCCTCGAACCGCGCGTCCTCGTAGACGTGCACCCCGAGGATCGGCCCGAAGTACTCGGTGGTGAACGACTTGTGCCCGGGGTCGTCGCACTCGAAGAGGGTCGGCCGGACGAACCAGCCGACGGAGTCGTCGGCGGTGCCGCCGGCCACGATCCGGCAGGCGGGGTCACCGGAGATCATGTCGAGTGCGGCGGTGTGCCGGGCGAACGCCTTGGCGTCGATCACCGCACCGCCGAAGTTGGTGAAGTCGGTGACGTCGCCGTACGCCAGCCCGTCGGCGGTGGCGGCCAGCCGGTCCCGCAGGCCGCCCTCCCAGAGCGAGCGGGGCACGTACGCCCGGGACGCGGCCGAGCACTTCTGCCCCTGGTACTCGTACGCCCCGCGGATCAGCGCGGTGTGCAGTGCGTCCACGTCGGCGCTCGGGTGCGCGACCACGAAGTCCTTGCCGCCGGTCTCGCCGACCAGCCGGGGGTAGCCCCGGTAGTTCGCGATGTTCTCGCCGACGCCCTGCCACAGCTTCTGGAACACCTTCGTCGACCCGGTGAAGTGGATGCCGGCCAGGTCGGGGTCGGCGAGGGTGACCTCCGAGACCGCGATGCCGTCCCCGGTGACCATGTTGATCACGCCGGGTGGCAGGCCGGCCGCCTCGAAGAGCCGCATCGTGAAGTGTGCCGCGAACTGCTGGGTCGGTGCCGGCTTCCAGACCACCGTGTTGCCGACCAGCGCGGGCGCGGCCGGCAGGTTGCCGGCGATCGCGGTGAAGTTGAACGGCGTGACGGCGTAGACGAAGCCCTCCAGCGGCCGGTGGTCGAACCGGTTCCACACCCCGCTCGACGACAGCGGCTGCTCGGCAAGGAGCTTGCGGGCGAAGGCGACGTTGAAGCGCAGGAAGTCGATCAGCTCACAGGCGGAGTCGATCTCGGCCTGGATCGCCGTCTTGGACTGGCCGAGCATCGTCGCCGCGTTCAGGGTGTCTCGCCAGGGTCCGGCGAGCAGGTCGGCGGCCCGGAGGAAAACGGCGGCACGGTCAGCGAAGGACAAATCACGCCACATCGGGGCGGCTTGCTTCGCAGCCGTCACCGCCGCCTGCGCATCCGCGTTGGTTGCGTTGTGGGTGACCCCCAGCACATGCTGGTGCCGGTGCGGCGCTACGACGTCGATCGCGGCACCCGCGCCCATCCGTTGCGTACCGCCGATCGTCATCGGCAGTTCGAGCCGTTCGGCTGCCAGCTCGCCGAGCCGGCGTTGCAGGCTGGCCCGCTCGGCGCTGCCGGGCGCGTAGTCGCGGACCGGCTCGTTGCGCGGCTCGGGTACGGAGAGAACGGCGTCCATGGGATTCTCCTGGGCGATCTCGACAGCGACGGCGAAACCGGACCCGCTGGTGCCGACCGGTCGGCCGGGCACCTCGACCCCGTGCCCCGGAGGATGCCGGGGGTACGGGGGCGGGACCTGCGCCAATCCTTACATGGTTACCGCCACCAACCCGCTCGCCGGTGGGCGACCACGGCGGCAGCCGTACCGGATCATCACCCGTCCGGTACTTCCCGGGCAGCGCCGCCCGCCGCAGAGGTTCGTTCCGTCCCGTCGGTACCGGCACGGGCCACCACTCCGACGGGCCCGCGTACGCTGAGGGACCGTCGACTGGGCCACGCCACCGCAGCCCCCGTCGCCGCCCCGCCGCCACGGCCGGCCACCTGCTGAAGGGGAGATGATGACGAAAGAGTCCGGCACGACCGCGACCTCGGCTCCCGACCAACCGGTCGAACCGGAGGCACCGGTGACGGCCGCCCCGTCCCTGGTACCGGCGCCCGGCGCGGTCGTCCTCGCGCTGCTCGCCCTGGGCTGGCTGGCCGCGATGCTCTGGTCTGCGAAGGCCGAGATCTCCTCCTCCGGCATCACCTCGATGGCGATCACCTCGGCGGCGTACGCCCTGCCCGGGGTCATCTCGGCGAGCCTGGTCAGCGGTGCCGCGGTCAGCCTGGTCCTGGGAAACCTGATGACCCGGCTCGGGGTGTGGCGCAGCACTCCCCGATTCCTCGTGTCGCTGGTCGCCGGCCTCGCCACCGGCTTCCTCTCGGCACTGGTGGTGACGCTCAGCTACGGCGGGGGTCCGGCGATCATGGTCCTCGCCGGCACCACCGCGGCGGCCGCCACGGTCGGCGGGATCGCCGGAGCGCTGCGCAACACGCTGGTGGTGGCCGCCGTGGTCGCCGCCGGGCTGGCGGTCTTCGCGGTCGGCTTCGCGCTGAGCTACTTCCAGGACCCGGTGCTCAACCTCTACGGCTCCGGCGACACCCAGGCGTCGCAGCTCACCGCCTTCCGCTGGTTCTCCCGGACCTCCTCGCTGGCCAGCGGGCTGGCCGCCGGGCTGCTGGCATTCTGCTACCTGCGGATCGCCGGGCGGCGAGCCGTCGAGCGGGCCACCGGCCCGGTGCCGTCACCGCGCTGGCCGGCGTACCTGATCGCCGGCGCCGGGCCGGGCCTGCTGCTGCTCACCGCCGAGGTGCTGACCCGCACGGCCGGGGCCGAAGTGCTCCGGCTGGCCGGAGCGGTCAGCGAGGCGGACCGGGCCGCGCAGAGCCTGCTCGGCGGCTCCCGGATCAACCACGCTCTGCTGGTGCTCTTCCTCGGCTCGCTCACCGCGATCATCGCCTTCGGCCGTACGCTCCGGCCGGCCGAGGAGGCGACCGGTACGCCACCCGGCCCGCGGGACTCCGACCAGGACGGCGCCGAGGGCGACCAGCCGGCGGACCGGGTCGAGGACGACGCTCCGGACGGAGACCCGGACGCTCCGGACGGGGACCCGACGGCGGGGTCTGCCCGACCGGGCACGCCGGCCACGGACGGCGCCGACGCCGACACTGACGAGGGGGACGACCGCGAGCCGGCGGACCGTCCGGAGCCGGTCGCCGGCCGCTGACCCCACCCGCGCCCAGACTCGCGGCCGGGGCGCCCTGAGTCATCGATGGCGACCGGCGTCACCGGGCTCGGTCAGCCGGTGGCGCCGGAGAGCGAGTCGAGTTCCGAGGGGTCGTACCACTCCAGCTCGTGGTCCTCGGCGCTGTCCACGGTGAACTGCGCGTCCGGGTCGCCGGCCAGTGCCTGCTCGACCACGTCGACGGCGGCCTCGACGTCGTCGGTCGCGTCGACACCGTCCAGGTGGATCGCGGCGACCGCGTCGATCCCGATCCGTCCGCCCAGCCGCACGGTGCTGGAGCCGAGTTCGGGGTCGCCCCGGTGCACCGCCCCGGGCGGCAGGTCCACGGCGACGACGACCCGGCGCCGGGCCGCCCCGGGATCGGCCCGGAGCAGTCGCAGCGCCTCCTGGGCGGCCCGGGTGAAGGCGACGTACTCCAGCTCCTCCTCGTCGCCCTCGGCGTACCACTCGCGCAGTTCGGGGGTGACCGCGTGCCCCTGGGCCGTCATGAACCAGCCCTCCTGGCGCAACTCGGCGAGCATCGGCAGGGTGGCCGGGACGTACACCCGGACGAGCTGCTCTGGCACGTAGGTCTCCCCCGCTCGACGCCGGCCCGCGACGGCGCCCGGTCCGGGCTGCGGCGTCGCTCCGTTCACCCGCGACGGTAGTACACCGGCGGCACGCCGAGCGGCAGCGGACCCCGGATCGGGTCGCGCCGCTCAGGGCGACCGCACCGCGGCGGTCAGCGGGTCGACGGCCCGGGTCACCGGGTCGGCCCCGGCCACCGGGAAGCCCTCCCGGATCCGTACTCGATGCCGCCGATCATCTCCTTGACCTGCTGTGTCCCTGCCCTCAGGCGGCCAGGTCCCGGGTTTCCAGCAGGACGAAGCCGGGCTCACCGGTGTCGAGCGCGGCGTGCAGGTCCGGGATCGGATCGCCGGGCTCGGCTCGGTCACCAGCGTGGTCTACTCCAGTACGCTGCCGGGGCGGGACCTGACGGCGGAGGCGACGACACCGCAGTCGGTGGCAAACTAAGGCAGCCACCGACTACCGGGAGTTCTCCGTGGAACCCAGGTTCCTGCTCTTGTCCGACGTCGCCGCCGAGCTGAACGTCTCGGACTCGCAGGTCTACCACATGGTGCGTAGCGGTGAACTGCCGGCGATCAAAATCGGCGGTCGGGGCCAGTGGCGGGTGGAGCGTGCCCGCCTGGAGGAGTACATCCAGCGTAAGTACGCCGAGACCGCCGAGTGGGTGGCCGGCAATCCGCTGGTGGAGCGTCTCCCCGAGTAGTCGCCGTCCCGCTTCGCAGCGGGTGTCAGACCGCTCGGCTAACGTCCGTCCGACCACCCACTCCTTTCCGAGCCGCCTCGATGGGACGGAGACCTCGTCGCGCCCATGGCCCGATGGCCCGTCGCCGCACCTCCCACCGCCGTACTGCAGGGCTGTGGCCGGGCCGGACGGCGATCGGCTTCGCACCCACCGTCCGGCACGGTCTCCGGTCTCGGGGCGGTGGGGCAGGCAGCGGCGTCCGCCACCGGCCCACCAATCGGCCGTGGAGCCATTGACGACGGAGAGTACATCGGCTAGAAATTAGCCTGTCGGAGGCAAACGAAAGCAAACGCAAGATCAAGAAGGGAGTGAGGATGCCCCTCGCCCGCGCCCGGCCGCCTGTCCGGCCCACCGTGCGCCTGCGCCCCGTGCCGCCCCTTGATCCGCCCTTCGACGACGAATGCGTCCCGGAGACCTGGGTCGAGTTGGCACCCTCGTCCGGGGGCGTCCCGCCCGCCGTCGAACGGTTCCGGTCGGCCGTCGCCGAGCGCCCCCACCCCGGCCGGAGCGCCCGCTCGGCCGCCGTGCCGACGAGCCCGACCCGACCCACCGATCGGCCGGCCACCCCGGGTGTCCGGCCCGGTCCAAGCACCTCCCGGGCCACCGCCCTACCGGATCCAGGCACCTCCCGGGCCACCGCCCTACCGGATCCAGGCACCTCCCGGGCCACCGCCGGTCCGCCGGTCGCGGACGCCGTGGCCGGCGCCACGCCCGAGGCGAAGCGGGCGGCGAAGCGGTTCCTGGACACCTGCCTGGAGATCGTCAACGGCTACCGGCCGGCCTGGCACGTACGGGCCCTCGCCAGTCCGCCCGACGCCGCCGCCATGGTCGCGCAACTCGCCTCCGCCACGAGCCGGGTCTGCGGCCGACGCCGGCCCGGCCAGCCGGTCCACACCGTACGGCTGCGCCGGCTGAGGGTCTGTGAACCGCGTCCCGGGGTCGTCGAGGCGGCCGCTGTGGTCGGCGTCGCCGGCCGTACCTGGGCGATGGCGTTCCGGATCGAACGGCGCCGGGGAAGCTGGGTCGGCACCGCTGTCGCCCTGCTCTGACAGTGCCAGGCTGCACCGCGACCGTCTCGTCGGCTGGCCAGCCCGTCGGGTCGGGCACCGGTGCCGGAGAGCGGTGCCGGGGACCGGTGCCGGAGAGCGGTGCCGGGGACCGGTGCCGGGGACCGGTGCCGGGGACCGGTGCCAGGGACCGGTGCCAGGGACCGGTGCCAGGGACCGGGTTCAAACGATGGTGCGGCGCCGAGGTTCACCGCCGGGGTCGACGTCCGCCCGTTCCGGAGACAGCGGTGCCCCCGACCACCGGACGGCGGTCAGGGGCACCGGGACGATCAGGCGGCGCCGGGCGCCCCGTGGCAGCGCTTGTACTTCCGGCCCGAGCCACAGGGGCAGGGGGCGTTCCGGGACGGAGCGTTGGCACCGACCGCCTGGCCCTGAGCGGACCGCCGGGACGCCGAGGGCGGCGGCGGGCCGCCCACGCCGAGCGCCGGTGCCTGGGGCTGCGGGCGCTCGACCGCCACTCCACCGGTCGCCGGAGCCTCGCCGTCGATGGTCGGCGCCGAGTACTGGAGACCCTGGGTCCGGGGCACCCGGCCCAGGCCCTTGGCCCGGATCTCGACCGGCGGGTCCGCCGGCATCGGCATCGGCGCCGGACCGGAGTCGGCCGGAGCCGGCTTCGTCTCCTCGACCTGGACCTCCAGGTTGTAGAGGAAGCCGACCGTCTCCTCCTTGATCCCGTCCATCATGGTGGCGAACATGTCGAAGCCCTCGCGCTGGTATTCCACCACCGGGTCGCGCTGGGCGTAGGCGCGGAGGCTGATGCCCTCCTGGAGGTAGTCCATCTCGTAGAGGTGCTCGCGCCACTTGCGGTCGATGACCTGGAGCAGCACCATCCGCTCCAACTGGCGCATCGCCTCGCTGCCGAGTTCCTCCTCGCGGCGCTGGTACGCCGCGAAGGCGTCCTGCTTGAGCTGCTCCAGCAGGAAGTCGGCGTCCAGGGTGTTCCGCTCGCCGCCGGACTCCTCGACGATGTCGTCGATGGTGACGCCGATCGGGTAGAGCTGCTTGAGGCTGGACCAGAGCTGGTCGAGATCCCAGTCCTCGGCGTAGCCGTCCGAGGTCGCCCCGGTGACGTACGCCGTCACCACGTCCTCGATCATGTGCTGGATCTGGTCGTTCAGGTCCTCGCCGTTGAGTACGCGCTTGCGCTCGGCGTAGACCACCTGGCGCTGCTTGTTCATCACCTCGTCGTACTTGAGGACGTTCTTGCGGATCTCGGCGTTCTGGCCCTCGATCTGGGCCTGGGCGCTCTTGATCTGCCGGGTCACCATCTTGGACTCGATGGGGACGTCCTCCGGGATGTTGAACCGCTCCATCACGGCCTCGACGGCGCCGGCCCGGAACCGTTTCATCAGTTCGTCCTGCAACGAGAGGTAGAACCGGGACTCGCCCGGGTCACCCTGCCGGCCGGACCGACCGCGGAGCTGGTTGTCGATCCGCCGGGATTCGTGCCGCTCGGTGCCGAGCACGTAGAGGCCGCCGACCGAGGAGACCTCCTCGGCCTCGGCGTCGCACGCTTCCTTCCAGCGCGGAAGGATCTCCTCGAGCGCCTTGGCGTAGTCGTCGCCGTGCTCCACCGGGTCGAGCCCGCGCTGCCGCAGCTCGGTGTTGGCCAGGTATTCGGGGTTGCCGCCGAGCAGGATGTCGGTACCCCGGCCGGCCATGTTGGTGGCCACCGTGACCCCGCCCTTGCGCCCGGCCTGCGCGATGATCTCCGCCTCCTTGGCGTGGAACTTCGCGTTGAGGACGGCGTGCGGGATACCCCGGCGACGCAGGAGTTGGGACAGCACCTCGGAGTTCTCCACCGAGACCGTGCCGACCAGCACCGGCTGGCCGAGGGCGTGCCGCTCGGCGATGTCCTCGACGACCGCGTTGAACTTGGCCCGCTCGGTCTTGTAGATCACGTCCGGTCGGTCGAGCCGGACCATCGGGCGGTGCGTCGGGATGGTCACCACGCCGACCTTGTAGACCTTGTTGAACTCGCCGGCCTCGGTCTGGGCCGTACCGGTCATGCCGGAGAGCTTGTTGTAGAGCCGGAAGTAGTTCTGCAGGGTGATCGTGGCAAGAGTCTGGTTCTCCTGCTTGATCTCGACGCCTTCCTTGGCCTCGATCGCCTGGTGCATGCCCTCGTTGTAGCGGCGGCCGTGCAGGATGCGGCCGGTGAACTCGTCGACGATCAGGACCTCGCCCTCGTTGACGATGTAGTCCTTGTCGCGCTTGTAGAGCTCCTTGGCTTTGATCGCGTTGTTCAGGTAACCGACCAGCGGGGTGTTCACCGACTCGTAGAGGTTGTCGATGCCGAGCCGGTCCTCCACCTTGGCGACGCCGCGCTCGGTCACCGCGATGGTCCGCTTGGCGTAGTCGACCTCGTAGTCGCCCTCGCCGTCCTTGCCGGGCTGGAGCCGGGCCACCACCCCGGCGAACTCCGTGTACCACCGGGCGGAGTGCTCGGCCGGGCCGGAGATGATCAGCGGCGTCCGGGCCTCGTCGATCAGGATCGAGTCGACCTCGTCGACGATCGCGAAGTTGTGCCCGCGCTGGACCAGGTCCTCCCGGCTCCAGGCCATGTTGTCCCGGAGGTAGTCGAACCCGAACTCGTTGTTGGTGCCGTAGGTGATGTCCGCCTCGTACGCGGCCCGGTGCTCGGCGGCCGGCCGGTTCGGCAGGATCACCCCGACGCTCAGGCCGAGGAACTCGTGCACCCGCCCCATCCAGGCCGCGTCCCGCTCGGCGAGGTAGTCGTTCACCGTGACGATGTGCACGCCCTTGCCGGACAGCGCGTTGAGGTAGGCCGGCAGCACCGAGGTCAGGGTCTTGCCCTCACCGGTCTTCATCTCGGCGATGTTGCCGAAGTGCAGCGCCGCGCCACCCATGACCTGCACGTCGTAGTGCCGCTGGCCGAGCACCCGCGAGGCCGCCTCGCGTGCCGTGGCGAACGCCTCGGGCAGCAGGTCGTCGAGGGTTTCGCCGTCGGCCAGCCGCTCCCGGAACTGGTCGGTGAGCGCCCGCAGCTCCTCGTCGGTGAGGTTGACGTAGTCGTCCTCGATCGAGTTGACGGCAGCGGCGATCGCCTTGAGCCGGCGCACCATGCGCCCCTCGCCCGCGCGGAGGACCTTTTCCAGAATCGACACGGATCAACGCTCCCCTAGACAGTCTGCCGAACCATCGTAGGCGCATCACCGGCCCAATCGTCAGTCGCGCCGCCCCTCCGGTTCAACGAAGCGGACATTCTGTCCGATAGCAGCCTTGAGGGCCGGTAAATCCGGTTACGCCCAGGGCGAACCCTCCGGCACGATGACCCGATGAACCAGAACAGCCGGCCGGACGGGGTCGAGATCGTCGAGGCGGGGCTGCTGCTCCGGCCGTGGCGGGCCGAGGACGCCGAGGACGTACGCCGGGCGTGCCAGGATCCGGACATCCAGCGCTGGACCAGCGTGCCCAGCCCGTACCGGCTGGAGGACGCGATCGACTTCGTGACCAAGCGGGCTCCGCAGGCCTGGTCGACCGGGTCCGGAGCGCCCTTCGCGGTCTGCGACGGTGTCACCGGCGAACTCCTCGCCTCCTGCGGGCTGATCACCATCGATTCGGTGCTCCGGTCCGGGGAGGTCGGCTACTGGACCGCCCCCTGGGCCCGGGGCCGGGCCGTGGCCGTCCGGGCCACCCGTGCGGTCAGCCGGTGGGCCTTCGCGGAGTTGGGGCTACGCCGGATCATCTGGCAGGCCGAGGTCGGCAACCAGGCGTCCCGGCTGGTCGCGCTGCGGGCCGGTTTCCAGGTCGACGGACGGCTCCGGCTCGCCGACCCGCATCGGCGCGGTACCCGGGATGGCTGGATCGGCTCGCTGTTGCCCGACGACCTGGCCGGCACCGACCCGGACCAGCCGGACGACGGGCGACCGGCGGGCGGCCCGGCCGGCAGCGGCTCGCTCCAGGCACGCCGGGCGGCCGTCTTCGCCGCGCCCCAACCGGTGCTCTTCGCCCGGGCCGCCGATGGTACGGAACTGCGGCTCCGCCCGCTGCACGAGCCCGACCTGGACGCGATCGTGCACGCCTGCCGCGACCCCGAGAGCATCCGCTGGACCACCGTGCCGGACCCGTACCAGCGGTCGGACGCGGAGTTCTTCGTGCACGAGCACGGCCCGACGGTCTGGCGTCGGGGCACCGGCGCGGTCTTCGCGATCGCCGACGGGTCCGACCGGTACGCCGGGGTGATGGAACTGCGGATCTCCCCGGCCGATCCCCTGGTCGGTGACCTGGGTTACCTGGTCGCCCCGCGGGTGCGCGGCCGTGGCTACTGCCCGGCGGCGATCGCGGCCGTCTCCGCCTGGGGTTTCACCACCCTGAACCTGGCCAGGATCGAGTGGCGGGCCAACGTGGGCAACACCGCCTCGCGCCGGGCCGTGGAGAAGGCCGGCTTCACCTTCGAGGGCACCGCACGGCACGCCCTCAACCACCGGGGCAACCGGGTCGACGCCTGGATCGGCGCCCTGCTCCCCGCCGACCTCGGGCTCTCCGCAGACCCCGAGCGACCCAGAGTCGACGGCTGACCGGCGGGCCGGCGGGCCGGCACGCCCGTGCGACGGTCCGGCCGGCACGCCCGTGCGACGGCATCGCGCTCGGCGGTCGACGCCGAAGGCGGACCGGGCGGGCACGGTCGTACCCACCGGCCCCGGGGGCGTCCCGGGTCCGGTGGGACACCGCAGGGGATCAGCCGGCCAGGGCGATGATGCCGTAGTCGTAGCCCTTGCGCCGGTAGACGACGCTGGGGCGGCTGGACTCCTTGTCCAGGAACAGGTAGAAGTCGTGGCCGACGAGTTCCATCTGGAACAGCGCGTCGTCGACCGTCATCGGCTCAGCCGGGTGCAGCTTCTCCCGGGCGATGTGCCAGGGCTGCGCGTCGTCGTACTCGTCGAACTCAGGTTCGGAAACCGCACGGCGGTTGCCGTTCGACCTCACGGGTGCGGGGGCGGTGAGGGTGGCCAGCGCCGAGTCGCCGGCATCGACGACCGGCAGCCGGGCGGTGGCGGCGGCGACGGAGACCGGGGCATGCCGGCCACGGTGTACGCGACGCCGGTCGGCGGCCCGGCGCAGTCTCGTGTCGAGCTTCGAGATCGCCGCGTCGAGGGCACTGTAGAAGTCCTTCGCGCACGCCTCCGCACGGACCACGGGTCCCCGGGAGATGCAGGTAATCTCTATTCGCTGGCAGTGATCGGACTGTCGCGGATTGCGTTCGTGAAAGAGTTCCACGTCGATCCGAATAAGCTTGTGGTCGTAGCGCTCGATCTTGGTGAGCTTCTCGGCTACGTGCACTCGGTAATGATCCGGCACCTCGACGTTTCGACCCTTGACCACGAGATCCATGCGTGACCTCCCTGCGCCATCGGAGAGTCTGCGGAAACAAAAATCCCGGTCAGCCCGCCCCTGGAGTGTCCATTCGGCTTGACCGGATCGAGAACAACGGCGATGCCTCCCTCCACGTGCGTCCGCGGGGCGGTGGAACACCCTTCATACCCCCGGTAAATAAGACGCTAACCCCAATCGACGCGTCAGTCACCCCGGTCACCAAGACCAATTCGAGAAGATTTGCAGGCTGTGCACGACGGAGTGAATGTAGTGGCACGCAGAGTGAACCTTTTTCAACCTCCCCTGCGGTCCGCCGGACCGCAGGATCGGGCGCGGGTTCGTGAGCGCCGCGCGGTCCAGGATGAAAAAGATTCAGTTATCCGTGTCCGCGCCGGACGGTGGCGGCCAGCACCGCCGCCGCGTACACCGGAATGCCGGCGCTCTCCAGCCGTCTGGCCACCGCGGCCAGCGTGACCCCGGTGGTCACGATGTCGTCCAGCAGCACCACCGCCCGGCCGGCGGCGATCCGGCGGACCGCCCGCGACCGGCCGGCCCGAAGCCGGAACGCGTCCCGGGCTGCCGCGGCCCGGCCAGCGCTGTCCAGCGTCGCGGAGTCGGGCCGGGGCACCGCACGCAGCGGCTGAGCCGTCGCGACCGGCCAGCCGGCGGCCCGCAGCCGGGCGGCGCAGTGCCGGGCCAGCCGGCGCAGATGGTCGCCGTGCCGGGCCCGTACCGCCCGCGCGGTCGTCGGCACCGGCACCAGCAGCACCGGCCGGCGCTCGCCGACTGCCTCCGCCACCACCTCCGCGAGCAGCCTGCCCAGCGGCCGGGCCAGGCCGTGCCGACCCCGTTCCTTGTACCCGAGCAGCGACTCCCGCAGCGCGCCCTGGTAGCTGCCGAGTGCCACGCAGTCCGGCAGGTCCGGCGGTGCCGGGGTGGGGCGTACCCGGGTCGGACGCAGTGCCCGCAGGGCGGCGGCACAGGCCGGGCAGGCGCCTTGGCGCAGCGGCAGCCGCTCGGCACGGCAGCCCGCGCACTCGGCCGGCAGCACCAGATCGGTCAGCTCGGCCCAGACCCCCGCCAGCACCACGCGCGCCCCCGGACAGGTCAGTAGAGGTAGAAGGACGCGGTGGCCGAGTTCACGTTGGGCGGCGGCTCGCCCGCACCGGGCGCGATCTGGCTTCGGGTGATGATCGTGTCGGAGACGAAGGCGACCTCGTTCGCCTCGTACGTCAGGGGTAGCGGCGGTGCCTCCAGGGCGGTGGGGTCGGCGGCCAGCGCCTCGACGGGGGCGGCGCTGACGTACCTGATCTGCCGCGACTCCACCGCGCCGTCCACGTTGATCCGGTTGATCGCCTTGGCGTCCTCGCTGTCCACCCCGGCCACCACGAGCAGGTTCTCGCCGAACCAGTCCACCGCGCTCAGCGAGTGCAGCGAGGTGGCCACCTGGCGGGCCGGCTCGACGTTCAACCCACCGTCGACCGGGCGTACCCCGGCGACGTAGAGCCGGCCGCCGGAGACGAAGGCGATCCGGTTGCCGTCCATCGACGCCGCCACCGCCGTCGCGCCGAAATCCGCACCGGAGAAGGAGACCCGGGTCAGTCGGGGATTTCCGGCGGTGAAGGTGTGGAGCTTGCCCTGCGCGACGACCAACCCGATCGGTCCGCCGATCCCCGCCTCCTTCAGCCAGACCGGACGGCTGAGGTCGTCGTACTTCTCCTGGCTGGTCAGCAGGCTGGTCGCCACCCCCGGACCGATGCCGGTACGCAGCCGGAAGGACTGGCCGTCCCGGACAACCAGTGCGACCGCGATGTCGTCGCCGTTGCGGCTGACCCCGGCGGTGACGACGTCGTGGTTTTCCGGGGCGGGAATCGGCACCGGCTTCGGTTCGCCCGGGCTGGTCAACGGATAGATCCGGCCGGCGAACACGCCGTACCGGGCGGCGGCACCATCGAGCTGGTAGAGCGGGTGGTCCCGCCGGTAGTCGGCGGCGACCTCGATCATCTTGGACTGGTTCTGGATCTTCAGTTCCAGCTCGTTGTCGAGCAACTGGTTCTTCTGCAGGGACCAGACGATCTGGGTGAAGAGCTTCTCCAGGTCGAGCTTGGTCTCCAGCGCGCCGGCCTTGACCGCGAGGTTGATCTCCAGCCGGCCCCCCTCCTCCGGCGGCGCCGGCACGTTACCCACCGAACTGGTGCCCTCGGGCAGCGCGACGGCCGACTTGAGCCACTCCGCCGGGCCACCGATCAGCCAGTTGAGTACCTCGGTGGCGCGCCGCTGCACCGGCACCGTACGCGGCAGGTAGCGCAGGTCCGGCACCAGGGAGGTGTAGTCGGCGTTCCAGAAGTAGATGGTGTGTTCCTCGTAGTAGTCCCGTAGGGCATCATCGATCATCAGCAGCACGGACGGTGGGTCGAGCACCCACAGCCCGCCGCCCGTCCCCGGGTCGGTCGGCGCGGCACCGATCTTGAAGGAATACTCCGTGTCACGCTGCACCGGCTCGCCGATCGAGCCGTTGGCCCGGAGCACTCCGATCTGCTGGACCTCGACCGTCACCAGACTGGTGCCGTCCTTGTCCTGGGTGACCTCGATCCCGCCACCGTCGACGTCGACCCGGACGACGTTGACGTCGCCCTTGTCGTCCGGCTCGAACTGCGCGCCGTCCCGGATGTACTCGTTGACCCGCTGGTACGCCTCGCCCGGCTCGCCGGCCGCAGCGGTGAGGAAGTTCTTGGCGAACGCCTCCGGGTCGCTGCCGCTCGCGGTACGGTCGGGCGGCCGCGCCGCCGGGTGGTCCGCCGGAGCGGTGTCGGCCACCGGCCCCCTGCCGTCGATCCGCACGTCGCTCTCGCCCGGGATACCACAGGCGGCCAGCCCGGAGAGCAGCACCACCACGGCCCCGAGCGCGATGCCGCGCCGGCTCATCTGGTCACCTCCGCTCGGCGTCGGCCGGGGTCCTCGGACCGGCCAGCCCGCCCGGTACCGGATCGACGGCCTCGTCCGGGGCCGCCGCCCCGGCCGGCCCGCCGGGAGGACCCGTCGCCCCGTCATCCGACGCACCCGGACCCTCGCCCGACACGACCGGCCCGCCCGCGAGCAGGACCGGACCCTGAGCGGGCACGACCGGGCCGTTCGCCGGCGCGACCGGACCGTCGGCCGGGGTCGGACCGGCGGCGGCACCGGGACGGTCCACGCCGGGCGGCGCCGCGGCGGTTGCGCCGCCGACCGGGGTCGGGACGGTCCAGCCGAGGCCGTCCGTACCCCCCAGCGGCGCGTCGGCCGGCACCAGCCGCAACGGCGACGAGGTCAGCCGGTCACCGGCCCGGGCCGGCAGGGTCAGCCGGAACTGGGCTCCCTCTCCCGGCGCGCCCCACGCCTCCAGCCAGCCGCCGTGCAGCCGGGCGTCCTCCAGGCTGATGGAGAGACCGAGCCCGGTACCACCGGTCTGCCGGGCCCGCGACGGGTCGGCCCGCCAGAACCGGTTGAAGACCAACTTCTCCTCGCCGGGCTTCAGCCCCACGCCGTGGTCCCGGACCGTGATCGCCACCGCGGTCTCGTCCGCCGCCAGCACCACCGCCACCGGTTTCCCGGCACCGTGCTCCACCGCGTTGCCGACCAGGTTGCGCAGGATCCGCTCCACCCGGCGCGGGTCGACCTCGGCGATCACCGGAGTCTCCGGCACGGTGACCCGCAGCGGCGTACCGCAGCGACTGGCGAGCGACTCCAGCCGGTCGGCCACCCGGTGCACCACCGGCACCAGGTCGGTGGGCTCGGCGTCCAGCATGGCGAACCCGGCGTCGAACCGGCTGATCTCCAGCAGGTCGGTGAGCAGGTCCTCGAACCGGTCCAGCTCGGCGTGCAGCAGCTCGGCGGTACGGGTGACCGCCGGGTCGAAGTCGTCCCGCTCTGCGTAGATCAGGTCGGCCGCCATCCGTACGGTGGTGAGCGGCGTACGCAGTTCGTGCGAGACGTCCGAGGTGAACCGCCGTTGCAGCCGGGACATCTCCTCCAGCCGGACGATCTGGCGTTGCAGGTTGGTCGCCATCTGGTTGAACGACGAGGCGAGCATCGCCAGGTCGTCCTCGCCGTTGACCACCATCCGCTGGTCGAGCAGCCCCGCCGAGAGCCGCTGGGCGGTGCGGGCGGCGACCCGTACCGGATTGACCACCAGCCGGGTCACCAGCCCGGAGAGCAGCCCGAGCAGGACGACCAGGGCGAACCCGGTGGCCAGCACGGTGGCCCGGGAGCCGTCCGCGATCTGGTCCCACCGGGTCAGCGGTACGAAGTAGTAGAGCTCGACCTGACCGAGCTGGGTCGGCACCGGCGAGCCGTAGACCAGGTATTTCGTCGGCCCCTTGTCGAAGAGGTCGCCGGTGCGGAACTGGTGCGCGATGTCGCCGCCCCGGACCGCGTCCTCCAGCCCCGGGGTCAGGATGCCGTCGATGTCGACCTGGGGCGAGGTGGCCGGCGCGACGCCGGTGACCCGCAGCGACACCACCACGCCGCCGAGCTGGGCCGGATCTCCGCCGGCCAGGTAGTTGACGGTGTTCTCCAGGGTGGCCCGCACCCCCTGCTCGGCGACGGTGGTGTGGTTGCTGAGCTGCTCGGAGGCGTACTCCTGGCCGTCCTCGAGCCGGGTCTTGACGTCGCTGGTGGCGTTGTCCAGCACGATCTCGGTGATGTTGTCGGCAACCAGATAGGCGAACCCGCCGACCAGCAGGCTCGACGCCACCAGCGTGATCGTGACGACCCGCACCTGGAGCGAGCGCCGCCAGGTGCGGTGCAGGCCGGTGACCGCCCTCGCCGCCCGGGCCGAGCTGGCGCGCCGGAGCCGCCGCCCGGTCGCGGCGGTACGGGCGAGGAGGGCGGACGAGGAGGTCAGGGTGCGGGCCACAGTGCACCCCAGGCTATCCGGTGCCCGCCTTGTAGCCGACTCCCCGCACCGTGAGGATCACCTCGGGTCGCTCCGGATCCGGCTCGATCTTGGCGCGGAGCCGCTGGACGTGCACGTTGACCAGCCGGGTGTCGGCGGCGTGCCGGTAGCCCCAGACCTGCTCCAGCAGGACCTCCCGGGTGAAGACCTGACGCGGCTTGCGGGCCAGCGCCACCAGCAGGTCGAACTCCAGCGGGGTCAGTTTGACCTCTTCGCCGTCCCGGCTGACGGTGTGCGCCGGCACGTCGATGTTGATCTGGTTGCCGGGCGGACCGATGGTCAGCAGCTCCGGCGCGGCGTCCTCGCCCCGGCGCAGCCGGGCCCGCATCCGGGCGACCAGCTCCTTGGGCTTGAACGGCTTGACCACGTAGTCGTCCGCGCCCGACTCCAGCCCGAGGACCACGTCGACGGTGTCGCTCTTGGCGGTCAACATCACGATCGGGATGCCCGACTCGGAGCGGATCGCCCGGGCCACGTCGATGCCGCTCATCCCGGGCAGCATCAGGTCGAGCAGGACGATGTCGGGCCGATTCTCCCGGAACGCGGCCAGTGCCCGTTCTCCGTCGGCGACGAACGAGGGCAGGAACCCCTCGCTACGCAGCACGATGCCGAGCATCTCGGCCAGCGCGGGGTCATCGTCGACGACCAGTACCCGGGCTCTCATGACACTAATATTCCACCCTCTTTTCCACGGCGTGGTCCCCGCGCCTCCCGGCGCGGCGTACCGCCGGCCCTTCCCTGGCCACGAGGCGCAGTAGCTTACCCTGGTCAACCGCCTGGCACCAGGGATGGACCGCCGCTGATCCGCCCCCGGCGGCGCACACCGAACCGTGACGTGGGAACCGGCCGAGCGGCTCCGTCCGGGATGAGCCGGCGTGACACCATGACTGCTGCGGCGCGTTCCCCCGCCTCCCCCGATGCCCGCCAGGAGTACGTTTGCCCGACGCCGGCCCGACCGCCGTACTGCCGCTGCGGCCGCTCACCGTCGGTGAGCTGATCGACTCGGCGGTCCTGCTGCTCCGCGACCACGCCCGGGTGCTGGTGCCGGTCGCCCTGGTGCTGGCCGCGCTGGAACAGCTCCTGCTGCACCCGCTGCGGTTGGTCGCCGAGGTCACCCCGCCCGCCTACCTGCCGAGGCTGGACGAGCTGCCGGCGTACTGGTTCCTGCTGGCCGTCGGCGCCGCCTGCGAAGGGGTGATCATCGCGCTGCTCGGCAACCTGACCGCCCGGGCGGCCGGTACGGTCCTGCTCGATCCCGCCGCCCCGGTCCGCCGGCTGCTGCGCCCGGGCGGTGCCCGGCTCCCGGCGACGCTGCTCGTCGCCCTGCTGGCCGGGGCGGTGATGTTCGTCGCGTCCCTGGTCATGCCGCTCTGGGCGGTCGGGTTCGCACTGCTCGGCTCCGTGGCCCCGGCGATCGTGCTGGACCGGTTCGGGCCGTTCCGGGCGCTGTGGCGCTCCGCCACGCTCGCCCTGCGCACCAGCGGCCGCGCCGCGGCGGTACGGCTGCTCGGCTATCTCGTCTGGTGGCTGTTGCGGATCGGGCTCGCCGTCGGGGCCGTCACCGGCCTGAACTCGGCCGGACTGCTCGCGCCGGAGTGGCAACTGCCGGTCGGCATCGCGGTCTGGGTGCTGGTCAACAGCGTCGCCTATCCCGCGCTCGCCTGTGTCGACGCGGTGGTCTACCTGGAGGCGAGGATCCGCACCGAAGGGCTGGACATCGTCGTCAACCGGGCCCGCCAGACCGGAGCGCCGGTGCTCACCCCGATGGCGGGCCGACGGTGAGCTTCAGCCGCTGGTGGACCGAGACGACGGCCGCGCTCGGCGACCGCCTGCCGCTCTCCCTGGTCGCGCTGCTCCTGGTGCTGGCCGCCGTGCTGGTCGCGCTCGGCTGGTTCCACTACCCGGCCTGGGTGCCCCGCCGGCTGCCGCGCTGGCGCCTGTACCGGTGGCGGCGACGGCGGCAACCCCGTCCTGCGCCGGCCCCCGAGCCCGAACCGGAGACGGCGGCCGAGGATCCGGAGCTGCCGGACCTACCGGCCGGGACGCTGGTCGCCCTCGCCGACCGGTTGGCCGCCGAGGGCCGGTACGCCGAGGCGGCCCGCGAGCGGTTCCGGGGGATGGTCCGGGAACTGGTCGACCGCGGGGTGCTGGAGCACCGGCCGGGGCTCACCGTCACCGAACTCGCGGCGGCGGCCGCCGGGAAGCGTCCCGAGGTGGACCGCCCGCTCTCCGAGGCCGGCCGGGTCTTCTCCGACCTCTGGTACGCCGAGCGTCCCGCCCGGCGCGAGCACGACGACCGGATGCGCGTGCTCGCCACGGAACTGGGCCGGACCCTCGCCGTGGGCCGGGCCCTCGCCGACGGAGACCGTCCGGCACCGACGACGGGATGGCCCGGAGAGGGGCCAGGACGCGATCATCCGGAGATGAGCCACGACCCGATGGCCCGGGAGACGAGTCAGAACGGGACGGCCCGCAGATGACCGCTGCCCCGGACCCGCCCGCACCGGAAACGCCCGCACCGGAAACGCCCGCACCGGCCGACGAGCGGGGCCGCGGCGCCGGGGCGTCCACATCGGACAGATCGCCGGCTCCGGGAAAGGCGCGTACCCGCCGACGGCGTCGATGGCACCGGATCGCGATCCCGCTCGGTGTCGTCGCCGTGCTGCTCGTCGTCACCGGGATCACCCGGGCGGTCGACCAGCCCGGCCCCGGCTCACCCGGCTTCCTCTCCCCGGTCAACGCCGACGACGAGGGCGGGAGCCGGCTCGCCGACCGGCTGCGCGCCGAGGGCGTCACCGTCGAACGGTTCACCAGTACCCGCCAGGCCCTGATCCAGGCGACCAGCCGGGGGTTCACCCTCTTCGTCCCCTCGCCGGGGCTGGTGCATCCGCTGTACCTGCCGTACCTCGCCGAGCCCGCCGACCGCGCCCGGGTGGTGCTGGTCGACCCGCCGCAGCGGGTGCTGGACGCCGCCGAGCTGCCGCTGACCGTCGCCGGCCGGCGGTGGGCCGCCGGTGCGGTCGAGGCCGACGCCGACGGCCGGCCCTGCGCACTGCCCGAGGCAACGAGGGCCGGGCGGGCCGCCGCACTGCTGCAGCGGTACGCCAGCCCGCCCGAGCTGGACGACAGCACCGACTACTGCTACTCGGCCGGGCTGGTCCGGACGGAGCGGCGCGGCAGCGAGGTCGTCGTGATCGGCGCCAGCGACCCGTTCCGGAACGACCGGATAGCCGAACGGGGCAACGCCGCGCTGGCCACCGGGCTGCTCGGCACCCACGACCGGGTCGTCTGGCTCGACCTGGCCGGACCGGAGCCACCACCGCCGTACCACCGCGACGGCGAACTGGAACCGTGGACATCGACGCCCGACGACGCCGGGACGTACTCCGACGGCGAGCCCGAGGAGGGCGACGGCACCCGGGAGTACGAGGGCCGGCCGCAGCCGGGGCCCGGGCAGGACGACCAGGCGGCCCCGCCCGAGCGGCGCAATCCGCTCTGGGACGCCTTCCCGCCCTGGTTCTGGGCCCTGCTGGCGCAGCTTGCCCTGGCCCTGCTGCTGGTGGTGCTCTGGCGGGCCCGCCGGCTCGGCCCACCGGTCGCCGAGCCGCTGCCGGTGACCGTCCCGTCCGCCGAGACGGTGCTGGGCCGCGGCCGGCTCTACCAGCGGGCCCGGGCGTACGGGCCGGCGGCCGGGACGTTGCGGGCGGCGGCGCTGCACCGGCTGACCCAGTCCCGCGGCGTACCGTCCGACGCCGGGCCGGACGAGCTGGCCGCCGCCGTGGCGGCGCGTACCGGTCGGGGCGCCGCCGAGGTGCACGACCTGCTCTACGGGCCGGCCCCGGAGAGCAACCAGGAGTTGCTCGACCTGGCCCGGGCGCTCGACGACCTGGCCGCCTCCCCCGGCACCACCCCGCCCGGCCAGCCCCGGCACGACCGCCCCAGCGAAGGAGAAGCCTGGTGACCCGATCCGCCGGAACCACCGACCCGCGCTACGCCGCCGCGCCGTACCCCGTGCCGGCCCAGGCCGGCACCCCGGTGGAGGCCGACGAGGCGCGCGCCGCCCTGCACCGGCTGCGGACCGAGGTCGCCAAGGCGGTCGTCGGGCAGGACGCCGTCGTCACCGGGATGGTGATCGCCCTGCTCTGCCGGGGGCACGTGCTGCTGGAGGGCGTACCGGGGGTGGCCAAGACCCTGCTGGTGCGGACCATCGCGGCCGCCCTCGACCTGGACTCCAAGCGGCTCCAGTTCACCCCCGACCTGATGCCCGGCGACGTCACCGGCTCGCTCATCTTCGACCCGCGCACCGCCGCCTTCACCTTCCGGGAGGGGCCGGTCTTCACCAACCTGCTGCTCGCCGACGAGATCAACCGGACGCCGCCGAAGACCCAGGCCGCGCTGCTGGAGGTGATGGAGGAGCGGCAGGTCTCGGTGGAGGGAAACCGGCGCCCGCTGCCGGACCCGTTCATCGTGGCCGCCACCCAGAACCCGGTCGAGTACGAAGGCACCTATCCGCTGCCCGAGGCGCAGCTCGACCGGTTCCTGCTGCACCTGACGATGCCGCTGCCGAACCGGGACGAGGAGTTGGGCGTACTCCGGGCGCACCACGCCGGCTTCGACCCGCGCGAGCTGACCGCCGCCGGGGTACGCCCGGTGGCCAGCCCGGCCGACCTGGCGCAGGCCCGGACGGCGGTCAGCCGGGTCGGCGTCGCCGAGAGTGTGCTCGGCTACATCGTGGACCTGTGCCGGGCCACCCGGACGGCGCCCGCGCTGGAACTCGGCGCCTCGCCCCGGGGCGCCATCGCGCTGCTGGTCACCGCGAAGGCCTGGGCCTGGCTGGCCGGGCGCGACCACGTCACCCCGGACGACGTCAAGGCGATCGCCCGGCCGACGCTGCGGCACCGGCTGCGGCTGCGGCCGGAGGCCGAACTCGAGGGCGTCACCACCCGGTCGGTGCTGGACGCGGTGCTCGGCACCGTGCCGACGCCACGATGACGGGACGGGCGGCGATCCTGCTCGGTGCGGGCGCGCTGACCCTGCCGCTCTGGCCCGCGCCGTGGCTGGGCGTGGTGCTGATGTCCGGGCTGGTGCTGGCGCTGACCGTACTGGACTGGCGGCTGGCCGCCCCGCCGGGCGCGATCGAGGCGAGCCGGGACGGTGACCGGGGGGTCCGGCTCGGCGACACCGCCACCGTCTCGGTGCGGCTGCACAACACCTCGGGCCGGCCGCTGCGCGGGCTGGTCCGGGACGCCTGGGTGCCGTCGGCCGGGGCCCGGTTCGACTTCCCCGGCGCCCCGACGGTACGCGTCGAGCCAGGTGCCCGGGTGGAACTGCCCAGCCGGCTGACCCCGACCCGGCGTGGCGACCGGCCGGCGCTGCGGCTGACCCTGCGCTCGTACGGACCGTTGGGGCTGGCGTTCCGGCAGCGGAGGGAACGGCCGGCGACGCCACCGTGGACCCTGCGGGTGCTGCCCCGGTTCGAGTCCCGCCGGCACCTGCCGGAGAAGCTGGCCCGGTTGCGGGTCATCGACGGCACCGAGGTGGCCCGGGGCCGGGGCCAGGGCACCGAGTTCGACACCCTGCGCGAGTACGTGGTCGGCGACGACGTGCGCTCGGTCGACTGGCGGGCCAGTGCCCGGCGGGCCGACGTACTGGTCCGGACCTGGCGCCCGGAGCGCGACCGGCGGGTGGTCTGCGTACTCGACACCGGACGCACCTCGGCGGTACGGGTCGGCGACGAGCCCCGGCTGGACGCCGCCATCGACGCCGCCCTGCTGCTGGCCGCGCTGGCCGCCCGGGCCGGTGACCGGGTCGACCTGCTGGCCGTGGACAGCGCCGTCCGGCTCGCGCTGACCGGCGGCGCCCAGTCGACGCTGCTGGCCCGGATGGTCGACGCGCTCGCCCCGCTCCAGCCGGCCCTGGTGGAGACCGACTTCGAACTGGTCGCCGGAGAGATCCTCCGGCGGGAGCGCCGACGCTCCGTGGTGGTGCTCTTCACCGCCCTGGAGCCGGGCGCCCTCGGCGAGGGACTGCTGCCGGTGCTGCCCCGGCTGGCGACCCGGCACCGGGTGATCGTGGCATCGGTGCACGACCCGATGCTGACCGATCTCACCACCCGCGCCCCGGAAACGGTGCAGGACGCGTACGCGGCGGCCGCGGCCTGGCGGGCGCTGGCCGACCGGGACCGGGTACGCGCGGCGCTGGCCCGGCACGGGGTGACCGTGGTCGACGCCCCGGCCGACCGGCTGGCGCCGATGGTCACCGACACCTACCTCCGGCTCAAGGCCCTCGGCCAGCTCTGAGGAAGGTCGGCCCGCCTTTCCCGGACGGCCTGGGCGCGGCCAGGGGATCTCTCAAGCGGAGCGAAATCAGCTCCCGTCGATGCCGAGGGCGGTGAGGGCGGCCGGGAGGGTCGGCGCGGTGCAGAGCTGGCGGACGCCGTCGCGCTCGCACAGCAGGAGTCGGCAGGCGCGGCCGTCGTAGTGCACGGCGACCGGCTGACCGGCGTGGTGCCGGGCGAGCCGGCGGATCAGCGGTGCGGGATCGTCGACGACAAACGGGGTCGGGGTCTGCGGCACCGGGATGGGCTGGGTGGGGTCGTCGGGGACGCGACGGGCCACGGCAAGGTCGAGGAATTCGAGGCAGCGGGCGATGGCGGCCTCTGGGGTGGGCCGGGCGGGCAGCGTGTCCGGGGCGACCGGCAGCCCCGGCGGCTCGACGTCGACGTCCCAGCCTTCGCCCTGGACGAGCCGGAGGTCTCCGGCATTGTCGATGTGGTCGACGAGGGTGACCGTGACGGTGAGGCGTAGTCCGAGGACGAGCCGGACCAGGTGGGCCAGGGATGGCACGTCGGGCCGGCGGGCCAGCACGAACAGCCGGGCGCCGGGCTGGCCCCGGGACGCCTGGTGCAGGTATTCGGTGAGCGGGTCGGCGTCGGGGTGCGGCAGGGTAACGATGCCCTTGCGCAGGTCGTGGTGGACTTCGCCGCCACCGTCGAGTTCGGTGAGGTCGTCCGGACGTACCCCGAAGAAGCCGGCCCAGGTCGCCAGCCGGAACGGGTCGGGGAGCTGGTGCACCGGCTTCCCGCCGGGTTGGGCCGCCACGTGCGGCGCCGAGAGCTGGCCGCCGGCACGCCAGCCCTGCTCACCGGCCCGCCAGGCGTGCTCGTCGCCGTGCCAGGTGAGGTCGTCGGCCCGCCAGCCGTGCCGGTAGACCTGCCAGTGCAGGTGGACGACCCGGCCGGCCAGGTCGGTGAGCGTGACGGTCAGGCCCCAATAGAGGCGGTGGCTGTCCCGGCAGGTGTCACAGGGCAGCGCCGACGGGCTGCGACCGGCGCCGGAGCACTTCGGGCAGTCCGGGTCGGCCCGCCCGGTGAACAGGACACAGTCGCAGCGGCGGAGCCGACTGTGCGGATCGCAGTTGGGGCAGTCGACGTACGGGACGGGTGATCCCTGCCACGACGGTGCCGGCGGCTGCCAACCGCGCCGCAGAATGCTGGTCTCGTAGCGGTAGATCTGCCCGGTGTCCCGTTCGCTGAACATCTCGGCGGTGTCGGTGATCCGCAGACTGGTGTGCCACCAGCGGCCATCCCGCCAGATGGCTTGCGCCCCGGCGGTCGGGGCGCCGGTGTGCAGGTCGGTGCAGTCGGCGAGCATCCGCCGTTCGATCTGGTCCAGGTCGACGGCTGGGGGGTCGGCCGGCGGCCGGTCGCCAACGGTGACGTGGTGGGCCGGGGCGGTCCGGCCGCGCGCCTGAAGGTCGTAGAACGCGTCGAGGTCGCCGGTGGCGACGATCGCCCCGGCCAGATCGTCTGCGCCGCCGCACCCGCCGGTCGGGACCGGCCCGCCCGGCACCTCGTAGCGGAGATGCCAGGTGAGGTCGGCGGCGGCGTGGCGGCGGCGGGCCTCCAGCACCAGGTCGAGGCGGAGCAGGTCGGCGAGCCGGCAGCGCCGGGCCAGGTCGCGGGCGGGCTCGGGCGGTGACTCGGCGACGGTGCGGCCGAGGAAAAACTGCCAGGCGTCGTGACAGTGCGACGCGATCGCCTCCGCCTCCAGCGCGGCCCGGGTCTCCGGCGGCAGGTCCGGGCGCCAGCGGGACGGCAGCAGCAGCGGCCCGTCCGGGGACCCGGGCGGGTTGCGCGCCTCGGTCCAGGAGCCGGCGCCGACGGCGGCAGCCAGTTCGCGCAGCAGCGACGTCAGCGGCAGATGCCAGCTTCCGCCGTCGCCCGGCCACCGCGCCGGTTCCACCACTCCGGGTACGACGTTCGCCGAGGCCACCGCCCCGGTGTCGACATTCGCCATGGTCAGGACGAGTTGGGCGCGCAGCCGCCCGGCCTGCCGGCAGCGGTGGCAGGGTTGCGGCATTGTGCCGACTCCCTGACAGAGCTGGCAGTCCCTGTATGCCTCCCCGTTCCCCCACTGCCCGACGTCAACGAGCATCCGGTCACCGCCGCTGGTGCAGGGGCAGGCGGCGAGGGTGAAGGTGAGCCGGTCACAGGCGGGGCAGTCCAACACCGGCGGACCGCTGTCGGGATCGGGAGACCCGGTTCCGGCGTCGCGATCGACCTCCCCGGTCATCGGTCCAGCTCCACACCCGCGCACGGCACCTCGTGTTCGGCGCGCAGCGCACAGCGCCTGCCGGCGGCGAGGAGCCGGTCGCAGAAGAGCCGGGACTGCACCGCCTGGTCGTCCTCGGCCGAGACGGTCGCCTCGGCCTGGTCGACCTGCGGCAGCCGGCCGAGAGTCCGGGCCAGCATCCGGGCCGCCTGCCGGGCAGCGTCCGGGTCCGGCGCCGTGAAGGGCACGTGTACGACGTAACGATCGGCCATCAGCGATCCGCCAGCTCGTGGGCCGTCGTCACCTGCCGGGACTGCCACCGCCGCAACGCGTCCTTGATCCGGGCATTCTGCTCCCGCACGGTCGCCAGTTCGTTGTAGGCCCTGGCCAGGTCACTGGCGACCTGGTCGAGGAAGGCTGTCACCTCGACCGGGTCGACTCCCCGCCCGGTCAAGCCGACCGGGGTGAACCGGCGCAACCTGACCTGCGACGGCAGGAGCGGCCGATACGCCGCCGACCGGTACGACCGGCCGAGTCGCCGGGGCGGCCTCCGGTCACGCCGGAACAGCCGCCGAGGGAGAACCCACACGACACCACCAACCTTTCCGGAGCAGGAACAGGACGTGGATGGGTGACACCGGCCCGGATCCCCTGTTGCTGTCAGGCCGGCGCCACCCCGCCCCACCGACGCAGCCGGAGGCGCCGTACGCCAGCAGGGCGTGACCCGGGGCCGGGACGGACAACCCATACAAGCTGGCCGCCCCGGTGGATGGTGATCACAAAGTGCTACCTAGGGATCACTCGCAGGAGAACTTATCGCGGTTACCGCGATAAGTGCAAGTAGTTGAAGCCAGCGAGCTTGCGTGATCGAATCGGCGTGCTACCTAGGGAGACGCACACATGGTCACGCCGAACTACCAGCGTGTCGCCGATGACCTGCGCGACCAGATCAAGTCTGGTGTGCTCGGTCCCGGTGACAAGCTGCCCTCGACCGCGCAACTCCAAGCCAAGTACGGCGTGGGCAACAACGCCGTCCACATGGCGATCGTCATTTTGAAGGCCGAAGGGCTCGTCTACGGGCACCAGGGCAAGGGCGTCTTCGTAGCGAAGCCGGAGCAGGCCGGGCGGTAGTCCACGAAGGAAGCACCGGGCAGGGCTGCACTCCTCGATGCTCTCGGATAGTGTTCGGTCGGCCACGCAGGTGTGATGGCGTAGGACTGGCTACGTCGGCGCTGCGTCGTGACTTATCCGGACGGCAGTCGGCAATCGGGGAGAATCGTATGGCCAGCATCGAGGAAGTCAAAGCAGCGCTGCTTCTGGCCGCCGAGCAGGGCAACGCCACACTCAACCAGATCCGCTCAGCCGCCGAGCACACCGAACAGGTGCTCAACCGACTCAGAGTTGTGGCCGCCGGCACCAACCACCCCAAGATCGCCGAAGCGATCCAGCGCGCCGAGCAGAGCAAGCAGCGCCTCGCCGAGGCAGCCACGTCCATCCAGGGCAGTGCAGCCGCCGCCCGCGAATACGTCGGCGTCCTCGGCTGATCAGCGTCTGACGAAGCTCCCGTGGACATTCGGCAGGTCAGAGCGACCATCAACCAAGGTGGCAAGGCTGCCAAGGATGGCATCGAGCTTATCCAGGAAGTGCAGGCCCGGATCGAGCAGGCTCACACATCGGCCGCCGCGACAACCCACGATAGTGCCCATCCCGAGACCGAAGAGGGTCTGGGCAAGCTCAAGGAGGCGATGAAAGAGGCGTCTCGGGTCGCCGGCCTGCTCCACTCTGGCGCATCTGCCGCCGAGGAATACGGGTCCAAGCTCTGATGGCCAATGTATCCATGGGGGATGTCGTCGCCCGGTTTCGCACCGTCCTGGGGATCATCGACGAGGCTGCCGTAGGCGCCGCCCGCGCTCAAAAGGAAGCCGAGCAGGCCCGAGCCGCGTACACCGAGGTGTCTCAAGGCACCGCAGACCAGTTGATGCGTAAGGCGGTTGCGGATTCCCGGACCGCCGCCGAGAAAGCCGGCAAGACTGCACGACTGTTGTCGGAGGCTGCCGAGCACTTCAGCACGTACATAAATATCATCGCACCCGGAACCGTGCCACCGCGCTCATCGGCGCCCGAGGCAATTCCGGAGGGCGAACGGGTGGTTTCGGATGCGATGGCCCGACGCAGGCGGGCAACCGGCTTTTTGGACCGCGCGGCATCCCGGGCCGATGATATCAAGGATGGCGCCACCGAGACCGCGAAAGCGGTTGAGGAAGGCACCAAGATCGCCTTGAAGCAGATCAAGGGCGAGCGCCCGCCTACTGGCAGTGCCCCTTCGTCGACAGCCACCACCGCCCCCTCGAAGCCCGCTCCTGCACATTCCCCGCCCGCACACGAGGCGGTCGCCGCACTCGTCGTCACTGCCCTCGGGGCGGCCTTGGTCGGCCGGGCTGGCATCGACTACATCAAGAAACGGCTCAACAGAAGGAAGCAAGATGGCGATCAAGAGTGATGTCATCGAATTCGCTCGGACCCTGATTCGGAAAGACTTCGAGGCCAACGATCGATACGAAGAGAAGCTTGATGCCGAGGGCTGGGACGGCTGGCCCCCCTTCCTCAGCGCACTCTTCTTCCTCGCCGTCGAACGACGTTTCCAGGGCAAGTACGACGAAGCCAAGGTGATCCGATTCGTCGCCGACCTCCGCGCCGAGACGGTTGATGACGCGTCCCCGATCGACGCACCAAGCGCAGAGTCACTGATCAGAGCGGTCTTCGATGAGTCGGTACAGCTCAATGTGGCGCCAGAAGCAATGGGCCGTATCCAAACCCTTGCAACGTACAAGATCCTCGCTAACGAAGACCTGACCGACGAGGATATAGACAATCTGCTCGCCGAAGCTAAGGAGATCGCAGAGGAGCAGGCGAGCGGATCGTGACAGCTCCCCGGACGCTTCCTGGTAGGGCCATGGGTCTCTTACCCGGTCCGCCCGGTCAGCTCCGCCTCTCCGGCCCGCCATTCCGCCTCAGCTCCGGCCCGCCGGCCCCGCTCCAGGCGCTGGTCGCCCCAGCACCAGCCAGATGGCCGAGCCCAGTGCCGCCCCGTCTCGGCTCCAGTCCGCCCGACCGGGTCAGGCCCGGATGGTTTCCTGGGTGGCGTTGGCCGCGCGGCGGCCGAAGTAGCAGACGTACCCGAGGAAACCGAGCCAGGCGAGCACGCCGATCCCGACCCGGACCCCGGTGGGTACCGCCGCCGGGGTGACGAACGCCTCGATGAGGCCGGCGACCGCGAAGAGCCCCACCAGGCCGACCGCGACCAGGACGCCGGAGCGGCCGGCCCGGGCCACCGCCTGGCCCCGGGTCAGGTCGGGCGGCGGCGCGATCCACGCCCAGCCGATCCGCAGGCCGACACCGGCCGCCACGAAGATGCCGGTCAGCTCCAGCAGGCCGTGCGGTGTGATCATGCTGAAGAAGACGTCGGTACGGTCGTAGGCGGCGAGCACCCCACCGGTCACGCCGATGTTGAGGGCGTTCTGCCAGAGCAGGTAGAGCACCGGCAGCACCAGGATGCCGGAGGCGAGGCAGCGGGCGGCGATCCAGGCGTTGTGGGTCCACAACTGGAAGGCGAAGCTCGGTGCCGAGTATTCGCTGTAGTAGCCGACGAACCGGGCCTCGAACGCCTCGGCCGCCGCCTCCTCGCCGATCAGCGCAGCGGCGGTCTCCGGATGCGCGGCGGTCCAGTACATCAGAAAGCCCGCGACCAGGACGAACCCGACGCCGACCGCCGTCCACCACGGCCAGGCCCGGTAGACCGCCAGCGGAAAGCCGGTGGAGAAGAAGCGGCCGACGGCGGCCCAGGAGAAACCGGACCGGCCGGCGAGCCGGCCCCGGGCGGCCAGCACCAGTTGGGAGAGCCGGGCGACCAGCACCGGATCGGGCGACCGGCTGCGTACCACCGACAGGTGCGTGGTGACCCGCTGGTAGAGCGCGATCAGCTCGTCGGCCTCGTCGGCGCCGAGCCGGTACCGCCCGGTCAGCTCGGCCAGCCGCCGCCATTCCCGGTCGTGTTCCGCCGCGTACGCGTCGAGATCCAACTCAGTCCCCCAGGGTTCGCGAGCATAGTGTTCACTGTCCACGTGACAGCGCAAACACCGAGGTCCGTACCGGGCCGGCCGGCGCCGCCCGGCGGGTACGGCGCGGACGCCGGACTGGTCAGCGGGGAAGCGGTCGAGCTGGACATCCGGGCCGCGCGGCTCGGTTCCCGGGTGCTGGCGCTGCTCGTCGACGTCCTGGTGCAGATCACCCTGGCGGTGATCCTGCTGAGCTGCGCGGGGATCCTGCTCAGCTCGTTGGTCGGCCCCGGCCTCCTGGACGGGGCGGCCCTGCGCGGGTTGCAGACCGTCGGCGTGGTGCTGATCCTCGTCGGCTATCCGGTGGCATGCGAGACCCTCAACTCCGGTCGTACGGTCGGCAAGCTCGCCGTCGGGCTGCGGGTGGTACGCGCCGACGGCGGCCGGGTCGGTTTCCGGCAGGCGCTGACCCGCAGCCTGGTCGGCGTGGCGGTGGAGTGGCCCGGTCTGGTACTGCCGCTGCTGACCTGGGCGGTGGGGGTGACCGTGATGCTCACCGACCCCCGGGGACGGCGGCTCGGCGACCTGGCCGCCGGCACCCTGGTCATCCACGACCGGAGTCCGGCCGGCACCGGCTACGTCCCGACCATGGTCCCGCCGCTGGCCGGCTGGGCGGCCGCCCTGGACCTGACCCGGCTGGACGACGGCCTGGCGCTGGCCGTACGCCAACTGCTCAGTCGCACCTCGACGCTGACCCGGGACGCCCGGCGGCGGCTGACCCGGTCACTCTGGGCGGAGGTGGCGGCAGTGACCTCCCCACCGCCCCCACCGGGGCTGCCCGAATGGGCCTACCTGGCCGCCGTACTGGCCGAGCGGCACATGCGGGCCCGGCAACGGCTGGTGGGTACCCGATCGGTGACCTCGACCCTCTGGCCGGAACTCGCCGCGCCGGCCGTCGAGGTTCCGGGGTTCGCGCCGGTCCGGCCGGCGGCCCCGGCGCTGGCACAGTCAGCGGTGCCGCAGCCCGCGATGGCGCAGGCCGTGGTGGCCACCGGTTCCGGCACGCCGAACGGGTCGGCCCGGTGAAGGCGTTCCTGCCCTGGCTGCTGGTCCTGGCGGTGGTGATCGCGCTGAACGCGCTGCGGCTCCGGCCGCTCGCCACGGCGGTCGCGATCGCCTGGCTCGGCTACTGCGTGTGGACCTGGGTCCGGCCCCGGCGCGGGTGACCCGGCCCGACCGGCCGAACGAACGAGCCCGGACCGGCAGGCTGCCGGCCCGGGCTCGACGGTCGGTGCTCAGTAGCGGTAGTGCTCCGGCTTGTACGGGCCCTCCACCGGGATGCCGAGGTAGCCGGCCTGCTCCTTGGTCAGCTCGGTCAGCTTGGCGCCGAGCGCGTCCAGGTGCAGCCGGGCGACCTTCTCGTCCAGGTGCTTCGGCAGGGTGTAGACGCCGACCGGGTACTCCTCCGTCTTGGTGAAGAGTTCGATCTGCGCGATCGTCTGGTTGGCGAACGAGTTCGACATCACGAAGCTCGGGTGCCCGGTGGCGTTGCCGAGGTTCAGCAGCCGGCCCTCGGAGAGCACGATGATCGAGTGGCCGTCGTCGAACTGCCAGACGTCCACCTGCGGCTTGATGTTGATCCGCTGCACGTCGGAGCGCTTGGCCAGCCCGGCCATGTCGATCTCGTTGTCGAAGTGGCCGATGTTGCCGACGATCGCCTGGTGCTTCATCCGGGCCATGTGGTCGTTGCGGATGACGTCGAAGCAGCCGGTCGCGGTGATGAAGATGTCGGCGGTCTCCACCACGTCGTCCAGGGTGGAGACCTGGTAGCCGTCCATCGCGGCCTGGAGCGCGCAGATCGGGTCGACCTCGGTGACGATGACCCGGGCGCCCTGGCCGCGCAGCGACTCGGCGCAACCCTTGCCGACGTCGCCGTAGCCGAGCACGACCGCGGTCTTGCCGCCGATCAGCACGTCGGTGGCCCGGTTGATGCCGTCGATCAGCGAGTGGCGGCAGCCGTACTTGTTGTCGAACTTGCTCTTGGTCACCGAGTCGTTGACGTTGATGGCCGGGAAGAGCAGCGTGCCGTTCTGCTGCATCTCGTAGAGCCGGTGCACGCCGGTGGTGGTCTCCTCGGTCACGCCCTTGATGCCGGCGGCGACCCGGGTCCAGCGCCGGTCGTCCTCGGCGAGCGAGCGGTGCAGCAGGTCGAGGATGACCGCGTACTCCTCGGAGTCGGCGCTCTCCACCGGAGGCACCGCACCGGCGCCCTCGAACTGGGCGCCCCGGTGCACCAGCAGGGTGGCGTCGCCACCGTCGTCGAGGATCATGTTCGGCCCCTGGCCGTCCGGCCAGAGCAGCACCTGCTCGGTGCACCACCAGTACTCTTCGAGCGACTCGCCCTTCCAGGCGTAGACCGGTACCCCGGACGGGGCGTCGGGAGTGCCGTCCGGCCCGACCACGATGGCGGCGGCCGCGTGGTCCTGGGTGGAGAAGATGTTGCACGAGGCCCACCGGACCTGGGCGCCGAGCGCCACCAGGGTCTCGATGAGCACCGCGGTCTGGATCGTCATGTGCAGCGAGCCGGTGATCCGGGCACCGCGCAGCGGCTGCTCGGCGGCGTATTCGCGACGGATCGACATCAGGCCGGGCATCTCGTGCTCGGCGAGTCGGATCTCCTTGCGCCCGAACTCGGCAAGGGAGAGGTCCGCCACCTTGTAGTCGCCCTCGGCGACAGTGCCGGGCCGGGGCGCGGCGGACGAACCACCCGCGGGTGCCGGGAGAGTGCTGGTCATGAAGACTCCTGTCGTACGGTCTGCGGCGCGACCCTCCACGTTACGCCCCGGCCGTACCGCGGCGGACTCCGGTCGGGTCGCAATCCGGACAGTACGGGTCGGTCGACGGCGGCCCGAACCGGGCGGGACATCCTCCGGTGACGGCGGACAGCGCGCGGGGCGGTCGGTCCCGGGCAGACTTCCACCCAGTCTCCGGCCGCCCCGCGCATCCCCCCGGTTTGGTTCCCCCGCGCGTGTCTCGGACCTGCGTCGCGATAACGCTGCGTACTCATAGCGTCACACCGAGCAAGATTGGTGTCAAGTCGATCCGCAAATTTCCGTTTTGCGGGGACTCGTATGTGGGCCGACCGACGAGCGGCCGGCAGGGCTCAGGAAAGCCCGACCGAGGCGACGTAGAGTTCCCCGTCGCCGCTGACGGTCAGCGGACCGCCGTCGGCCCGGCCGATCGCCGCCGCGCCGGGCCCGAGCAGCGCCGACCCGGCGCCGTCCGCCACGGTGACCTCGCCGGCCAGGCAGAGCGCGATCCGGGGGCCCCGGAGTTCGAGCCGGGCCGACCCGACCCGCTCGTCGAGGCGTACGCCGTGCAGGGCGAAGTCGTCCACCGGCACCGGCCAGGTGACCACGCCGGGAGCCACCGGAACCGGACTGACCACCGGGTCGGCGAGCACCTCGAAGCGGAGCACCCGCAGCAGTTCGCGCACGTCCACGTGCTTCGGGGTCAGCCCGCCGCGCAGCACATTGTCGCTGGCCGCCAGGATCTCCACCCCGGCACCGTAGAGGTAGGCGTGCAGGTTGCCGGCCGGCATCCAGATCGCCTCGCCCGGAGCCAGGCTGACGTGGTTGAGCAGCAGCGCGACCAGCACGCCCGGATCCGCCGGATAGCGGCGGGCCAGCTCGCGGGCCAGCTCGGCCGAGGCGGCGAACTGCTCGCCGACCTCCGCCGCGACCACCGCCGCGACCAGCGCGGCCCGCTCCGACGACGGCCAGGTGAGCAGGGTACGCACCGCGTCCGGCAGTCCGTCCGGGCCGGTCCGCAGCGCGGCGACCACCGGATCGAGCCCGGCCAGCCCGAACGCGTCGAGCAGGTCCGCCGAGTTCTTCGGATCGCGGAACCCGCACAGCGCCTGGAACGGCGAGACCGCGACAAGCATCTCCGGCTTGTGGTACGGGTCGACGTAGTTGCGGTGGGTCAGCTCGGGGTCGGTCGTCTCGGCCGCGTACCCGGCCCGGGCCTGCTCGGCGTCCGGGTGCGCCTGCAACGACAGCGGCGCCTCCGGGGCCAGCACCTTGAGCAGGAACGGCAGCCGCTGGCCGAACCGGTCGATCACCTCGGCGCCGAGCCAGCGCCCCGGATCCTCGGCGAACGCGTCGACCAGACTCAGCGGTGCCCCGCCCCGGTGCAGTGTGCTCGGGTCGCCGGGGTGGGCGCCCAGCCACAGCTCCGCCTCCGGACCCTCGCTCGGCACCGGACGGCCCTGCAACTGGGCGAGGACGGTCCGCGACCCCCATGCGTAGTCGCGGATCCGACCGTGCAGCGGCTCCACTGCTCAGGCCCCCTTGAGTTCCGGTACCCCGTCCGGGGGCTGCTCCGCGTTGCGGTAGATGTCCGGCTCCAGGTAGATCACCCGGGCGATCGGTACGGAGTTGCGGATCCGCGCCTCGACCGAGTTGATCCCCTCGGCCAGCTCGGCCGCCGTGGCGTACGGCCGCACCGCGACCTTCGCCGCGACCAGCAGCTCCTCCGGGCCCAGGTGCAGGGTCTTCATGTGGATGATCCGCTCGACCTCGGAACCCGAGGTGATCGCCTGCTCGATCCGCTGGACGTCCTCCGCGCTGGCGCCCTCGCCGACCAGCAGGCTCTTGGTCTCCAGCGCCAGGATGACCGCGATGGCCACCAGCAGGATGCCGATCGCCGCGGTGCCGGCCGCGTCCCAGTAGCCGTTGTCGGTGATCAGGGTCATCGAGACGCCGATCAGGGCGAAGACCAGGCCGAGCAGCGCGCCCAGGTCCTCCAGCAGCACCACCGGCAGCTCCGGGGCCTTCGCCCGGCGGACGAACTCCCGCCAGGACGCCTTGCCCCGGATCGCGTTCGACTCGACGATCGCGGTCCGGAACGAGAACGACTCCAGGATGATCGCGACCACCAGTACGACCACCGGCAACCACTGCCAGCTCTCGATGCCGTACGGACCGTGCTCCCGCTGCTCGTGCCACTTGTGGTACGCCTCGTAGAGCGCGAAGAGGCCACCGACGCTGAACAGCACGATGGAGACGATGAACGCGTAGATGTAGCGCTCGCGGCCGTACCCGAAGGGGTGTTGCGGGGTGGCCCGGCGCCGCGCTCGGCGCCCGCCGAGCAGCAGCAGCGCCTGGTTGCCGGAGTCGGCCACCGAGTGGATCGACTCGGCGAGCATCGACGACGAGCCGCTCAGCCCGAACGCGACGAACTTGGTGACCGCGATGCCCAGGTTGGCCAGCAGGGCCGCGACGATCGCCTTTGTGCCGCCACTCGCGCTCACGACCGGTCCTCCGCCGCGTCGGCCGGAGCCTGGGCCACGGTGGCACCAGCCCGGGTGATCTGCTCGGTCACGGGTTCGACAGCTCCTTCATCTCGGTGATCGCCGGTACGGCCATCGGGTCCAGGCCGTGCGCCAGCGCCAGGTAGATCGAGGCGAAGTCGGGCACCGCGGTCAGCGAGGCGAGCCGCTCCAGCGCCGATCCGCCCTCGGCGGTCACCACGTCGCAGCGCACCCCGCGCCGCTCGGCGAGGGTCTGCACGGCCTCGGCCCGCCGCTCCTCCACCACCAGCGGCTCGTCGGTGTCCTCGTCGGCGTTCAGGCCGCCGTCGCGGAGCAGCACCAGCCGCAGCCGGGTGCCGGTCGCCTCCTCCTCCGGATCGGCGAAGATGTCCCGGCTGGACTCGCCGAGGCCGCCGAACACGCCGTCGAGCAGGCCGACCCGGCCCCGCCCCGCCTCGCCGAGCGCGCCGGCCACCACCGGGTAGCGGGCGTTCGCCGAGAGGGTGTCGCCGAACCGCCGGGCCGCGACCGTGGCCAGCGGCGACGAACCCCAGACGATCGGCACCGAGCCGGCCAGGCCCAGCGCCAGCGACTTGGCCGGGTTGACGAAGGACTCGGCCGACGGGCGGCACCGGTCGGCCTCCGCGTCCAGCCGGGCCGCCGTCTCGGCCAGGTCCGCCTCGTTCACCTTGACCAGGCCGAGCGCACGGGCGGCGAGCAGTACCGGCACGGTGAGCGCCCAGAGGCTGGCCCGGGCCGGCGCCCGGCGGGGCACCGGGACGAACGGCGCCCGGGCGCCCTCGGCCACCGACTGGAGCTGCGAGTCCGGCGCACCGACCGCGACCAGCCGGGCCCCGCGCCGGGCGGCGGCCTCGGCCGCGCCGAGCGCCTCGGGGCTGCGGCCGGAGGCGCTGACCGCGATGACCACGTCCGCCGCGCCCACCCAGCCGGGCACCCCGGCACTGCGGTGCTGGATCACCGGGACCGGGCAGCGCGGGCCGGCGACGGTGGCCAGCACCTCACCGGTACGCGCGGCGGTGCCGATGCCGGCGATCACGACCGCCCGGGGGCGCCCCTCGTCCGCCAGCACCCCGAGGTTGGCCTCGGCGGCCAGCGCGGCGGACTCCCGCACCTGAGCACCGGCCGCGGCGGTGTGCCGGAGCATCCCACCGGGGTCGTTCTTGTCCATCGCGGCGACGTCGTCGAGCAGCGCCTCGTCGGGGACCGGGCGACCGCGCAGACCGGCCGTACCGTCCATCATCGCTGGTCCGCGGTGCCGCCGGGGGTCGCGTCCGAGTCGGCCACCGGGCCGCCGCGCGCCTCGTCCAGCAGCAGCACCGGCACGTCGTCGCGCACCTCGAAGATCCGCGCGCACTCGGTGCAGGTCAGGGTCTGCGCCGCCGGATCGTAGTCCAGCGGTGCGTGATGGGTGTCCGGGCAGGCCAGGATCTCCAGCAACTGCGGGTCGAGGGCCACCGTGCGGCTCCTTCCACTCCTCGTGCGGTAGGTCGGGTACGGCGGGTCTCCGACCAGCGCGATGGATCTTATCGGCGAACCAGACCGAGCACCTCGTCGCGGAGTGCCACCATCCGGTCCGGGGTGGGCGCCTCGACGTTCAGCCGGAGCAGCGGCTCGGTGTTGGACGGGCGCAGGTTGACCCAGGCGCCGTCGGGGAAGCGCAGGGTGAGCCCGTCCAGCTCGTCGGCCTCGGCGTCCGGGTAGGCCGACCGGACCTCGGCGACCTTGGCCCGCTGGTCGGGTACCGTCGAGTTGATCTCGCCGGAGGCGGCGTACCGCTGGTACGCCCGGGCCAGGTCGGAGAGCGGGCCGCCCTGCTCGCCGAGCGCCGCCAGCAGGTGCATCGCGGCGAGCATTCCGGTATCGGCGAACCAGAAGTCCCGGAAGTAGTAGTGCGCCGAGTGCTCGCCGCCGAAGGCCGCGTTGGTGCGGGCCATCTCGGCCTTGATGAACGAGTGGCCGACCCGGCTGCGCACCGGCTCACCGCCGTGCTCCCGGACGATCTCCGGCACCGCACTCGACGTGATCAGGTTGTGGATGATCGCCGCGCCGGGATGCTTGGCCAGCTCGCGTACCGCCACCAGGGCGGTGATCGCCGACGGCGAGACCGGTTCGCCCCGCTCGTCGACCACGAAGCAGCGATCCGCGTCGCCGTCGAAGGCAAGCCCGAGGTCGGCGTGGTGCTCGCGTACGGCCGCCTGGAGGTCGACCAGGTTCGCCGGGTCCAGCGGGTTCGCCTCGTGGTTGGGGAACGAGCCGTCGAGTTCGAAGTAGAGCGGCACGATCGAAAGCGGCAGCGCCGGCAGGACGGCGTCGCCGAGCACGGCTGGAGCGGTGTGCCCGCCCATGCCGTTGCCCGCGTCGATCACCACCTTGAGCGGCCGGATCCCGGTCAGGTCGACCAGGGTGCGCAGGTGGGCGGCGTACGCGGGCAGCAGGTCCCGGTGCTCGATCGGCGGCAGCGGCTCGTCCGCCGGCCGCGTCTCGCCCTTGTCCAGCAGTGCCTGGGCCCGGTCGCGCAGCTCGGCCAGCCCGGTGTCCTGGCCGATCGGCCTGGCGCCGGACCGGCACATCTTGATGCCGTTGTAGGCGGCCGGATTGTGGCTGGCGGTGAACATCGCGCCGGGCAGGCCGAGGCTGCCGGAGGCGTAGTAGAGCAGGTCGGTGCTGCCGAGGCCGAGATGGAGCACGCCGAGCCCCTCGGACCGGACCCCCCCGGTGAAGGCGGCGGCGAGGCCCGGCGACGAGTCCCGCATGTCGTGGGCGACGGCTACGGTCCCGGCCGGCTCTCCGGAGGTACGGAGAAGCTGCGCGAAGGCCGCCCCCAACGCCTCGGCGGCCCGCTCGTCCCACTGGCCGGGAACGGTGCCCCGGACGTCGTACGCCTTGACGATAGCGGACAAATCAGACAAGATCTCGCCCCTCAGCCGGACACTCGGTCAACGGCCTGAGCGTATCGGAGCCGGACGGCACGCCCCGCCCCAAGGCGATCTGCCGGCAACGAACAGGTGCCGTCCGCCCTGCTCGGCAGGCCGTGACCTGCTCGGCAGGCCGTGACGACCCCGACACGCCCGCCGAACAGGTGCCGTCCGCCCTGCTCGGCAGGCCGTGACGACCCCGACACGCCCGCCGAACAGGTGCCGTCCGCCCTGCTCGGCAGGCCGTGACGACCCCGACACGCCCGGCCGGCGGATCCGGCTACTGCTGAGGCCGCCGGGCCGGCGGCAGGATCAGGGTGGCGTCCGGTCCGCCGGCCGAGGGCTGCTCCGGAGGGACGGTTCCGTCCGGTCGGGGCGGCGCGGCAGCCGGCTGGGCCGGCGGCACGTCACCGGGGGCCACGGAGCCAGGCCGGGCCGGCGGCGTTGTGTACGGCGGCGTTGTGCGCGGCGGAAACATCCCGGGCTGCCGGGGCGGCGTCGCCCCGGCCGGGCGCGGCGACGTCGACCCGGCGGCGGGCAGGATCAGCGTCTGGTCACCCACCACCGGCGGTACCCCCGGCCGCCCGCCTCGCTCCGGCCCGACCCCGTCGACCGGCCCGGCACCGGGCAACGGTCCGGCCGGGCTGACCTGCCCGACGCCGGGCATCCCCCTACCGCTGCGGAAGACCGGACCCACCGGCGCGATCCGGGCCGACGGGTCCGCACCGGCCGGGCTGACCTGCCCGGCGCCGGGCATCCCCGCACCGCCACGGAAGACCGGACCCACCGGCGCGATCCGGGCCGTCGGATCCGCACCGGCCGGCGCGATCCGGGTGGTCGGCTCCGCACCGAGCAGGACGATCCGGGCGGTCGGATCCGCACCGGCCGCCGACGCACCGGCCGCTCGGCGCCGCTCCGCCCGGCCCCGCCGGATCAGCAGCACCATCAGGGCGATCCCGATGCCGACCATCACCACGCCGACCACCATCACCATGCCGCCCAGCCCGAGCGACGACCCGCCGGACTCATCGGCGGCGACCGGCTGCGTCGGCAGGGCGGCGGCCACGTCCTGGGTCGCCTCCGCAGCCGGCTCCTCGGTGGCCTGCGCGGTCGCCGACGGGATCACCAAGGCGGGGGTACGCGCCGAATCCGGGGCCTTCCCGGTCCGGCCGGTCATCCGGGCCGAGTCGGTGTCCCGGCCGAGCAGCCGGCCGCCCGCCGTGTACGCCTCGGCCAGCAGGGTCACCCGGCCCGCAGGCGCACCTCCGGCCAGGTTCACCCGGTACCGGCTCGACACGCTCTTCCTCGCGCAGAGTTCGGGCTTGTCCGGTGCGGTCCGGTCCGTGACGACCAGCCCGCTCGCCGCGTCCGATACCGACACCCGGCGCCAGCCACCATCGGCGGCGACCTGCACCTCCACCCGGTCGGCGGTCAGTCCCGGCAGGTGTACCGCGAGCACGGTACGGACGCTGACGCAGCCGCCGCTGCGCATCGAGACGTTCACCGTCACCGACCCCGGCGAGCCGCCCGCGCTGATCGAGTTCGGCGCGCGGACGCGCACCGACTCGCCCTCGGCCACGGCCGGGGCGGCGGCGATTGACACCGTCGTGCCGACCAGCAGGCCGACGGTTCCCAGCCAGGTCGCGCCACGCCGCACCGACATGATCACCTCGCTCGTCGCAGTCCAAGATCCGGGGCACAGGCTACCGCTGGACCGGCAGCCGACTTCTCTCATGCCCGGCCCGCGCCGCGCCGAATCCTCCGGCCTGGTCGGAAGGAACCTTCCTGCAACCAGAAGCGACCGGACGCCCCCGCCGTTACACCCCGGCGTATTTGCGTAGTTCGGCCCGACAGAGCCGGTCTGCCTGCCGGGTCGTCTCCGGCAACCGGTACCGCGGGGTGAGCCGGAGCACCTGGGCGCAGGCGTTGTCCAGGTCCATCCGGTGCCCGACCGAGACGAAGACCGGTTTGACGCCGTCCTGGGTACGCAGCACCCGGCCGACCTGCTCCGTGCCGTCGACCAGCGGCGCCCAGGACCCGCGCCGCCGCTCCGGCCCGGCCCACGTCCCGACCAGCGGGGTCTTGCCGACCCCGATCGCCGGACGGTCGGTGAGCACGCCCAGGTGGCAGGCGAGCCCGAACCGGCGCGGGTGGGCGAGCCCGTGCCCGTCGCAGACCAGCAGCTCCGGCTCGACGGCCAGCCGGGCGAGCGCGGTGAGCAGGGCGGGCAGCTCCCGGAAGGCGAACAGCCCGGGTACGTAGTCGAAGGCGGCCCGGCCGGTGGCCACCGCCGTGTCGAGTACGGCCAGGGTGGTCGGGTCCAGCACGGTCACCGCGGCGGCGAGCCGGTCACCGTCCTCGGCGTACGCCACGTCGAGCCCGGCCACCGTGCGGGGGGCGGTCGGCCCCGGCCCGGCCAGGTCCACCAGCGGGCGCAGCCGGTCCTGCACCGCCTCCGCCTCGGCGACCGTGCCCGGGGTCTCGATCGTGGCGGAGACGGTGGACAGTTCCGGTGGTGGGGCTACCACTCGATCCCGCTCAGCACCATCACCCGGGGCTCGGTGTAGTCCTCCATCGCGCTGCGTACCCCCTCCCGGCCGACGCCGCTGCCCTTCACCCCGCCGTAGGGCATCTGGTCGGCCCGGTACGACGGCACGTCGCCGACGATCACCCCACCGACCCGGAGCGTCCGGTACGCGGCGAACGCGGTCTGGAGACTGTGCGTGAAGATCCCGGCCTGCAACCCGTACGCCGAGTCGTTGACGGCGGCGAACGCGGCCGCGTCGTCCGGCACCGGCGCCACCACCAGGACCGGTCCGAAGACCTCCTCGGTGTTGACCCGGCTGCCCGGCGGCACCCCGGTCAGCACCGTCGGGGTGTAGTTCGGGCCCTCGCGACGACCGCCCAGCTCGACGGTGGCCCCGGCCGCGACCGCCTCGTCGACCCAGCTCTCCACGCGCCGGGCGGCGGCCTCGTCGATCAGCGGCCCGACGTCGGTCGCCTCGTCGGCCGGATCTCCGGTACGCAGCGCGGCGACCGCCGCGACCAGCCGGGGCAGGAAGCCGTCGAGCAGCCACTCGTGCACGAAGACCCGCTGCACCGCGATGCAGCTCTGCCCGGCCTGGTAGTTGCCGAAGGCGGCGATCCGCCGCGCGGCGTGGTCGAAGTCGTCGGCGCTGGCCCAGTCCGCGCAGACCACCGCGGCGGCGTTGCCGCCCAGCTCCAGCGTGACGTGCTTGCCCGGCACCGCCTGCCGGATCGCCGCGCCGACCGGCCCGGAACCGGTGAACGACACCACCGGAAGCCGGGGGTCCCGGACCAGTTCACCGGCCCGGTCGTTCGGCAGCGGCAGCACCGAGCACATCCCGGCCGGCAGGCCGCTCCCCGGCCCGTAAGGCTCGGTCACCTCGGCCAGCAGTTCGCCGAGGAGCAGCGCGGTCAGCGGGGTCGCCGGGGCCGGCTTGACCACGATCGGCGCTCCGACCGCGAGCGCGGGGGCGACCTTGTGGGCGACCAGGTTCAGCGGGAAGTTGAACGGCGTGATGCCGAGCACCGGCCCCCGGGGCAGCCGGCGTACCAGGGCGATCCTGCCCTCCCCGGCCGGCTCGGTGTCCAGCCGCTGCATCTCGCCGGACCAGCGCCGGGCCTCCTCGGCGCCCCACCGGAAGGTGGCGACCGCGCGGGCCACCTCGGCCCTCGCCCATCTGACCGGCTTGCCGCTCTCGGCGGTGATCAGCCGGGCGACCTCCTCGGCCCGCTCGGCGAGCCGGTGCGACACGTGGTCCAGGGCTCGGGCCCGGACGTGTGCCGGTAGCGCGGCGGCCCGGTCGGCCACCTCGGCGGCGGCGACCACCGCCGCCTCGATCTGGTCCGGGTCGGCGTGGCTGGTCCGGCCGATCTCGCGACCGTCGTACGGATGCCGGACCACGAGCGGATCGGCGCCCCGGGCCGGCCGGCCGGCAAGGAGGAACGGCACGGATTCCACGCCCGGCAGCCTAGCGCTCCGATACCGGCCGACGGGTCACCGCTCGCCGTCTCCCTCGCCCGGCACGCTGCTCAGGTGGTCGACGGGTCACGGCACGCCGTCTCCCTCGCCGGGTGCGGTGCTCAGGTAGTCGTGCAGCCGGCTGGACCCTTCGAGCATCGCGGTGGCCCGCTCGGTCAGCTCCAGCCGGCGGCGCGCCACGGCGGCCCGGAGCGCGGCCGTACTCCCGGTGCGGTGGAGACCGTCGAGGATCGGCCGGATCTGCGGCAGCAGGTAGCGGCTCCGCCGGAGCATGCTGATCATCTGGGCGTCCCGGATCTCGGCCGGGCCGAACCGGCGGTACCCGGTGCCCCGTTCCCGCTCCGGTGTCAGTAGTCCGGCGGCCTCCCAGACCCGCAGCGCCGACGTACGCACGCCCAGCCGGGCCGCCAACTCGCCGATCCGCAGCGTCAGCCGGGGCATTGCCGACTCGGTCTCCTGCTCGGCGACCGCCTCCAGCGCCGCAGCGGTCTCGGCGAGCGAGCGGCGCTCCTCGTGCAGCCCGGCATGGCTGGCGTCGACCAGCGCGAGGGCGGACGGCAGGTCCCCGGCGTGCACCGCGTGCATGATCGAGCGAGCCGTCTCCCAGCCGTACCCCCGGGCCAGCGCCCGGTAGGTCAGCAGCGCCTGGCGGTGCCGCTCGTCGAACTGGCGGTATCCCGAGGCGCTCCGGGGCGCCGGGGGCAGCACCCCGGCGTCGAGATAGTTGCGGACCTGCTGGGTGGAGATGCCGGCGAGCCGGGCCAGATCGACGGGACGCAGTCTCCGCCCCGACCGGCTCACCGCGCCGTCCCGCCGCCCCGAGCCGGGACCGCCGAGTTGAGGGTTGTCAGGCGCATCTGCCCAGGATAAGCCGAAGTCTCGCCGCAACCCTCAAGGTGGTTCGGAGCGGCGTTGGAGGACCAGGTGCCCGGCCGGCTGGCTACTCGCCGACGGTGCCGTCGAGTAGTTCCCGGGCGATGTCGAGGTGGCCGACGTGCCGGGCGTACTCCTGGAACAGGTGGAAGAGGATGCGGCCGAGCGACGGCGCCTGCGCGGCGGCGCGGAACCGCCCGCCGAGCCGGGCCGGCTCGGCCAGGTCGGCGGAGGCGGCCAGGGCCCGGGACCGGCGTACCTCGTCGTGGTAGGCCGCCAGCACGTCCCCGACGGACTCGTCGGCCGGTACCCGCCACTCCGCCTCGTCGTCCTCGGACGGGTACGCCAGCACGTCCTCGGCGGCGAACCCCCAGCGCATCCACCGCCGCTCCACCCAGCCGAGATGCTTGACCAGTCCGAGCGGCGACCAGCCGAGCGGCCCGACCGGGGCGCGGAGTTCCGGCTCGGTGAGCCCGTCGAGCTTGCGCAGCAACGCCTCCCGGTACCAGTCCAGGTAACGCAGCAGCAGTTCGTGCGGGTCGGAGACGTCGACCGGCGGATCGTCGAGAGTCGCCGGCCGGCGCTCGGGCGGTGCGGACATACCGGCGAGGCTAGCCTGAGTGATTCATGGGCCTTGTCCACGAACGCGATCGAGAGTGGCAACGACCGTATCCGCAGAGCCGTCCGGGATCGTGGGCATTTCCCGAACGAGCAGGCGACGCGGCACGTGCTGGTGGGCGGGAACCTTGGAGATGTTGGCAGCGTCCCAGCGGGGCATCACTCTTCGAAGGAGGATCGGGTGGCGCGACGATACTTGGTGGCCGTCCTGTTTCTGCTGACACCGGCCTTGGCAGCCGCAGGCTGCTCGGACGGTGCCCCGCCCACCGCCGGGCCGGTCACGGGTGCGTCGTCGGGCACGCCGAGTCCGAGCCATCCATTGCTGGCGAAGGTGCCCGAAGGCGGCACGCTGGGAGTCATCGTCACTCTGCAGTGGCCGGACGGTCAGACTCCCCCGCCATCGGACGACGAACGCCGGTTGCGGGCCGTCGCCCAGGCGCAGGACGAACTCATCCGGGCACTGAAGCCCTACGACGGCGCCAAGGTGCAGACGCGGTTCCGGCTCTTTCCGCAACTCACGATGGTGGTTGATCGGCAGGCGTTGGCCTTCCTGCTCACCTCCCCGCTGGTGAAGTCGGTCGGCGAAAACGGCCGCAAACACACGACCGGTGCCCTACGCCTCCAGACGCAACAGGTCAGTTGACTCTGGCATGTGGCTTTGACACCGGAGCAGCGGACGGACCGGAACCCACCGCCGGACCCTGGAAATCCCGTGCGTCGGGACCGGCATTCCGGCTAACCTGCCCCCGTGGCCAGTCCTGCCGCTTCGGCGTACCCCGACCTCTCCGGTCGGCTGGTGCCCTCGCCCGGGTCGTCCCCGGCCCTGGACCGACGGCGTTTGGTGGCTCGTTCCCGAGCCCGCCGAGGCCGCCTGAGCTGACCAGCCCTGTTCACGACCGGCGGACCGATCCGCCGGTACTTCCGGTACGTCGATCAGTCCGCTCCGCCCCCATCGGTCCGGCAACGGATCGGAGCGAGAGAGACGTACCCGGGATGAATCTCGAAAGTCTGCTCACCGACCGGCTGGCCCGGTCGTTCGCGGCCGTGGCCGGCGGCCCGGTGGATCCGGTGGTCCGGCGCTCCCGGCACGCCGACTTCCAGGCCGAGGCGGCGCTCTCGCTGGCCCGCCGGCTCGGCCGGGCACCCCGGGAGATCGCCGCCGAGGTGGTCGAGCGGGCCGCGCTGGCCGACCTCTGCTCGGCGGTGGCGGTCTCCGGGCCCGGATTCGTCAACCTGACGGTGGCGGACGACCTGCTCGGCACGCTGCTGTCGAGGATCGCCGCCGATCCCCGGCTCGGCGTGCCGACCGCGACCGACCCGGAGACGGTGGTGGTGGACTACTCGGCGCCGAACGTGGCCAAGGAGATGCACGTCGGCCACCTCCGGTCGACCATCATCGGCGACGCCACCGCCCGGCTGCTGGAATGGCTCGGGCACCGGGTCGTCCGGGCCAACCACCTGGGTGACTGGGGTACCCCGTTCGGGATGCTGATCGAGCACCTGGCCGACCTCGGTGAGTCCACCGCCGCTGAGGAGCTGTCGATCGGTGACCTGGACTCGTTCTACAAGGGTGCCCGGGCCAAGTTCGACGCCGACGAGGCGTTCCGGCGGCGGGCCCGGGAGCGGGTGGTCGCGCTCCAGGGCGGGGACGAGTCGACGCTGCGGCTGTGGCGGCTGCTGGTCGCCGAGTCGGAGTCGTACTTCCTGGCCGTCTACGACCGGCTCGACGTGCTGCTGACCCGGGCGGACTTCGTCGGCGAGAGTCACTACAACCCGATGCTCGGCCCGATCACCGACGAACTGGACCAGCGCGGCCTGCTCGTCGAAAGCGGCGACGCGGCCTGCGCCTTCCCGCCCGGCTTTCCCGGCCGGGACGGCGAGCCGGTGCCGCTCATCGTGCGCAAGCGGGACGGCGGGTACGGCTATGCCGCCACCGACCTCGCCGCGCTCCGGTACCGGACCCGGGAGCTCGGCGCCACCCGGCTGCTCTACGTCGTCGGGCTCCCGCAGCGGCAGCACTTCGAGATGGTGTACGCGGTCGCCCGGCAGGCGGGCTGGCTGCGGCCACCGGCCCGGGCCGAACACGTCGGCTTCGGGCTGGTCCTCGGGGCGGACGGCCGGAAGCTGGCCAGCCGGGCCGGCGACTCGGTGAAGCTGGTCGACCTGCTCGACGAGGCGTTGGCCCGGGCGGCGGCGCTGGCCCGGCAGAAGAACCCGAACCTCGAAACCGCTGCGGCAGCCGAGCTGGGCCGGGCGATCGGCATCGGAGCGGTGAAGTACGCGGACCTCTCCGTGGACCGGACCCGGGACTACGTCTTCGACTGGGATCGGATGCTCGCCCTCTCCGGTAACACCGCCCCCTACCTCCAGTACGCGCACGCGCGGATCCGGTCCATCTTCCGCCGGGCCGGCCGGACGGCGCCGCAGAACGGCGTGCCGATTCTCGTCGTCGAGCCGGCCGAGCGGGCACTCGCGCTCGAACTGCTCGGCTTCGGCGCGGTCGTCGGCGCCGTGGAACGGACCCTGGAATTCCACCGCCTCGCCGGTCACCTGTATGCGGTCGCGGTCGCGTTCAGCGGCTTCTTCGAGAGCTGTCCCGTGCTCCGGGCCGAGCCGGCCGTCCGGGAGAGCCGGCTCGTCCTCTGCGACCTCACCGCCCGGGTACTCCGGCAGGGCCTGCACCTGCTCGGCATAGCCGCACCGGAGAGGATGTGACGTCGGCTGCCGGGTCGTCCGTCCCACCGCTCCACTGCAGTGGCGGGACGGGCCCGGTCCGCCGTCGCGGGTCAGCGGCGGTGGCGGTTACGGGCGCGCAGCTCGGTCATCAGCTCCCGCCACCGCCGGGGAATGCCGATGTCGAAGTACTCCGACTTGAGAGTGATGATCTTCACCTCCCGATCACTGAGCAGGGACTTCATCGCGGAGTGCAACTCGGCCAGGAAGGCGGTCTCACCGAGCCGCTGGATGCTGCCGGGCTCGATGTCGACGTTCCACTGCATCAGCCCGTAGGTACGGACCCGCACCGCACCGCCGGCCGAGACACCTTCGCCCTCGATGGCGTTGAGCTCCGTCTCGTACTGCCGCCGGTACGGATCGTCACTGGGCCGCTCCGCGTCGGCGAGTTCGTCGGAGCTGAGCCCCTGGGACACCCGGTAGGCCTCGGACCGCGCCCGATGGTAGGCCACCCAGGTGGTCAGCCCCAGCCGGCCGAGCTGGTGGCTGAGGTGCTCCTCGTCGTACTGGTCGAAGGCGCCGGGCGCGAAGCTGATTTCCACGTCGTGGTAGTTGGAGACGCGTGCCCGGATGCGCTCGTCCGGGGAGTCCACCGTGACGACCATGTTGTCGAGGTACTCACCGATGGAGGGCATGTCGCTCCTTTCCGGGGCGAGGGTGTGGCGATTCTCTTGGCCAAGGGTGTGGCGGCGCAACCATAACGGTCCCGAATCGGTGATTCGACCAGTTGGTGCGCTGTGGTAGACAAAGCTCCATGCTTTCGCAACGTCGGGTCGTCGTGCCGCTCGCCGCGCTCGTGATCGGGGTCGCCCTGGTCCCGCCCCCTCCGGCGTACGGCGGGGAGATCGACCTCGACGTGTTCGCGGGCACCGGAACGGCCGGCTCGACCGGGGACGCCGGTCCGGCCTCGGCGGCCTCGCTCGACCATCCGGGCGGCGTGGCGGTGGCCGCCGACGGCACCGTCTACATCAGCGACGGCGGCAACCGTCGGGTCCGGGCGGTCGCCCCGGACGGCACCATCTCGACCGTCGCCGGCACCGGTCGGGCCGGCATCCCGGGCACAGCGGTGCCGGACGGGACGTCCGGCACGGACGTGGACCTGGCGTTGCCGCAGGGCCTGGCGATCGGCCCCGACAATGCGCTCTACGTCGCCGACGCCGGCCTGGCCCGGGTGTTCCGGCTCACCCCGGACGGCCGGATGTCGGTGCTCGCCGGCACCGGTGTGCCGGGGCCGATCGGCGACGGAGGGCCCGCACCCCGGGCGTCCTTCGGCCAGCTCGGCGGGCTCGCCGTGGCGCCCGACGGCACCGTCTACATCGGGGATATCCGCAACCACCGCGTCCGGGCGGTCGCGCCGGACGGCACCATCGACACCGTGGCGGGAAACGGGAACAGCCAGCTCACCGCCGCGGGCGGAGCCGCCACCGCGATCCCGGTGCCGAGCCCGGGGAGCCTGGCGGTGGACGCCCGAGGCGTCGTCTGGATCGCCGACGGGCTCGTGGTGCACCGGCTGCACGGCGGGCAACTCGGCACGGTCACGCTGCCGGACCAGCCCGACGGCGCCAGGTGGGAGCTTTCCGAGGCGGCGAGCTGGCCGCCGCCGGAGGCACCGCTGAACAACATCGCCGCGATCACCGCCGTCGGTGACCAGGTCTACGTCCTCGACCAGTCGGCCCGGACGCTCCTGCGGCTCGGCACCGGTGCCGACCTCGACACCGTCGCCGCGCTCGACGCGGCCGAGGGTCCGGTGCTCGGACCGGTGGCGGTGGCCGCCTCCGGCGTCGGCTACCTCGTCGACAACGCCGGCCACCGGGTGTACTCGTTCCGGCCGGCCTCGCCCGGCCCGGAGAGTCCGGAAGCCGGATCGTCGGTGCCGTGGTGGCCGTTCGCGGCCGCCGCTGCCGTCCTCGTCGTGATCGCCGGCTGGCTGATCAGACGACGACGAGCCCGCTGAGGGGGCCCGACGTCCGCCGCGCGACCCACCCGGGCCGCCGGCCTGGTCCGAAATAGCACAGCAGCAGCCGAAGGAGCCTTGATGGCAGAGATCGTCGGTGGGGACCTGTACCACCTCTGGCGAGTGTCCGACGTGCACCTTCCCCGGATCGCGGACGTCTACTACGACGCCAGCCGCGCCCTCGGCGGCGCGACCGGCGACGACGGTGGCGGGTTCCGGGCCAACACCCCGACCGGGCCGGGCGGCACCATCATGTCCAGCGCCGGAGCAGCCGCCTGGGGGGCCCTCCGGGACGAGATGCAACGGATGTACACCCAGACCGGCGGAACGGTCCTGAACGCGGCCGAGGCGCTCCGGATGGCCCGGCAGGCGTACGTCGACGCCGACATGGCCAGCGCCGACGCCCTGTCGCAGTACCTGGCCGACCCGGCGAACCACGACCCGAACAACCCGGCGTCGAACCCGCCCGCCGAGGGCGCCGACGACCACCCCGGCGAGCCCTACCAGGGCTGACCCGGACAACCGCAGACCTCGACCTGGAAGCCGACGGCCCGCACGGGGGCAGTTGAAGGAGCGTCAGCAGTGAGCAGCCAAGTTGACACGCCGGCCGACCTGGCCGGCGGGACGTACAAGGGCACGGTCCGGGAGAAGGCCGCCCAACTGAAGCAGGAACTGATCCGGCAGACGCTCGACGACATCGAGTCCTGGCGTAAGGCCGTGGACCTCGAATGGGCGCAAACGCACCCCGAGTCTCCGCACTCGCCGATCCCGCCCGAGGAGATCGAGGGATACCGGAACACCGTCCGCAACGAGTACTACGAGTGGGTCGAGCCGGCCTTCGAGAAGTACCTGGAGCCCGACCCGGACGCCACGAACGGGATGATCACCGCGCTGCGTACGATCGAGAGTTCGTTCGAGGGCAGCCAGGACGACGCAGGCAACTTCAGCGGTGCCAGCCCGGCGCTGTCCCGGATCAACGACGTCCGCACCGACATGAGCCAGTGGCAGGGCGACCTCCAGGTCAACTTCATCGACAACTTCCTCACCCCGTTGCAGACCGCGTCGGTCAACCAGGCCGCCGTCGCGAAGGTCGTACGCGAGCAGCTCGAATGCAACAAGATCCTCTACATCCGGTACCGCAAGGGCGTGCTCGAACTGCTCGACAAGTCGATCCAGGCGGTGCAGACCCTGAACAACGGCAAGGACCCGAAGAGCTTCACCTGGGGAACCCTGGTCGGGATCGCGGCCGGTACCGCCCTGACGATCGGTACGGGCGGCATCGCGGTCGCCGGCGCTGTGCTGATCATGGGCAGCACCATCTCCCAGGGCCTGGTCCCCGATCCGCCGAAGACCAACGAGCTGAGCGCCCCGACGGCGCAGGAAGTCGCCGTCAAGGTCTCCGAGGCCATGTCCAAGATGGACGGCGACATGATCGAGGAGGAGCGGAAGGTCGAGCAGGCGCTGAAGAACCTCCTCGACGCCATCGGGGACGCCCGCACCGGGACGGGTCCACTCACCGTGCCGGAGCCCGCGATCAGCTCCGCCCGGCCCGGCGAGATCACCGACGGCTCGCTGCGCCCGCACGACTGACCGAGACGAGGTAGGTAAGCGCCACCGGCAGGCGCCGCGCCATGCCGGGGCCCGCTCCGGTTCACCGAAGGGAAAGACGGCGAACCGGAGCGGGCCGGTCGGGTGACGAGGCGGTCAGCGGCGGCGGGGAACCCAGTAGAGAATCTGGCCGGTAATCAGCGCCGGATGCGTGTCGGGTAGCGCTTCCAGGGCCCGGGCAAGGTGCGCGGCGAGGTACATCATCAGTCCCACCCGGTCACCCCGGAAGCCGATCAGCAGGGACAGCCGTGCCGGTGGGCAGGGCCAGGGGTCGGAGCAGGTCCGGCAGTGGTACGCCTGCGCCGGGAGGTGCCGGCCGGGCGGGTACTGGCGTTGCCTCCGCCGCATGGCGCGGTACCAACGCTCCTGCGGCCCGATCACCGGTCACACCCGCTCCCCGTGCCGGGCACGCGCAGCCTGTGCCGGGGTCAGTGCCCCCGCACGGCCGTTTCCCAGGTAGGGGCGGGTCGGCGCATCCCAGGTGGGACGGCGGTTGTTCGCCCGGAACCGGACCGGCGAGGGCAGTGCGTCCCGGCCCGATGGCACCGGGGTTCTGGCGCGCAGAACGGCCCGGTACGCCGCGCTGGTCAACGGCGGCACCATCGGTGCGTACGGCATCGGCACCAGGTCGACGGAGTCCGGGCACCGCCAGCGGAGGCCACAACGGCAGTACCGCCAAAACCGGCGCCAGTTCCGGTGATGATACGGCTTCGTCCCGCGACCGAGTCTCATGCTGTCTCCCATCGGTGGAATTGGCCGAGGCGGCGTCTCGGTCTGCTCGTTCCGGGCGCCGCACCCGTCGGCATTTCCGTCCCTGCCAAGTGGGCGGAAACGGAGCGGAATTGCCTTGTTCCACCTTGGACGTACAGGCCCTACGCTGGGAACACGTCGCGCGTCTATGGATGACGCTGGCAGATTTCCGGGGCGCCTGAATGGCGTTGAAGAGCCGTGAGTAATTGATCTATCTTCTGGGGAATCCTGATGATCGAAGTACCGGAACCACTGGCCGCCTTCATCGTTGTCGAGATCCGCCGAGGAAGGCAGGCGGCCAAGATGACACAGGAGGCGTTCGGGCGGGCGGCGAACTTTTCCGCCACCCACGTGAGTGCCGTCGAGAACCGGACTCGCGCACTGACGATGGACTTCATCGTCGGCGCCGACCGTGCGCTGAAGACGGGCGGCGTGTACGAACGCCTCGTGATCACCCTCGGCGTGCCAACCTGGCTGCGCGAATGGATCGACCACGAGCGCGAGGCGGTCGCCCTGCGATCGTTCGAGAACGCCGTGCTGCCGGGCCTTTTCCAGACCGAGGCTTACGCCCGCGCAGTGCTCGGCGCTGGACTACTCACCGCCGAGCAGCTACAGCAGAAAGTAACGGAACGGCTGGACCGGCAGTCCATCCTCACCCGCGACGATCCGCCGCAGGTCATCGCGATCGTGGACGAATCCGTCATCCGCCGGGTCATCGGCGGGCGCGAGGCGATGCGGGAACAGTTGGCGCGCCTGCTCAAGCTGGGCACCACTCCCCTGGTGCAGATACAGGTAGTACCCGACAACGTCGGGGCGTACCTTGGGCTCAGCGGGCCGTTCGTATTGGCGACCCTGGCGAGCAACGTAGACGTGGGCTACATCGACAGCCAGTTGCACGGGAAGGTTCTCGAGCAACCAGCCGACGTGTTGCAGTTGCGTCGAGCGTGGGACGCCATCCGGGGCGGTGCGCTGGCAGTCCCGCAGTCAACCGAGTTGATCACGAGGGTGATGGAACAGCTATGAACCTGACCGGCGCCGAATGGCGCAAGAGCACCCGTAGCAGCCCCAACGGCGGGAACTGCGTCGAGGTCGCCCGCAACCTCCCCGGCATCGTCGCCGTGCGAGACAGCAAGGACGTGACCGGCCCCGTGCTCGCCTTCGCGCCAACCGCCTGGCGCGCCTTCGTCGGCGAGGTCACCCGGCGTTCGTAGCGCCACGAATGGAGCAGCTATGAACCTGACCGGCGCCGAATGGCGCAAGAGCACACGCAGCAGCACCAACGGCGGAGACTGCGTCGAGGTCGCCCGCAACCTCCCCGGCATCGTCGCCGTGCGAGACAGCAAAGACGCGAGCGGCCCCGTGCTCGCCTTCGCCCCGACCGCCTGGCGCGCCTTCGTCGGCGAGGTCACCCACCGTCGTCCCTAGCACTGCCGACAGGGACACGACGAGCGCCCTGCCCCCGGACGAAACCGGGCGGTGGGGCGTCGCCGCTTGCACGTCCAGATGAGACGGTACGCGTACGGGTCAGGAGATCTCGGCGAGCATGCCTTCGCAGCTTCGTACCACGATCCGGGCGGCGCGGCGCTGGTCGACGCCGCGCAGCGGATCCTCGGCCAGGTCCTGCCAGCGGCGTACCGCCGCCGAGCCGCGCGCCCACAGCTCGTCCGCGGTGGCGTCGTGCTCGACGCCGAGCCGGGCCGCCAAACTCGCACCGTCCCCGCCGATCAGCCGGTTCGCCTCGGCCGACAACTCGGGGTCGAACCGGAGCTGACCGCCGAGCAGCGCGGCCGAGAGCCGCAGCTCGCGGAACTCGTGCGCGCCGGCCAGCACCTGCTCCAGCCGGGCCAGCAGCTCCGTCGCGCCCGGCCGGGGCTCGGCCCGGAGCAGCGACTCCAGGGCCATCAGTACCGCCCGGGACTTGAGCACCGGGGCGCGGTCCACGAAATACCGGGTCATCGACTCGCGCAGCTCGGTCAGGCCACTGCGCCGGACCAGCTCGGCGGCGAGCCGGGCCCGGCTGTCGGAGCCGGTCCGGACCAGCGTGGCCGACAGGCGTACCCCGAAGATGCCGAGCCGGTCGAGGAGCCGGCGCCGGGTTTCCACGTCGAGCGGGATCGGGAGGTCGGCGGCGAGGAACCGGTCGGTGGAGAGCAGCAGCCGATCGGTTTCCGCCCGGGGCAGCCCGGCCAGCGCGGCGAGCGCGGCGTACTCCGACTCGCTCAGCATCCGGCCGGCGAGCGCGACGAGCCCGCCGAGCGCGACCACGCTCAGGCAGTGCGCGCTGACCCGGGGGTCGCGACGGTGCCGGCGGGCGAGCTGCCGGGCCGTGAGCAGCGCGTCGACCCGACCGCCGGCGAGTTCGTCCACCCTGGACAGCACCAGGAGTACGTTCACCGGCGCGGCCCGGGCCACCGAGCCCGGCTGCGCCGTCTGGAACGGCCGCAGGTCGTCCCCGCTGCCGTCCCGGCTCAGATAGAGCACGGCGTCCGCCTCGCGGACGATCCGCTGCACGGTCGCCGCGCCGCCACCGGGCCCGTCGACCAGTTCGGCGTCCCCACCGGCGGTCGGCCCCGCCCCGAGCGCCAGCCGCCCGTTGCCGGCCGGGGTCTCCTCGCCGGCCGTCCGGGTGCCGTCGGCCCGGTGGCTGACCGCCGGGGTGTCGATCAGTACGGCGTGCCGCAGCGCCCGGGTCGGCCACTGCACCACGATGTCGTCGACCTGGTCCCAGCGCCCGCCACCAAGATCCACCCGCATCCCGCTTGCGGTACGGGTCACCGCGAGGTCCCGGGGCGCACCCCCGGTCGGGTACGCGGTGACCCGGGGCTCCGGCCCGTCCTCGTACCAGGTGAAGACCTGGCGGCCGTCGGCCACCTCGACCGGGGCGACCGCCTCGCCCATCACGGCGTTGACCAGCGTCGACTTGCCGGAACGCCACGGGCCGGCCACGGCGATCCGCAGCGGCTCCTCGAACCGGGCGAACTGCCGGTGCAACTGCTCCACCGCCCGGGGGTCGTTGCCGTAGACCTCCAGCGCCTCGTGCACCAACCCCCAGGCAGCCTCGTCCAGCCGGCCGACCCGGCTCGCGCTCACGGCCCGGGCTCCAATCCGGTGCGCCCGGTGCCGAGGGACTGCGCGCCGGTCAGCGCCTGGGCCTTCTCGTAGAGGTCGGCCAGTCGCTTCATCTCCAGCGCGAGCCGGCGCTGCCGCTGGTCGCGTTCGGCCGCATCGGCCTCGGCCGCCTGCTTGGCGCTCCGGAACGACCGTACGATGCCCTCCTGCAATTCCTCGGTCAGCCCGGTGAAGTGGTCCCGGAGCATCCGCTGCACCTGCCGGGCGGTGTCCTTGCAGTCCTTGCTCAGCCGGAGGAAGAAGTCGTCGACATGCCGCTGGGTTGCCGTCTTGACCGCCGCCTGCCGGCGTTTCAGCAGCGACTTTCCCTCGTCACGGACGCTCTTGCCGCCGAACAGCGCACCGGCGCCGAGCGAGATCGGGTTGATCAGCGGCATCCCGGCCAGCGTGGTGGCCAGGCCGAACATCAGCACGCCGCCGTACGAGCCGCGCAGCCCGGTGACCAGCTTCTGCGTCCGGGTGAACTTCTCCACGGTGGGCTGCTCCATGATCTGGATCCGGTCGCTGAGGTTCTCCGGTACCCGTACCGACCAGCTCGGCAACGCGTCGAAGCCGTACCGGTCGAACTGGCTGGCGACCCGGTTGGCGATCCAGCCGCAGCGCTCGGCCAGCCACGCGTAGTTGGCCTCGGCCGCGTCGGTGAGGTTTTCGGTCAGCCACTCCTGGAAGGTGTCCCAGCCGGTCAGCGGGTCGGCCTTGTCGAACGCCTCGTCCACCTTGCGCAGGATCTGCCGGGTACGGTCGCGCAGGTCGTATTCCACGTCGGAGATCAGGTCGGCCATCTCGTCGTTCAGGGTGTTCTGCCAGCGCACCGAGCAGCGGCGCAGCTCGTCCACCTCGCGCTGGGCCGCGTGCAGTTTCGAGATCGGGCCGGACTGCTCGACGGCAGCCTCCTTCGACACCACCAGTTCGGCGCGGATCGGCGCCGCGAGCTGCTCGATGACGGTCCGGGCGCTCAGCGCCACCGCCGCCCGGGCCAGCGCGTCGGCCTTGCCGGCCTGGTCGCGCTTGATCCTGTTGATCAGCTCGGGGAAGTGCGACTCGGCGTTGAGCTGCTTGTCGTTGCTCCGGGCGGCCTGCAACCGCAGTGTCGCGGAGACCGGGATCAGCGCCGCCGGTACGCCCGCGTCGGCCAGGTGCTGCCGGTTGCGCTCGACCACGGTACGCCAGTGCGGCACCATGTCGATCTTGCTCTGCACCACGGCCAGGTTGGCATGCGACCGGGCGATGTGCAGCAGCAGGTTCAGCTCGGCGACCGAGAGTTCCCGGGTCACGTCCGAGACCAGCAGCACCAGGTCGGCCTGGCTCGGCGTGGCGGCCGGACTGATCGCCCGCCCAGGGTCGGTGCCGTCCGCTCCGGGCGTGTCGACGAGGACGAGTCCCGAGGCGAGCAATGCCCGAGGGATGCCGATCTCGGCGTGCTCCAGCCCACCACCCGGCCGGCGCCCCACGGTCCCGCCACCGGTGACCGTACGCCCACCGCCGGCCGCTCCGGCGGCGGCCGAGCCGGCCGGTAGGTCCCCGATCCCGCCGCTGCGACCGCTGATCCGGGCCACGATCTGCTCGATCGGCAGGGCGAGCCGCTGTGCCGGGCCGGGTACTGCCGTGCCGGGACGCGCACCGGACACCGGAGCGTTGGCCGGACCCGCCGGGCCGGTCCGCTCCGGTGGCCCCTGCGGGGCGCGTCGCCGGGCCGTCGGCCGCTCCGGATCCTGACCGTCCGCCGGCCGCCGCGCCGGCTGGTCCGGTGCCTGCGGCGGGCTCCAGACCAGGGCGGCGGTCGGCGTCTCGGCGTGCCCGACCACGGTCGGGATGGTGGTGCTGACCCCGTCTCCCACGGGGCAGACCGAGGCGTTGAGCAGCGCGTTGACGAGTTGACTCTTGCCCTGTTTGGGTTCGCCCACGATCAGCACCCGCAGCCTCGGGTCCAGCAGTTGGGCCCGCCGGAGCCGAAGCCACGAGATCAGGTCGCCCCGACCGTGCGCGCCGGAGACCCGCACGATCTCGTCGAGTACGTCAAGCCAGATGGGCGCCATCACCGCACCAAGTGTGCCGGTTGCGCCGGAATTATCAAGAGGACCGAAGGCCGGACCGTGGGACCACGGTCCGGCCTTCGGTGGGCCTCACGGACTTCCCGCGCTCAGAGAAGGTCGTCCGCGATTCCCAGGAGGCCGCCGGAGGTGGAGGCGTCTACGTCTCCGGCATGGCCGCTGCCACCGATGACACCCGAGGTGGTGTCACTGAGAGTGCTGCCGAGGCTGTCGGTCAGGCCGGTCACCGTCGAGGTGGTGTCGTCGAGTGCCGGCGTCCCGGTCGAGCTGAGCGGTCCGAGGTCCAGCGCGTCGCCGACCCCGGTCACCGTGTCGGTCACCCCGCCGACGGTGTCGGTCACCCCGCCGACCGTGTCCGACACGCCGCGGACACCGAGCGAGTCGACCAGCCCGGTGACGTCGTCCAGCGTGCCCTGCACGGTGTCACCGGCGAAGTCGACCAGACCGATCTGGCCGCCGTCCACGGTGTTCCCGACCGGGCCGTCGTTGGTGCCGACCGCGCCGGTGCTGTCGGTGAGCACCGGGTCGACCACCTCGGCGTCGAGGGTGTCGGCGACGTCCACACCGGTCGGCACCAGCGGGTCGACCAGACCCAGCGGGTCGGAGAGCTGGTCGGTACCGAGCCCCGGCAGCACGCCGTTGAGCGCGCCCGGCGCGACACTGATCGCGCCCAGCGTCGCCGCGTTGACGTCCGAACCCGGCGAGTGCGTGGAGACGCCGAGCTGCGTGGCGACGCTCTGCAACTGGCCGATGACGCCGCTCGGGTCGAGCTGGAACTGGCCGAGGCCCAGGTCGTCGCCGACCGGCGCCAGCGCGGTGAGGCCCTGGACCGGCGCGTAGTCCACCACCAGCGGCACCACGTCCTGGACGTCCGCGACGCTGATGTCGGCCAGTCCGGCGTCGCGCAGCGTCCCCTCCGGGTCGATCTCGAAGGCCGAGCGGGCGTCCGGATTGGTCAGCAGGTTCAGCACGAAGTCGTGCAGTGTCTGGGGCGAGCCCATGTGCCGGTCTCCTCGGTGCGGTCCCCGCCCGGCGCGGGGTCCGGTGCGGTGTCGTGGCGGCGACGGATCCGCATCCGGTGGGAGCGGGCCCGTCTGCGGTGGCGCAGGTGGAGCCTCCGGCGGCGGCGCGCTGCGTTGCGCCGCCGCCGGATGTCTGCAGCAGACGGTAGACCGGATCGACCCGACCGGACATCGGGGACGGCGCCGGGGTTCGGCGGCCCGTTCGCTAGGGCCGTGCCTTAGATCTGCGTTAGGGGCATAGGGGATGCGTTCCGGCAGAGTTAGGGTCCCGATGGCGGATAGATCTCTGGTACGAAAAGATGACTCCCTAACGGCCCACCGGGCGATCCCAGCCGCCCAGGGGCCGTCCCCAGGTGAGGCCGCGACATGGTACGCGCCGTCCTGGGGTGATGACTCGCGGTGAAGGAATGATCGGATGCCCTACGTCCTCGGAATCGATATCGGCAGCACCACCACGGCTGCCGCTGTCGCCCGGCTCCGGGGTAGCAACTGGGATCCCCCCGAACCCGTCCGGCTCGGGCCGACGGGCTGTTCCGTGCCGTCCGTCCTGCTGATGTCGAGCAACCGGTCGATCACCGTCGCCGACCCCGACGAGTACGACGGGCCGGTCGACAGCGGCTGGATCGCGCGTGCCTTCGTGAACCGGATCGGCGACGACGTACCGCTGCTGGTCGGTGACGAGGCGTGCTCGGCGCAGGCGCTCACCGCCATGCTCGCGATGTGGGTGGTCGAGCGGGTGATGGACCAGGAGCGCGAGCGTCCCGAGTGGATCGTGCTCAGCCATCCGGCGAGCTGGGGCGACTACCGGCGGCACCTGCTCGGCGAGGCGCTCTGGGACGTCGGACTCGCCGACGTCGCCCTGCTGCCGGCTCCGGTACTCGCCGCCGCCAGCCACGCCGCGCACGGCTTCTCCGGCCGTACCCTCGCCGTCTACACCCTCGGCGGGCACACCTACTCCACCGCCGTCGTCGACCGGGCCCAGCCGCTCGGCTTCGACCTGCGTGGCGGGCTGGCCGACGCCGAACCACCCGCCGGAGCCGACTTCGACGAGGCACTGGTCGAACACGTCCGCGCCAGCCTGGCCAAGGAACTCGCCGACCCGACCGACCCGCTGGTCCGGCAGGCCCTGCTCGGGCTGCGCCGGGAGTGTCGCCGAGCCAAGGCGGAACTGACCGTCGCCGACTCCGCAGACGTACTGGTCCGGCTGCCCGGCCGGCAGACCCGGGTTCCGGTACGCCGGGCCGAGTTCGAAGACCTGATCCGGCCCGCCGTCACACTGACCGTGGACGAGCTGACCCGTACCGTCCGGTCCTGCGGCCTGGCACCGCACCAGCTCGACGGCGTGCTGCTGGCCGGCGGCTCGGCCCGGATCCCGCTGGTGCGCGAGCTGCTCGCGGCCCGGTTCCCGGTACCCGTCGAGGTCGAGGCCGACCCGCAGCTCACCGTCGCGGCCGGTGCCGCCGTGGCCGGCGGCCAACTGCTGGACCGGCAGCGGGGCAACCGGCCGCCACCGCGCCCGCCAGTGATGCGACCGCCCCGACCCGGCGCCCGGCGCGGCGAACCACCGGCCCGCCGGCAGCGCGGCCGCTCCGGCGACGGCCGCGAATCCGGCCGGTACGACGAGGACCAGGCCCCACTGCCGCCCCGGCCCCCGATCCGGATCACTCCGCTGGAGCTGCCGATGCGGGCGCTGTCCCGCCTCGCGTCCGGCCGCGACAGCATGGTGATCGGCCTGGCCGTGCTGGTGATCGCGCTCGGCGTGCTGCTCGGCACGGCCGCCGGGACGGACCCGCTGGCCGTCGCCGCCCCGGACGGGTGGGGCCGGTGAGGACCGCCTTGACGCCGCGTACGGACACCGACCCCCCGCTCGTGCTGGACGAGCAGACCACCGCCTTCCTGAACCGGGTCGAAGCCGACCCGCAGGCGCCGCTCTGCACCGCCGTACAGGCGGCGGGCGGGCACGGCAAGACGGCCGTACTGGCCCGGCTGCGCCGCGGCTACCAGCAGGCCGGCGTACCGGTGCTGGACTCCTGGCGGGAGCTGACCGAACCCGCTGACCCCGACCCCGTCGTACTGGTCGACGACGCCCACCTGCTCGACGCCACCGCCCTGGCGGAACTGCGCCGGCTGGCCGAGACCGGTCGGACCCGGCTGGCGGTCGCCTTCCGGCCCTGGCCCCGCCCGACCGGGCTGGCCGAACTGGCCGAGGTACTGCACCGGGGCGGGCCGCCGGTGCTGCCCGGCCCGTTCACCGAGGCGCGCACCGCGACGTACCTCGGCACCGTGCACGGCTCGACGGTGCCGCCGGGAATCGCGCGACTGGTGCAGGAGCAGACCGCTGGCGTACCCCGATTCGTCGAATGGCTGGCCCGGGCGCTGCGCCCGGCCGACCGCCGGGCCGCCCGCGCGGAGCGGCCGCCCGCCGGTGCCGAGCGCCCTGCGCCGACCCTGGAGATCCCCCGGTCGGTACTGCTCCAGTTCGCTCCCGAGCTGGAGAGCCTGGACATCGAGGTACGCCGGCTGCTGCTCGCGATGGCGGCCGGCCCGGCGCTCCCCACCGACCTGCTCGGCGCGCTGCTCTCCCGGCACCCGGACGAACTCGACGAGTTGCTGGCCGCGGCCCGGGCCGCCGGGCTGCTCGGGCCGGACGACCGGCTCGCCCCGATCGTCCGGCGCGCCATCGCCGCGCTGAGCCCGGCGAGCCAGCGGGCCGCGGTCTGGCAGCGCCTGGCAGAGCTGCAACTGCAGCGTGGCGGCCGGGTACTTCCGCTGGTCCGGTCGATGCTCGACGGCGGCTTCGGCGGCAGTTGCCCGGCCGGCGTCGCGGAGGCCGCCGGTGACGAGGCGCTGGGCGACGACCCGGCGCTGGCCGCCCGGCTCTTCGCGGTCGCCGCGGCGGCCGGACGGCCGGTGGCGGCCCGCCGGGCGATGGCGGCGGCACTCTCCGCCGACCTCGACTCCGCGCTGCGGCTGGCCGACCGGCTGATCGCCACGCCGGACTCGCCGGACCGGGCCGACGGGGCGGCGGTCGCCGCGACCGCGCTGGTGCACCGGGGCCACCCGGATCGTGCGGTCGAGCTGTACCGCTGGTCGGGCACCCCGTCGTCGCTGGCGTTCGCGGCGCTCGGCGCGGCCGGTGCCGGCCGGGTCGACCAGCTCGACAAGGTCCTCGCCGATCCACCCACGGACGGCCCGCCGACGCTGCTCGCCAGCGCGGCGCTGCTGATGGCCCGAGGGCTGAAGGAGACGCTCTCCGGACCGCCGACCGCGGCGCTCTCCACCCTGGTGCAGGCGTCCGCGCTGCTCGAACCGGCCGGCCGGTCGGTGCTGCTGCCCGAGACCCCGGCTGCGCTGGCCGCGCTGGTGGCCCTGCACTCCGGTGAGCTGGACATCGGCGAGCGGGCGTTGGACCGGGCCGCCGCCGCCGGGCTCGGCGCGGCCCTGACCGCCCGTCGACACCGGCTGCTCCAGGCCTGGCTGCTGATGGTCCGGGGGCGGGCCACCGAGGCCGCCGCGCTCTCGGCGGCGGTCACCGCCGGCCCGGTACCGCTGGAGTCCCGCGACCTGATCTTCGCCGCCGCGCTGGAACTCGGCACCGCCCGCCGCAACAGCGACCTGCCGGCCCTGCAACGCGGCTGGGAACGTGCCCGGGAGGCCGTCGTACGCCACCCGGTGGACCTGTTCACCCTGCTCCCGCTCGGCGAGTTCGCCATCGCCGCCGCCCGGCTCGGCGAACTGGACCGGCTCGCCCCATATCTGGGTGAGGCCCGGAGCCTGCTGGCCCGGCTGGGCGACCCACCACTGTGGACAACACCGCTGCACTGGAGCTGCCTGCACGCCGCGATCCTTGCCGACCGGCCGGCGGTGGCGGACGAGCACGTCGCCGCGCTGGCCGCCACCACCGGGCACACCCGGTACGCCTCCGTGGTGGCCGCCGCCGGGCAGAGCTGGGTCGAGGTGCTGCGCGGCGCCGTCGACCCGGTGCGGGTGGAGGCCGCCGCCCGGGGCCTGCACGGCATCGGACTCTGCTGGGACGGTGCCCGGCTCGCCGGTCAGGCCGCGATCCGCACCTCTGACCGCAAGGCGATGACCACCCTGCTGGACTGTGCCCGGATGCTCCAGGGCCGGCCGGCCGGGGCCAAGAGCGGTACCCGACCGGCGGGTGGTGCAGCCACCCAGGTGGCGGACGCCATCGCCGTACCGGCCGAGAACCGGCTCAGTGAACGGGAGCGGGAGGTCGCCGAGCTTGTGCTGGGCGGCCTGACGTACAAGCAGATCGGCGACCGGTTGTTCATCTCGGCGAAGACCGTCGAACATCACGTGGCCCGGATGCGGCAGCGGCTGAACTGTGCCAATCGCGGCGAGCTGCTGGCCCGACTGCGGACCATCGTCGAGGAGCGCTCCGGCGGCCGGCCGGCCGGCTCCCCGTGGCCCCAGCGGGCGGCACGGTGAAGGGGGCGGCGCGCCGGATGGCGGCATTCGGCTCCGGACTCCGGCGAGGGGGTCCGATCCGTACCCCGGCGGACGCCGCGGCGGTGGACGGCCCGATCGACCGCTCGGACCCGGCGGAGCAGCGGCCCGACCCGGCCCGAGCGGCCGACCAACGGCCCGAGCGAGCCCGACCAGCCGACCAACGGCCCGACCCGACCCGAGCGGCCGACCAACGGCCCGAGCGAGCCCGACCAGCCGACCAACGGCCGAACCGGCCAGGGCCAGCGGAGCAACCCGGCAACGGGGCGCGCCCCACCGAACAGCCGGCGGCACGGCCCGGCAACCCCGAACGCCCCGCCGGACAGCCGGCGGCACGGCCCCGCACCCCGGTACGCCCCACCGAGCAACCTGCCGACCGGACGCGGCGGGGGGAACAGCCGGCCGATCGGGCCCGGTCCACGGAACAGCCCGGCGGCCGGCCACGGCCGGCAGGTCAGTCCGGCGGCCGGCCACGGCACCCCGAACAGCCCGGCAACCAGGCACGACACCCCGAACAGCCGGGCGGTCGGGCGCGGAACTCCGCGGAGCCTGGCAACCGGGCCAGGCCGGGGGAACAGCCGGCCGGTCCGGCCGGGCCGGCGAAGCGGCAGGTACCCGGAGGTAGGCCCGGCTCCGGGCCCGGCGGTCCGCCCGGGCGGACCGACCCCGGTCCGGGGCGCGGGAACCCCGGGCCAGCGCGGAGCGAGACCGCGTCCGGGCCGGTACGCAGCGGCTCCCGGCCGGATAGGAACGAAGCCGGACAGGTAAGGGACGAAGCCGCGCAGGTACGGAGCGAGACCGCGTCCGGGCCGGTCGAGGGCGGCGAGACCGGGTCGCCGGGGTCGCCGGTCGGGTCGGCACCCACCCGGATCGTGGCCAAGGGCGCCGCCCTGCTGGTCGTGCTGACCGTGCTCTGGGGCTACGCCACCTTCCTGACCGCCCGGGACGCGATGGACCTACTCGCGGTCCGGACCCTCGGCACCCAGCTCGGCCAGCCGACCGACGCGCTGATCCTCGGCCTTCAGGCGGAACGCCGGCTCAGCGTGGTCGCACTGGCCGCACCGGGCCGGCACCGGGCCGCTCTGCTCGAACAGCGCACCCGCACCGACGCGGCGGTCGGGGCGCTGCGGCGGTTCACCGACCGGACGGATCTCCGGCTGGCCACCGTCGGCGCGGTGCGGGAGCGGGCGGCGGAACTGGTGCGGCGGCTGGACGACCTCCGGCCGCTCCGCGACGACGTCGACGGCGGCCGGGTCGACCGGGCCAGCGCCGCCGCGTCGTACGGAAACATCATCGACGCCGGCTTCGCCGTGTACGGCTCGCAGTGGGCCAGCCGGCAGAGTGACCTGATCGAGGAGACCCGTACGCTCCTCGCGCTGTCCCGCGCCGCCGAGCTGCTCTCCCGGGAGGACGCCCTGGTGGCCGGGGCGCTCGCCGCACCCCGGTTGACCGGGGCGGAGCACACCCGGCTCGCGGACCTCGTCGCGGTGGCCCGGTTCGCCCGGGCCGAGGCGGGGGCCGGACTGCCCGGGGCGGAGCGGGCCGACTACGAGCGGCTGGTCACCGGTCCGGTCTTCGCGACCCTGCACGCCGCCGAGACGGAACTGCTGGATGCCGACTGGGACGGCGGAAGCCCACCAGTCCCGCCCGCCCGCTGGCAGGCGGCGACCGAACCGGCCCTGTCCGAGCTGCGGACCCTGGTCGCGATCGGAGTACGGGACAGCGTCGACCGGGCCACCCAGGGCGCGGCCGGGGTGATCGTCCGGGCCGGCCTGGTCGGTGGCCTCGGCCTGGTGGTGCTGGTGGCAGCCGCCGTACTGACCGTGCGCGGCACCCGGCGGATCGCCGCCCGGCTGGACGAGCTGGACAGCGAGAACACCACGCTGAGCAGTGCCCGGGACGACCTCGCGGCGGAGCTGGCCACCCAGCGGAACCGGGCCGCCGAGCTGACCGGCCGGGCCGCCGAGCTGGCCGTCCAACGCAAGCGGCTCGCCAGCCAGCGGGAGCAGCTCGTGGCGCAGACCGGACGGCGGCAGGCGGAGACCGAGCGGGTGGCCGAACGCGCCGCGCAGATCTCGGCCCGACTCGCCGCGCACCAGCGGGCCCGCGAGGTCAACGCCTGGTTGACCCGGGAGAACCAGAGCCTGCTGCACCGGCAGATCGGCCTGCTCGACGCGATGGAGCGGCGGGAGACCGACACCGAGGAACTGGCCGAACTGTTCCGGCTCGACCACCTCGCCACCCGGATCCGGCGCAACGTGGAACAGCTCATCAGCCTCTCCGGAGGTACGCCGGGCCGGCGCTGGCGGCGGCCAGTGCCGCTGGTCGACGTCGTACGGGGTGCGGTGGCCGAGGTGTCCGACTATCCACGGGTACTGGTGGCCCCCAACTGGTCGGGGGCGGTCGCCGGGCGGGCCCTACCCGACCTGATCCACCTGCTGGCCGAGATCATCGAGGCCGCGCTCTCCGGCTCGGCCCCGACCACCACGGTCCGGATCGCCGGCGAGGTACGCGACGGCGGTCGGGCGATCATCGTCAGTGACGACGGCGTCGGCCGGGGCCCCGCCGAACTGGATGCCGTCAACGAGTTGATCCGGGACACGCCCAACACCGGGCCGCTCAACGGCGCGGTCGGGATGTACGTGATCGGCCGGCTCGCCCGCCGGCACGGCGTCACCGTCGAATTGACGGCCGGGCCTCGGGGCGGGACGGCCGCGATCGTGCTGGTGCCGGCTACGCTGCTGGTCGAGACATCCGAGCCCGAACCGACGCCTGCCCCGGGCACCACCACCGCATCGGGGCGGCCGACCGACACCGCCGTCGGACAGCCGACTGGTGCGCTCCGACCTGGGGCCGCCCCGGCTCTGCCGGTCCGGATCCGCCGTCCGGATCCGGACGCCCCGGTCGGCACCCCCAGCCGGACCGCCGGCTCCGCTCCGAACGGCGTGCCCGTCCGGCATGCCGAAACTGACTGGTCGGCGACGATGGAGCTGCCGGTAGCGCTCCCGGCACCCACCGACGACCAAACCGAGAGCAGCGAGAGGACGACAGGTGACTCACGCAGTGGTCACGACGGATAACCTGGTCCGGATACTCGACGAATTCGTGGACCGGGTCTCGGCGGCCGAGCACGCCGTGGCGCTCTCCCCCGACGGGCTGCTGCTCGGGGTCTCCCGGGGGGTCGGCGGCGAACTCGCCGACCAGCTCTCCAGTGTGGTCGCCGGGTTGCAGGCGCTGGCCCAGGCCGCCGCCCGATATTCCGGCCCCGGTGGAGTACGGCAGGTCATCGTGCAGATGCATCGGGCCTTCCTGTTCGTGGCCGCGACCCGGGGTGGCGCGATCCTCGCCGTCCGGTTCGCCGGGGACGCCGACGTCGACGAGATGGCGTACGAGGTGGCGCTGGCGGCCGGCCGGGCGGACTCGCACCTGCCCACCTTCCCGGTACCGGCCGATGACCTGACCGGAGGGTGACGCGCGGTGCGCACCGGTGCAGGAGGTCGGCACGACGACGCCTGGTACGACCAGGACGCCGGGCCGGTGGTCCGCCCCTACGCGATGACGCGGGGCAGGACCCAGCCGATTCGGGGACAGTTCGATCTGATCTCTCTGGTAGTGGCCCGCTGGCCGGTGCCGCAGCGCGCCGACCTGACGCCGGAACAGTCCGAGATCCTCGCCAGTTGTCGCCGGCCGCTCTCGGTGGCGGAGATTGCGGCCGCGCTGGACCTGCCGGTCGGCACCGTACGGGTGCTACTCGGTGATCTGCTGGACGCGGGACTGATCGACACCCACGAGCCACCGGTGCTGGACGCGCCCTCGGAGGATCTGCTGGAGGCTGTGCTCGCCGGGTTGCGGGCGCTCTGATCCGCTCGGCCCGGGTCTGACGGGCGGGGGCGGCGGGGGCGTCGCCATCCGTGCAGCGAAAGGGAAGTCACGTGCGCAAAGTTCGACAACGTCCGGCGCGTACCCTGCCGGTCGCCATCCTCGACGTGCTGCTCGCCGGGGTGGCGGCGATACGTGCCCTGGTCCGCCGGGTGGTCGGGCTGCTGCCGGCTCGCCGGAGCGACCGGGTGGTGGCGGGCGTGATCGTCGTGGCGGCGCTGGCCATGGTCATCGGCACCGGGTTCCTCGTCGTCACCCTGCTCCGGACGCCGGACCAGTTCGCGCCGCTGGGTGTGGCGCCGCCGCCCTCCGCCGAGATCGAGGTGGACGCCGGGGGCGGGACGGACGGTGCCAGTGGCAGCGCGACTCCACCCGCCTCCTCACCGCTGCCCCCGTCGCCGACGCCGCCCCGGGACGGGACCCGGAGCAGGCCGGAACGCTCCGCGTCCCCGTCACCGGCTCCCCCGCCGACCCTGGCCGCCCGGTACGCGACCGAGGACGTCACGCTGCTCAACTACACCGCCTCGGTGACCATCACCAACCCCGGTCCGGCTCCGGCCAGCGGCTGGCGGCTCGTCATCACGCTGCCCCGGACGACCCAGTCCGTCGCCGCAGTGGACGGCGCCCAGGCCAGCCGCGAGGGCGCCACCTGGACCTTCGTCCCGGATCAGGCGACCAGTCGGGTGCCGGCACGCGGCTCGGTGCAGGTGCGCTTCCGGGTCGACGGCGCGCTGATCGACGGGGAGCCGACGGCATGCACGATCAACAACCGCCCCTGCGAGGCGTAGCCGCACGCCAGCAGGCCTAGCCACCCCCGGCAACACGCGCAGCCGCCCCCGGCGACCCGCACAGCCAGCCGGCAACCCGCACAGCCACCCGCCAGCATGCATAGCCGCCACCCAGCGGTCGTGGCGGGACGGCAGCCGCAACCTCGGCCGGCGGCGATCATCGGGCCGGCTGCCCCCGCCCGGATGCGGCCCGCCGTCGTGGTGGCCACAATCCGGGTCATGGATCAGACCTCGATCAACCTCGGGCCGGCCTTCTTCGTCGTCCTGGCGGCGCTGGCACTGCTCGGCGCCGGGGTCGTCGGCTGGGCAGGGCTCGGCCCGGGCCGGGCGGTACTGACGGCCTCCGGCCGGGCCGCGATCCAGCTCGCGGCGGTCTCCGCAATCATCGTCCTGGTCCTCCGCTCCTGGTGGTCCACGCTGCTCTTCGTCGTCGTGATGTACGTGGTCGCGGCCGGCACCTCCGCCCGCCGGGTGACCGGTGGACGTACCGGCTGGGTCACCCTGTTCCCCATCGGCCTCGGCGTCGCCCCGGCGCTGACCCTGCTCGTCAGCACCGGCGCCGTACCGCCGACACCGCTGGCCGTACTGCCCACGGCCGGGATCCTGATCGGCGGTGCGATGACCGCGACCAGCCTGGCCGGCCGGCGCGCCCTGGACGAGTTGCGCACCCGGCACGGCGAGTACGAGGCGGGGCTCGCCCTCGGTTTCTCCGACCGGGACGCCGCGATGGAGGTGTGCCGGACCTCGGCCGGTCAGGCCCTGGTGCCGGCCCTCGACCAGACCCGTACGGTCGGACTCGTCACGCTGCCCGGCGCTTTCGTCGGCGTACTGCTCGGCGGTGCGAGCCCGGTGCAGGCCGGCGCGACCCAGTTGCTCATCCTCGTCGCATTGCTCGCCGTTGAGGCGATCGCCATCGCCGGAGCCGTCGAACTGGTCGCCCGGCACCGGTTGACCACCGCCCCGCAACCGGCCGGCTCCGCCCCGACCCGTCACTGACCCGACGGCATCCCGCCGTCAGGCCGCTATCCGATCGTCCAGTCGAGCCGGCCCTCGGCGTCGACGGTCGGACGGTACCGCCCGGAGTACGGCTCGCCGGTCTCCAGCGACTTCGCCACTCCGACCAGCAGTTCGGTGACCGAGGCTGGCCAGCCGTCGAAGCCGGTGCCGTCCTCGGGATAGAACTCGCCGACCCGGCCGTGCCCACCGGGCCGCTGGTCGACCAGCAGGCTTCCGCCGTCACCGGCCGACGCGAACGGTACGAAGGACGGGTGCCACCAATGGTCGTCCATCGACACGTCGACCCGGACCTTGCAGTTCACCGCCCAGTCGGCGGCAATCTGGTCGAGCCGCAGCGGCCGGTAGAAGGGTGGGAGATCGAAGTTGTCCGCCCCGTCGTGCCGGCGCAGCGAGGCGACCAGGTCGGCGGGGAACGCCACCGACATCCGGGCCTGGAGCGCGGCGATCCGGGCCGGTGCGGCCGGCGGGCGCAGTCCGGCCCGGCTGCGCGGGGCGTGCCGGGCCAGCCAGCGCTCGATGCGCAGCCAGGCGGCGTCGACCCGGGCCGTGGTCGCCGCGTCCGGCACGGTGCCGACCACCTTTCCGGCGGGCCGGGCGCAGGCGGCGAGGGACGGAGGCCGGGCCGGGGTCGAGGTCCGGACCGGCATCGGCAGCCGGGCGGTCGGCCCTGCCTCGTTCGGCATCTCCTGGATCGTGGTGATCCGTTGGGTCACCACCGGATCGGTCGGTGCGACGAGGGTCAGGCCGCAGAGCAGCAGCACCGAGGCGAGGAAGACCACCAGCAGGACGACCAGCACCCGCTTGCCGCTGACCGTCCGCCGGACGGGCGTCCGGGCCGCGCGGTGCCCCATCGGCTCCGCCACGATGCGGCTCGGCCTCCCCGGCCCCGCACCGGACCCCGGCCCCGCACCGGCCGCCGTCCCGCTGTCCGACGGCTCCGCCCCGACAGCCGAACGTTCCGCCGACCCGCCGGCCGACGGCGGCTGCCCCGACCCGCCGGCCGACGGCGCCGCCCCAGCAGCCGACGTGGCACCAGCGGCCGACCGCTCGGCAGGGTCGGTGGGCGGCGTGGCTGGTGGTGCGCCCCCGGACGGCGCCGGGGTCGGGCGGCGGCCGGCGTGCAGCAGCGGATCGAGCCAGCCCGGGGCCGCCGCCCGGAGCGCCTCCGCCCGGAGCGCCTCCGCCCGGTCGGCCGCGTCCGCCGGAATCCGGCCGGCCAGCCCGACCGGCAGGCCGGCGAGTTCGTCACCGTCGCCGACCGCGACGACCGCACCGGTGAGATCTCGTCCGGCGAGGACGTCGAGGGCCAGCGTGGTGTGGTTGGCCGCGTCGGGCCCCAGGTCGGCGACGAGCACCACCGGAGCGCCGAGCGCCCGGGCCAGGTCCGCGAGGGTCCAGCCAGCGCGACCCAGCGGTACGACGAGACCGGGCGCCCCGGTCACCAGGACCAGCCCATGGGTACGCGACAGCGCCCCGACGAGCCCGACCAGGTCGTCCACGCGTACCGGGTCGACGGCACCGGCGCGTATTTCGAGGTAGCTGGCAAGGTTGTCCCGCAGCGGTGCGGGCGGTACGTCGGAACCGTCGTCGACGATCCGGAGCACGGCCGCCCGGGCCGTCGACACCGCGCAGAGGGCTGCGGTGGCCACGGCCCAACTCGTGGTCGACGAGGTCGTGGCGACCACCCACGGTCCACCGTCCGGCCAGGACATCGACGCCTCCCCAGGTCGCCCGCAGCCTACCGAACCGCCCGGTACGCGGGGACCGCTCGGGCCAGCCGGCAGTGCCGCCAGGGCACCCGCGCCCGTTTCGCTCGGGACACCGGCGGGCACTTAGGAGTCGGCGAGGTGCGGAGAGCACCTCGGCGAGAAACTGGAGGACACGATGGGCATGGGAGACAAGATCCGGCACAAGATCGAGGAAGTGGCCGGAGCGGCCAAGGAGAAGGCCGGCGAGGCGACCGGCAACGAGCGGCTTCGCGCCGAGGGCGCCACCGAGCAGACCGAGGCGAACGTCAAGCAGGCCGGTGACCACGTGGGCGACGCCGCGCGGGACACCCGGGACGCGTTCCGGCCCTGAGTTCCAGCCCGGACCCGGGTGGTGGATGCCTCGACCC
>NZ_JAWQRR010000054.1:0-22644 GCF_033446045.1 Plantactinospora sp. KLBMP9567 | reverse complement strand
TGGGCACCCACCACCCGGGTCCGCCGCGTCGCCGGCAGCCCGCTGAGCTGCTGGCCAGACCTGGCTTGTCTTGCTTAGCTGCCTAACCCTCCGCCCCCCGGCAGTACCGGGCCAGGCACCGCCGCCCACTGTCCGGGGCGGCCAATCGGCTTACCGGTCTGGTGCTGGTGCTGGTCGCTGCGGTCGCGCTGGCCTGCCTGGCGAGCGTGCTGATCGGCGCGAAGCACGTACCGCCGGGCGAGGCGTTGCGACCGGTGACCGGTGACCGGTGACCGGTGACCGGAGCGGAGACGCGCTGCTCGTCGCGGAACTGCGCTTCCCGCGTACGCTGCTCGGCCCGCTGGTCGGGGTGACACCCGGGTGCTGCTGTGGACGAGCCGACCACCTATCTGGACCTGGCCTACCAGGTGGGCGTGCTGGAGCTGGTCGCCGAGTTGAACCAGCGGGACGGCACCACGACGGTGATGGTGCTGCACGACCTCAACCACGGGTGCCGGTACGCCGACCACCTGTGTCGGTGACCAGGGGCGACACGATCTGGGTGATCGGTTTCGCAGTTTCCATTCCGCAGTGAGCAAGGTTAACCTAACTGCGAAGTAGGAGAGCCTTACCTTAGTGCAGGAAGAAGGAAATTCCATGCGTCGATTCGCGCGCGGCCGCGGGGCAGCCCTCCGGCTCGCCGCCGGTCTGACCGGGCTGACCCTGGCCGTCGGGCTGTCGGCCTGTGGCACCTCGGACCCGGCGGGCGGGTCCGACACCGGTCAGGGGCCCGCAGTCGACGCCGAATTCACCCGCACCATCACCCACGACGAGGGCAGCACCGAAATCAAGGCGAAGCCGCAGCAGCAGACCTTCCCGGACTATCTCGGCGACGCGGTCAAGGACACCACGGACACCTGGATGACCTCCGTCTCGGTGAAGGGTGCCCACTCCGTCCTCGACGACCTCGCGCAGGCCTTCCAGGTCGACCCCGCGAAGTAACGCCGTGCGGCTCTATCTGACCGCGCTCAACCCGACCGACTCGGTACTCGACGGCTTCCTGCCGGCGGCCGCCCGGCTCGGGCTGCCGGTGACGGTGCTGACCGACCAACCTGCCGCCTGGCCGGCGAGCCCGGCCCAGCGGTCCGGGGCGGAGGTGTCCGGCGCGGACGTCCGCGACGTGCGGGGCGTACTCGACGCGGTGCACCGGGGCGAGCCGCCGGTCGCGCTGCTGTCCAACAGCGACCACCTACAGACCCCCACCGCGCTCGCCGCGGAGTACCTGGGACTGCCCGGCAAGGACTGGCGGGCGACGCTGCGCGGCAAGGACAAGCGGCTGACCCGGCGTACCGTCGCCGACGCCGGACTGGACCGGGTGGCGGCGGTGGCGCTCGGCCCGGACGATCCCCCGGAGCGGGCCGTGACCGTGCCGTTCCCGGCGGTGGTGAAGCCCCGCGAGGGCGTGGCCAGCGAGGACGTCTATCTGGTCGACGGGGTGGCCGAGCTGCGCCGCCGGGTCGCGGAGATCCGCGCCCGGCGGCCCGGCCAGAGCCTGCTGGTCGAGGAATACCTGGCCGGCGACCTGCACACGCTGGAGACCCTCGGCGACGCCACCACGACAGCCGTGCTCGGCGGCTGGCGGACCAGCCTCGGACCGCCGCCGACCTTCACCGAGGAGGCCCTCGACTGGGCACCTGACCTGCCGGCACCGCTGCTGGCCCAGGTACTCGCCCAGCTCGACGCGCTCGGCGTCGGCTTCGGAGCCTGCCACACCGAGTTCGTCGTCGCCGACGGCCGGGCCCGGCTCGTCGAGGTCAACTACCGGCTGATCGGCGACCGGGTCGACCTGGTGATGGCCGAACTGCTCGGCCTGCCCCTGTTCGCGCAGGTCATCCGGATCCACGCCGGCGATCCGCTGCCGGCCCTGCCCGACCCGGTGAGGCTGGCCCGGCACGCCCGGGTCGAGTGGGTCTGTGCCGACCGCTCCGGGACCCTGGTCGCCGCGCCAGGCCCGGTGGACGCGACCGGACCGGGCGGAGTCCTGCTCGGCTCGCGTCCACTCCGGACAGTCGGGGTGACGGCGCCGTTGACCGGCACCAACCGGGACTATCTGGCCGCGCTGCACGGGATCGGCCCCGATCCGGCGACCGTGCGCGAGGCGCTCCGCGACTTCCGGGCGGCCCATCGCTGGAAGATCAAAGCATGAGCACCCGACGACGAACGAAACCAGGCGGCGGACCTGGCCGCGGTGTCCGCCGATGGATCCACCGGACCTCCGGGGCGGTGCGGTGACCGCGGTCGGCGCCGACGCCGCCGAACGGCAGCTCTTCCAGCGGGTACTGGACGCGCTGCTCCGCGAGGACCACCTCGGCCTGGCCGGCAACGGGCGTCGCAGCGGCCGATGGTGGCTCACCCGGATTCCCGGCGCCCGGCTGCGGCTGCCGGTCGAGCCCGACGGGTTCCAGCACGAAGTGCGTACCGCCCGGCCGGAACTGGTGGTGCTGCCCGACGACGGGCCCGAGCCGGCCGTACCGCCCGACGACGAGCCGGACCCGGAACGAATGGCGCTGCGCGACGGCGAGACCGGCTCCGGTGCGCGAGGGCGGGTGGTGCGGAGCCTCGACGGGCTGCTCGACGTGCTCGCCCCGGTGGACGATCCGGAGGCCGAGGCGGGGTGGGCCGCGTTCCGCGCCGAGTGCCGGGACGATCTCGTCGCCCGCCGGCTCGCCGCGCAGACCCGCTCCCGGGTCTACCCCGACCTGCTCGCCACCCGCGCCCGCACCCCGGACGGGATGGCCGGAGCGCTGCTCGACGACGTACTGGCCGCCCGGGCGGACCACCCGGTCTATCCGACCAGCCGGGCCCGGATCGGCCTGGACCGCACCGCCCTGCTCGGGTACGCCCCGGAGCACGCCCCGACCTTCCCGCTGCGCTGGCTACCGGTGCCCCGCGCCGAACTGACCCTCGCCGGTGCGCTGCCGCACTGGTGGCCGCCGTCCGATGAGCCGGCGACGGTGCTGCTGCCGGTGCATCCGGTCACCGCCGACCGGCTCCACCTGCCGGTCCGCGCCGACGCGCCCGAGGTGCTCGTCCGGCCGACCCTGTCGACCCGGACGGTGGCGCTGGTCGACGATCCGTACACGCACCTGAAGCTGCCGCTGGCCACGGCGGCGCTCGGGGTCCGGAACCTCCGTACCATCGCGCCGGGCACCCTGGTCGACGGCGCGGAACTGCACCGGCTGCTGGCCCGGATCGCCGCCGCCGAGCCGGCGTTCGCGGGTCGGATCCTGCACGCCGACGAGAGCTGCTACGGCCATGCCGGCGACCCCGTCCGGTCCTTCCTGGTCCGCCGCTTCCCGGCCGAGCTGGCCGGGCGGGTCGTGGTCCCGGTCGCGGCGCTGGCCGCCGAGGACCCGGCCGGCGGGGCCGTCGCGCAGCGGGTGGCCGGGGCGGATCCGCGGCGGCTGCTGGAGTCCTATCTGGACCTGCTGGTCGACTGGCACGGTTATCTCTGGCTGCGACACGGTATCGCGCTGGAGGCGCACCAGCAGAACATCCACCTCGTCCTCGACCCGCCCGATGACACTGACCGGCTCGATGGCACCGACCCGCCCGACGAGACCGACCGGGGCACCGGCGCCGGTCCCGGGCGGGGCGGCACCGGGGCGGCCGGTCGCCCGGCTGCCGCCAGCCAGCTCGGGCGGCAGCGGACCGGACCGGCCGGCGGCGGGCTCCGGCTGCTCTACAAGGACAACGACGGTGCCCGGCTGGTCCGGCGCCCCGGGCCGGCCCTCCGGGACGCGCGGATGTGGATCACGGATCCCGGCGAGTTGGCCGACGTGTTCACCACGATCACGCTGCACCTCGCTGCGGCGGCGCCACTGCGCGCCCTCGCCGAGCGGGGCGTACCGGTGCCGGACCCGGGCGCGGCGCTGCGCCCCCGGCTGCTCGCCACCCGGGACCGCTGGACCAGCACCCCACCCCGCACGACCCCGCCCGGCCCGACCGATAGCGTCACGAACGCACCCGGTCCGGTCGGCTGGGACGTGGCCGCCGCCGGGCGGCTGCTCACCGAGCGCGTCCTGACCGCCGACCACCTGCCGGTCAAGGCGATGCTCACCGCCGGAACGCTGCTGCCGAAGCAGCGCACCGGCTGTGCCGACATCAACAAGTACTACCTGCGTACCGGCCCCAACTATCTGCGGTCCGATCGGTGACCGCGGTCGGGGGCGGGCCGCGTCGCGGCAAGGAGCTGTCGATGACCGCCGCTGTGTCCCGGCCCACCGCCGACGTCGCCAGCACGCACACGCTGCTCGGCTGCGTCGCGCGGGAGGTCGCCGGTCCGGAACGGCAGACCATGCTGGCCGACGGCCACGCCGTGGTACGGCTGCCGCGCAGTGCCGTACTGCTGCGCTGTGCGGTGGCCCGGGTCTCCGAGGTGGGGGCACACCGCTACGAGGGCCCGGTGCAGCGGTTCTCCGCCGGATCCTGGTCACCGGTGGACGCGGCCGGGCTCGCCACGCTGGTCGCCGACGAGCTGACCCTGCGCACCGGGGTACGCAACGACGAGTTCGCCGGGCAGGTGGTGGCGAGCCGGGACGCGCTGGACCGGGTACTCCGGCTGCGCCCGCCCGCCGATCCGGACCCGACCGGCGACCCGGTGATCGACTCCTATGTGGACTCGGAACAGTCACTGGTGCACGGCCACCCCCGGCATCCGGCCCCGAAGTGGCGCAGCGGCGACGTCGAGGCGTGGAACGCGTACGCTCCCGAGCTGCGTACCAGCCTGCGGCTGCGCTGGATCGCCGTACCGGAGGCGCTGCTCGGCTCGGACGGACCGTTCGACGAGCTGATCGAGGCACTCGATCCGCCCCCGGCGCCGGCCGGGCACGCCGTACTGCCGGTGCACCCCTGGCAGTTCGAGCTGTCCCGGCCGCTCGACCCCCGGCTGCGCGACCTCGGCGTGGCCGGGGCCGTGCTGCGCCCGACCGCCAGCGTGCGGACTCTCTACGCACCCCGCGCGGACCTGTTCGTCAAGACCAGCCTGCACGTCCGGATCACCAACTGCGTACGCAAGAACGCCCGCTACGAGTTGACCGGTGCGGTGGCGCTCACCCGGCTCCTCGCCGAACTGCCCCTGCCGGCCGGGGTGGCGCTGCTGCCCGAGCCGGCGTACCGGACGGTGGAGCTGCCGGGGCTGGACGAGACGTACGGGGTGATCCTGCGGGGTGGGCTGCGCCCGCACCTGGCCGAGGACGAGACGCCGTTGATCGCCGCCGCCCTGGCCGCCGCGCCGCTCGCGGTGGCCGACCCGGTCGGCTGGTGGGAGGCGTACGTCCGGCTGCTCGTCCCGGCGGTGCTGGACCTCTGGTGGCGGCACGGGGTGGTGCACGAGGCCCACCTGCAGAACGTGGTGGTGGTGCTGGACGCCGACCGGCGGCCGGTGCGGATGCTGCTGCGCGATCTGGAGGGCGTCAAACTCGACACCGAGCGCCGGGCCGACTGGCTCGCTCGCCTGCCGGCCCCGATCGGGTACGACCCCGAGCAGGCGTTCAACCGGGTCAGCTACTGCCTCTTCGTCAACCATCTGGTGGAGCTGGCCGGAGCACTCGCCGACGCGCATCCCGGGGTCGAGGCGCGGCTCTGGGCTGCACTGCGCGAGGTGGTGGTGGAGACGTCGGCCCGGCTCGGCGACCCGCCCCGGCTGCGTGCCCTGCTGGCCGGCGTACCGCTGCCGGTCAAGGCCAACCTGCTGGTGCGCTGGCAGCGGGCCGCCGACCGGAACGCCGGCTACCTGCCGTTCCCCAACCCGATCGGAGGCGCCTGGTGAGCGCGAGGAGTGAGCCGGGTTTGCGAGCCCCGCAACGCGAACGAAAGGCGAACTGGTGAACCTGGGACCCGATATCGCTCGGCCGAGTTACTGGTACGACCTGGCCGGGCTGGCCGAGTCGGCAGCGGCTGTCCGGGCCGCGCTGCCGGCCGGGGTCGAGCTGCTGTACGCGATGAAGGCGAACCCGGACCCGGGAATCCTGCGTACCCTGGCGCCGCACGTCGACGGCTTCGAGGCGGCCAGCGGCGGCGAGCTGCGGCACCTCGCCGAGGTGTTCCCGGGTACCGCCCCGGCGGCGTTCGGCGGGCCGGGCAAGACCGACCCGGAGCTGGCTGCCGGGCTGGCCGCCGGGGTGCACCGGTTCCACGTCGAGTCTCCGACCGAGCTGCGCCGGCTCGCCCGGCTGGCCGTGCACCGGGGCACGGTCGCCGACGTGCTGCTCCGGGTCAACCTGCCGGTGCCGGTCGGCGAGGCGGTGCTGGTGATGGGGGGCCGGCCCAGCCCGTTCGGCATGTCTCCGGCCGACGCCCGGGCCTGCGCCCGGCTCGACCTGCCCGGGATCCGGATCCGTGGCGTGCACGCCCACCTCGGCAGCGGATTCGCCGCGCCCGGTGCCGCCGCCGTGGCCCGGACGCTCGTCGAGTGGGCGGTGGCCGAACTCGACGCCCGCGAGGTGAACGTCGGCGGCGGGATGGCGGTCGACTACGCCGATCCGACGGCCCGGTTCGACTGGCCGGCGTACGGCGCCGCGCTGGCCGGGCTGCTCGCCGAGTATCCCGGCCGGACGGTGCGGATCGAGCCGGGCCGGGCAATGACCGTCTACTGCGGCCGCTATCGGGTCTGGGTGCTGGACGTGAAGCGCTCCGGCGCCGAGTGGTTCGTGGTGGTGACCGGCGGCACGCACCAGCTTCGTACCCCGGCCGCGAAGTCGCACTCCCAGCCGTTCACCGTGCTGCCCCGACCGGAGTGGGGATACCCGTTTCCCCGGCCGGTCACCGGGGCCGGCCCGGTGACCATCGTCGGGCAGCTCTGCACCCCGAAGGACGTGCTGGCCCGGGTGCCGGACGCGGCCGAACTGCCGCCGCCGGGCCGGATCGCGGCCGGCGACACGATCGTCTTCGGCATGGCCGGCGCGTACGCCTGGAACATCAGTCACCGGGACTTCCTGATGCACGACCCGCCGGAGTTCCGGACCGGAGTGCCGGAGGACTGACCACCGAGAGGTCTCTGACTATAGTCAGAAAAATGACGGCGACGATCGGACAGGCGGCGATGATCGAACAGGCTCGGTCGGTCCGCGACTTCAACCGCTACTACTCGCAGCGGATCGGGCTGCTCACCGACCGCTACCTCGGCCAGGACCGGCCGCTCAGCGAGGCCCGGCTGCTCTACGAGATCGGCACCGGCGCGCCAGTCCGCGACCTGCGTACCCGGCTCGGCTGGGACTCCGGTTACCTGAGCCGGTCACTCCGCTCCCTGGAAGGGCAGGGCCTGGTCCAACTCCGGGCGCACGAGACGGACCGCCGGGTCCGGGTCGCCGAGCTGACCGCCGCCGGCACCGCCGAACTCGCCGAGCTGGAGCGGCGTTCCACCGCCGCCGCCAGCGAGCTGCTGGCACCGCTCACCGCCGCCCAGCGGGCGGAGCTGATCACCGCCCAGCACCGAACCCGCCGGCTACTCCGGCTGGCCGCCGTCACGGTCGAGCTGACCGACGCCGACTCAGCCAGCGCCCGGCACTGCCTGGCCGAGTACGCCGCCGAACTGTCGACCCGGTTCCCCGAGGGCTACGACAGCCGGGCGCTGGTGGACCCGGCCGAGGTCGGCGGGGCCGGCGGTGCCTTCCTGGTCGCGTACGAGCATGACAATCCGATCGGCTGCGGCGGAATCCGGACGTACGCGCCCGGTGTCGCTGAGCTGTGCCACCTGTGGGTGCACGCCGACGCCCGTGGCCTGGGGCTCGGCCGCCGGCTGCTCGCAGAGCTGGAACGGCAGGCGGTGACCCGCGACCTGCACACCGTGCGGCTGGGCACTCACGGATCGCTGGCCGAGGCGGCGGCGCTCTACCGCTCGGCCGGCTACCGGCAGATCCCGGTGTACGGCGACAGCCCGTACAACCAGCTCTGTTTCGAGCGGGTCGTCGCCGACGACGTACCCGGGAAAGCGCTGCCGTCGCTGGACGGCCGGCGGTTCCGCGCGGTGGGCGAGGTCGACGGCGGCGAGGTCGACGCCGCGACCGTCTTCGACTACCGGGAGCGCGGCGGGGAGGTCTCGGCGACGTACGCCGGCGGCAGCGTCCGGACCGGCCACCTGGTCGGCACCCGGGACGGCGACACCCTCGACTTCCGCTACGTGCAGCTCAACACCGCCGGCCAGACCTCCACCGGGCACTGCGTCAGCCGGATCTCCGTGCTGCCGGACGGCCGGCTGCGGCTCGACGAGACCTGGTCCTGGGAGTCCCGCGAGGGCTCCGGCACCAGCACCGTCGAGGAGGTCGGGTAGCGGACGGCCGCTGGCACATCTCCGGTGAACCTGATGCCACAGAGTCGACCTAGACCCCGGACGGGTACGTCTCCAGTTCGCCGGGGGCCGTCGAGGCAGGCAGCGGGTGCAGCGCCGTGGTGTGGTCGCACCAGATGAAGGCGTCGTACCGGTCGCCGAGCCGGGTCGGCACGTAGTTGCCCCACGCCTCGAACGACGGGTCGTAGACCACCCCGATCGCCCGGTGGTCGGCCTCGTCGTCCAGCCAGTCCGGCCGGTCGTCGTCGAAGACCAGCATGGCCCGCTCGGGCAGCATGTGGTGCAGCCGCTCCTCCACCGACCCGGCCCGGGCCACCGGCACGGTCATCACCTCGGCCGGCGCGCCCCACCGGTTGGCGGCGACCACACTGCCCTGGTAGCTGCCGAAGCCGACCAGCACCACGTCGTCGGCGCCGTACCGCTCCCGCGCGAGCTGGCCGATGTTGACCATCCCGCCCTGGGCCATGTCGGTGGCCCGGGCGTCGCCGACATGTGTGTTGTGCGCCCAGACCACCGCCCGGGCCTGCCGGCCGTACCGGTCCAGCAGCCGGTCGAGGGTGTCGGCCATGTGGCTGTCCCGGACGTTCCAGGACTGCGGGCCGCCGCCGACCATCGCCCGGTAGTACCTCTCCGCACCGGCCACCACCGCCGCGTTCTGCCAGGCCGAGAAGGCGTCGGCGCCGTCGGCGGCGGCGCGTTCGCGGGTACGTGCCAACAGCCGCACCACCTCGGCCTCACAGCGGGCCGAGACGAACCGGCTGGCCAGCCCGTACTCCTCGATCCGGGTGCCGTACGGCTCGAAGCACCGGTACGCCTCCTGGGCGGCCTCCAGCGACGCCGGGTCCTCCTCGCCCAGGTAGTCCAGGATCGCCCGCATCGAGTCCCACAGGCTGTAGACGTCGAGCCCGTGGAAGCCGGCCCGTTGCCCGTCCGGCCGGTCCAGGTTCCAGGCCCGGAGCCACCGGCAGAACCGGGCCACCTCGGCGTTGGCCCACATCCAGGTCGGCCATCGCTCGAACCGTTCCAGCGCGCGCTGCGGGTCGTCGTCCCCGCCCGGGGCGCCGACCACCGAGCGGTGCACCAGGTCGCAGTCCGGCCAGTCGCCCTCCACCGCCACGAACGAGAAACCGCACTCGGCGATCAGCCGCCGGGTCACCTGCTCGCGCAGCCGGTAGTAGTCGTACGTGCCGTGGCTCGCCTCGCCCAGCATCACCACTCGGGCCGAGCCGATCCGCTCCAGCAGCGGGTCGAAGTCGTCCGGGGCCCCGAGCCGGTGAACCTGCATGGGCGGCGGCTACCCCGCGGACCGGCCGGGTAAACCCCTGGTGTGGATGGGACTGGACTGGGTAAACGACCAGGTATGCGAGCTAACGCGATCCAGTTGCAGGAGTCGCTCGCCGGACTGGACTACCCGGTGTCAAAGGAGGACCTGGTGCGCTGGGCCCAGGAGACCGGCGTCGACACCCAGACCCTCAAGCTGCTCCAGTCGCTGCCGGTCGAGCAGTTCCAGACCCCCGCCGAGATCGGCGACGCGATCATCGAACTCTCCTGACCGCTGCCGGGGACACTCCCGGCCGACCGGGACCTCACCCCTGCCGCTGGAGATATGCCAGCACGGCCAGCACCCGGCGGTTGTCGTCGTCCGACGGCGCCAGGTCGAGCTTGCCGAAGATGCTGGCGGTGTGCTTGCCGACCGCGCTCTCGCTGAGGAAGAGCCGCTGCCCGATGGCGCTGTTGGACCGCCCCTCGGCCATCAGCTCCAGCACCTCCCGCTCCCGGGGCGTCAGCCGGGCCATCGGCGCGTCCCGGCTGCTCCGGGCGACCAGCTTGGCGATCACGTCCGGGTCCATCGCCATGCCGCCGCCGGCCACCCGGCGTACCGCGTCGACGAACTGCTCCGCGTTGAAGACCCGGTCCTTGAGCAGGTAGCCGACCCCGCCGGTGCCGTCGGCGAGCAGTTCCCGGGCGTAGAGCTGCTCGACGTGCTGGGAGAGCACCAGCACCGGCAGTCCGGGCACCTCCCGGCGGGCCGCCAGCGCCGCCTGGAGCCCCTCGTCGGTCTGGGTGGGCGGCAGGCGTACGTCCACCACGGCCACGTCGGGACGCAGCTCCAGCAGCGCCGCCAGCAGCTCCGGACCGGTCTCCACCGCCGCCACCACGTCGAAGCCGTGCGCGGTCAGCATCCGGGACAGGCCGTCCCTCAGGAGATAGAGGTCCTCGGCGAGGACAACGCGCACGGCACCTCCAGAATCACCGTCGTCGGACCACCCGGCGGACTGCTCAGGTCGACGACGCCGTCGAATGTACCGAGCCGGCGGGCGATGCCCCGCAGTCCACTACCCCGCGCCTCGTCCGCGCCGCCGTGTCCGTCGTCGCCGACCACGATCCGCAGCCGGCCGTCGGCGTACCCGAGATCGACGGTGATCCGGGCGGCGCGGGCGTGCTTCACCGCGTTGGTGAGCAGTTCGCTCACCGCGAAGTAGGCCGCCGACTCGATCGGCGGCTCCGGCCGGCCGGGCAGCTCGACGGTGACCTCGGTCTCCACCGGGGTGTCCAGGGCCAGCGCCCGGACGGCGTCGGCGAGCCCACGTTCGGCGAGTACCGGCGGATGGATGCCCCGGACCAGGTCGCGCAGTTCGGTCAGCGCCTTGGCCGACGCCTGCCGGGTCTCCGCCAGCAGCGCCCGGGCTGCCTGCGGATCCTTCTCCAGCAGGTATTCGACGTTGCCGAGGTTGATCCCCATCGCGACCAGCCGGGCCTGGGCGCCGTCATGCAGGTCGCGTTCGATCCGGCGCAGCTCGGCGGCCTGACTCTCCGTGGCGTCGGCCCGGGTCTCGGTGAGCCGCTGCACCCGCAGCGCCAGCCGGGCCCGGGCGGTCGGGGCGAGCAGCAGCGCGGCCCACCGGCCGTTGAACCGGAGCACCGCCGGGGCGGCCAGCAGGCCGAGCGCGGCCAGGGCCAGCCCGACCGGCACCGCCGCCGCGCCGGAGCCGGCGACCGAGGCGTACCCGTCGGTGCCGCCGTCGGCCCGCAGCCCGACCAGCATCCACAGCCTCGGCAGGGCCAGGCCGAAGATCCCGTAGCCGATCGCGGCGAGCGGGGCGGCCAGGGACAGCCCGCCGACCACCGGGTCGAGCAGCAGCCATCCGAAGTCCCGCCAGCTTGCCGGGTCCCGGGTGAGCCAGCGCCACCGCAAGCCGTACGCCGCCCACCGCTCGGTCTGGTAGAGGTTGTTGCCCACCTGGTAGCGGCCGTCCGGCCGGCGGTCCGGCACTTCGGGCCGGGGCAGGTACGGCGAGTCCACCGCCACCCCGCTCCACGGTCCGGCCAGGTGTCGGCGAAGTTCCGGCAACCAGCGGATGTTCTGGATCACCGGTGGCAGCACCACCACCATGCCGAGCCCGTACGTCAGCAGCAGGGCGACGGCGGAGAGCGCGGCCAGGGGCAGGGCGAGCAGGCTCAGCCCGAGCAGGGAGAGCAGCCGGAGCAGCAGCAGGAGTTGGCGCCCGTACCACACGCGGAGGCGGCCGGGCTGCCGCCCGGTCTGAGCCAGCCACCACCGGGTCCACCGCAGGTGCAGCGTACGCAGCCACGGCGACACCGCCAGTCCGGCGGCGGCGACGGCGAGTCCGGCCGGTACCGCCCACCAGTGCCGGCCGGCGGCGGTCACCGCGTACCAGCCGCCGGCGCCGACCAGCACGACCGGCAGGCCGCCGAGCAGCAGCCCGACCGCCGGGGTGAGGGTCATCCAGCCGAGGTCGCGGTAGGTGGCCGGATCGCCGAGCAGCCAGTTCAGCAGGCGGAGGAAGGCGGGCACCCAGGGCCGCCGGTAGAGCCGGTTGTCGTGCGGATAGCGCCCGTCCGCCTCCGGCTGCGGCGGCTCCGGCCGGGGTCGGTACGGCGAGCCGAGCGGCGTCCCGGGGCCGGCACCGGCGAGCCGCCGCACCAGGTTGGTCAGGTGCCGCCCGGCCAGGATCGGCAGCGGCAGCAGGAAAAGCAGGCCGAGCCCGAAGCCCGGCACGAAGAAGACCAGGTGCACCAGGAGCGACACCGCCCCGGCCAGGCCCAGCCCGGCCAGCGCCACCCCGTGCAGCAGGGCGAGCGCGGCGGTGCGTACCGCTCTGGTTGTCATGCGGCCAAGTCTGGCCGGTGCCGGGCGGCGGCGGCAGTGCCGGAAAGCACCGGGCGGGGGTGGGGTTAGCTACACCTGTGCCCGGCATCCGGCCCCATTCTGGCCGTCCCCGGAAATTCCTAGCGTCTGTGCCATGAACATCGACGCTCCCCAGCCGGTCCCCCAGGCCGCCCCGCCGGCCGCGCTGCGGCTCACCGGGCTGACCAAACGGTTCGGCGACACCGCCGCAGTCGACTCCGTCGAGCTGACCGTGCCGGCCGGTTCGTTCTTCGGGCTGGTCGGCCCGAACGGTGCCGGCAAGACCACCAGCCTGTCCATGGCGGTCGGGCTGCTCCGGCCGGACGCGGGCCGGGCCGAGATCTTCGGCGTGGACGTCTGGCGGGACCCGATCGAGGCCAAGCGCCAGGTCGGGGTACTGCCGGACGGGCTGGCCTTCCCGGAGCGGCTCACCGGCCGGGAACTGCTCGGCTACTTCGGGCGGCTCCGGGGCATGCCGGCCGACGTGCTGGCCGGGCGGATCGACGAGCTGCTCCGGGTACTCGACCTGGAGCGGGCCGAGCGGACCCTGGTGCTCGGCTACTCGGCCGGGATGCGCAAGAAGATCGGCCTGGCCAGCGCGCTGCTGCACGCGCCCCGGCTGCTCCTCCTGGACGAGCCGTTCGAGGCGGTCGACCCGGTCTCGGCGGCGACCATCCGGGCCATCCTGCGCCGGTTCGTCGCCGGTGGCGGCTCGGTGGTGCTCTCCAGCCACGTGATGGCGCTGGTCGAGCAGGTCTGCGACTCGGTCGGGGTGATGGACCGGGGCCGGGTGGTGGCGGCCGGGCCGGTGGCCGAGGTCCGGGGCGGCCGGAGCCTGGAGGAGGCCTTTGTCGAGCTGGTCGGCGCACCGGTGCCGAGCGGGGAGGAGCTGTCGTGGTTGGCGTCCTGATCGACCTGCGGCTCACGCTGCTGCGCCGGTCGTTGCGCGGTACCCAGGGCTACAACGTCGGGTTCGGCGCGCTCTGCGGCCTGGCCGGAGCCGTCGGCATGTTCTGGCTCGCCAGCCGGGGCACCCCGGCTGGGGCCGGCGATCTGCTCGCCCTCACCCTGGCCGGCACGCTGGTCGGCTGGCTGGCCGGGCCGGCCCTGGGCGGCGGCGGTGACCTGGGCATCCGCCGGGACCACCTGACGCTGCTTCCGGTACGCCGCCGCGACCTGCTCCTCGGGCTCTACGGCGCCGCGCTGACCGGGGTCGGACCGGCCGTCACCCTGCTCTCCTCGACCGCCCTGGTGGCGTACGGCGCCCGGCTCGGCGTCGTACCGGCGCTGGTCGGCGTGCCGGCCGCGATCCTGCTGGTACTCCTGCTGGTGGCGCTCGGCCGCCTGGTGGTGGCGACCCTCGGGGCGGTGTTGGGCGGTCGGGCGAGTGCCGCGCTGAGCGCACTGCCCTGGGCGGTGATCACCGCCGGAATGGCGCAGTGCTGGGTGGTCTTCGTCGCGCTGGGCGGCAGCGCCCGACCGTTCGCCGACGGGCTGCCGTCCGCCGCCGCCCGAACACTGCGGATCCTGCCGTCCGGCTGGCCCGTCGTCGCGGTCTCCTCGGCGCACCGGGGCGACTGGGCGCTGGTCGCCGCCGCGCTCGCCGGGCTGGCCGGGCTGACCGCGCTGGCCCTGCTCGTCTGGGCCCGGCTGCTGGACCGGCCGTCCGCCGCACCGGTCTCCCGGGTCGCCCGGCGAACGGCCACCCGGCCGCCGGTGGGCTCCGCCTTCCGCGCGGTGCTCGGCAAGGAGCTGCGTACCTGGTGGCGGGACCTGGTCCGGATCCACTACCTCAGCTTCGCCCTGGTGTACGGGCTGGTCTTCGTGCTGCTCCCGCTGGTGATCCGGATCAGCGACCTGCTGCCGCTGGCCGGGCTGGTCGTGGCGATCATGCTGGTCTCCTGCTCGGCACACCTCTACAGCTCCGACGGCACCGCCCTCTGGATGACCATGATGGCGCCCGGGGTGGAACGCGCCGACGTACGTGCCCGGCAGGTCGCCTGGCTGCTCGTCGTCGCCCCGCTGGCGGTGGTACTCACCCTCGCCGGGCTGGTAGGCGCCGTGCACTGGTGGACGCTGCCGTGGGTGACCGGGCTGCTGCCGGTGGTCCTCGGCGGCGGCTCCGGGCTGGTGGTGCTGGTCTCGGTGCTGGTGCCGATCCGGATGGCGGACCCGCACCGCCGGGGCGGCAACCCGGGCGAGGACGGCGGCCCGGTCGGCGGGCTGGTCTGGCTGATGCTCGGCCTGCTCGCGGTGGTCGCCGCACCGACGGCCTGGCTGCTCTACCAGGGCACCCGGGCCGGCAACGAGGCGATGCTCTGGTCGGCCACCCCGGTCGGGGTGCTCAGCGGGCTGCTGCTGGCCTGGGCGCTGGGCTGGCTCGCCCACCGCAGGCTGGCGGCACGCGGCCCGGAACTGCTGGCCCGGGTCGGCAGGGGCTAGCAGCACTCCCCCGACCGACCGTCGGGTCGGGCCGTCACGGGGCGGCCCGACCCGATGGCACGCGGCAGGGGCGCCCGGCACCGCGCTCAGGACGGCAGGGTGACGGTGCGTCCCTGCTCACGCGCGGTCTCCGCGGCGGCGAGCACCGCCACCACGTCCCGGCCGAACCGTACGTCGCACTGCTGGTCGCGGGTGCCGCTGTCGACCTCGGTCCAGAGCTGCTCGACGGCCAGCCGGAACGCGTCCACCGGCGTACCGTCCCGATCCGGCAGCACGCCGATGCCGTCCTCGCCGTAGAAGGCGAACTCGAAGGTGGTCGAGGCGGGCGGGGCGTCCAGGGCCAGCGACAGGGTGCTCGTCGCGGTCCCGCCGTGCGCCAGCGTCAGATGCACGCTGTTCCGGGGTCCGGCCATCGCGGCGACCTGGGTCACCTGGCCGAGCACCGGCAGGATCAGCGAGAGGGCGTGCGGGCCGACGTCCCAGAGCGCGCCGTGCTCCCGCCGCCAGGCCGATCCACCGTACGGGTTGCCAGGCTGGAAGATCGACGCGTACATCAGGCCCCGGGCGCCGTGCCAGCCACCGGTGGCCGCCGCGCTGGCCAGGTAGGTGGCGATGCTCGGCTTGAAGCGGTTGGTGAAGAAGACCACCGAGGCGATCCCGCTCTGCGCGGCGGCCGACACCACCCGGTCGGCGTCCGGCAGGGTCAGCGCCAGCGGCTTGTCCAGCAGCAGGTGCCGGCCGGCGGTGGCGGCCCGCACCGCCAGATCGGCCTGTACGTCCGGCGGCAGCGCCACCGACACCGCGTCCACGGCCGCGATCAGCGCGTCGGCGTCGGAGTAGGCCGGCACGTCGTAGCGGGCGGCCAGTGCCCCGGCCCTGGCCGGGTCCCGGCCCCAGACTCCGGCGAGCCGGGCCCGGGGATGCCCGGCGAGCGCGGCGGCATGCACCTCCGCCGCCCAGTGACCGGTGCCGAACAGTCCGAACGTGAGCACGGGAATCCCCTCTTCGCGCCGCTTTGAGCAGGGAACTCTTCCTAACACATCCGCCCGGGCGAACCTTGCCGCCCTGACCGGTCCGCCCTGACCGGCCCGGCCTAACCGGTCCGCCGCCGGCGTCGCTTGGCCCGCCCGCGCCGCTGGCTGAACCGCTGGACCGTGTGGTACGCCTCCCGCGCCTCTGCCACCGCCCGGTTCGCCTCGGAGAGCAGTTCCCAGGCGGCGGTCTCGGCCGCCCGGGCCTCCTGCTCGGCACGCCGGGTCAGCACGGCCGCCCGGTCGTACGCCCGGCGTGCCTCCGCCAGGCACATCCGGGCGAGGTCGAGCGCGCGCTCCCGCTCCTCCTGCGCCGGGTCCCAGTTCCCGCTGCGCCGGAACACCTCCCGCAGTTGCGGCAGCGAGAGATCTCCGCGGCGGTACGCCGCCAGTGCGGCCCGGGACACCACACGGTCGCGTTCCGGATCAGGGTCGGGATCGGGGGCCGGTGCGCTGGCCGCCGCCTGCCGGCCGGCGAGTACCGCCTGCCAGGCCCGGTCGTACTCCCGCTCGGCCGCCTCCTGGTCCGCCCACGCCTCGTCCCGGTGCCGTTCGGCCTCGGCCACGGCGACCCGGGCCGCCCCGGCGATCGCGGCGGCACGACCGGCGTCGGTCTGGGTCGCCACCGCGTACGCCTCCAACTCCTCGGCGGCGGCGCGCAGCCGCTCGGGATCGGGTCGTGGAGTCCTCGGCCGGTCCACCACCACCGCGAGGACGAGGAGGGAAAACAACACCACACCACCGGCGATCAGCAGCGCGGAGCGCGCGTCGATGCCGGACAGGTCCACGCGGTCGGGCTCCCGGTGAGGGTGGCGGTCGGGGGTGCCGCCAATCATAGAAGGTGCTGATATTCCCGCCATGATCGCCCACCCCCGACCGAGGCCGTCGCGCAAGGGTTGGCCGGCACCACGGTGACGCCGCCCGGCGGAGGCCGGCCATACCGGACAACCCCTGTGTACGGGACTGTCGAGCTGCCCCGTTCATGCACCCACTGGACAGTGCTGCCGTCTGCTGAACCCCTGCCGTTGAGCAGCCGGCACAACGCCACGGTCGGCCGGAGGCACAGCCGGGGCAGCTCGACAGTCCCGCGATCGCGCTTTGGGCCATCACCGGCGACACGACTCTCGGCGAGGAGTTCCTCGACCGACTGCGCCACGACCCGGACGTCTTCCTGTCCCCGGTCAGCCTGTGGGAGATCACCATCAAACAGGCCGCCGGGAAGCTCGCCGGACCTGGATCCTTCGGCACGGGTTGATGCAGATCGTCCTCGGGGAACATCCCACCTCACCCCTCGCGTCCGGGCCTGCCCGGCGACCGGTCGCCAGGAGGGCGGGCGAGCCGGCCGCACGGGCAGACCAGGGTCGACGTGCCGCCCCCGCACCCAGTGCCACGAGCGACACGGCCCATGCCCAACAGCCTCTCTTGTCACATGCCCACCGTCCACGTTGCAAGTGGCAACGTGTACCGGTTACACGTGCATACCTTCAAGGTCATGCGACTGGTTGCCCTCTCCGACGTCGCCGAGATGCTCGGCGGGGTGTCGCGGACCAGGGCCACCGAGATCACGAATCGGAAGACCTTCCCGGCGCCCATCGATACCGTGGCGTCCGGAAAGGTGCGCGTCTGGAATCGTGCCGACGTCGACGCCTGGATTCGGGAGCACCGACCCAGTCAGCGAGCCGAAGAGAGTTAGCTCCCAGGGCGCATGTCCAGGTCCAACGGGTCAGCCCCACCCAAGGGCCTACTACATGGGTTAGTAGACTGCCCGGGTGAGTCGAGACCGGTTCCGCGCCGCCGTGCTGCCGCTCCGCGCCGGCCTCCGCACCGGGGTCAGCAGATGAACGACTTCCTGGTCGCGTCGTCGATCGTGCTGTCGCTCGTACTCGCGGTCTGGAGCCTGGTGACGACGATGCGCAACCGGCCGCCGGACGTCTCGCACCTCGCCGGCCTGGCCGTGCTGGAACTGGTCCTGCTCGCGCTCGCCGCGACGGCGGTGGCCGCCTGGATCGGCGGCGAGCAGCCCGCCGAGGCCGGCACCTTCGCCGGTTACCTGATCACCCTGGTCTTCCTGCCGCCGCTGGCCGGCGTGCTGGCCCGGATGGAGCCGACCCGCTGGGGCTCGGTGATCGTGACCGTGGTCTGCCTGGTGATCCCCGTGGTCGTGGTACGCCTGCAACAGACCTGGCAGGTCCCCGGTGGCTGAGACGATGAGCACCGGGACGGCAACCCCGGACGGGCCGCCCCGGCGGTTCAACAGCGGTCCGGGGCGGGCGCTGGTCGCGGTCTACATCCTCTTCGCCATCGCCGCGAGCTGCCGGGCCGGAGTGCAGATCATCACCAAGTTCGACGAGGCGCCGGTGGCGTACCTGCTCTCCGCGCTCGCCGCCGTGATCTACATCGTGGCGACGATCGGGCTGGCCCGGGGCGACCGGGTCGGGCGCCGCACGGCGCTGGTCTGCTGCACCGTGGAACTCGTCGGGGTGCTCAACGTCGGGGCGTTGAGCCTGTTCGACCCGGCCCTCTTCCCCGACGACACCGTCTGGTCGGACTTCGGCGGCGGCTACGGCTACATCCCGCTGGTACTGCCGGTCCTCGGCCTGCTCTGGCTGCGTCGCACCCGCCCCTCCTGACCCTCCGCCACGAGGACGACGGCTCACTCGACCGAGTCCGAGCGGTGCAGCCGGATCCAGCGGTAGCCGTAGCCGGCCAGGTCGAGCGCGTCGAGCTTGCCGACCGGCGGGTACTCGCGGTCGGCGAGCACGTCGTTCGGCATGTCCGCCTCCGGAAACAGCGCGCCCAGGTTCACCACGGCCGGCCGGGTGCCGAGGTTGTGCAGGAAGAGCATGCAACCGGTCGGGCCGTCGGCGCGGTGGGCGAGCACCCCGGGCGGCATCTCCTGGTCGACGTGCGTGCACGCGCCGGAGCCGACCTCCGGGGCCTCCCGCAGGGTACGGATCATCCGTTCGAACCAGGCCAGCAGCGACGCCCGGTCGTGCCGTTGCGCGGTGACGTTGACCTGCTCGTAGCCGTAATCGCCACTGTCGATCACCGGCCGGACCAGCTCGTCGGCGGGCGCGCTGGAGAAGCCGGCGTTCGGCTTGCCCGACCACTGCATCGGAGTACGGATCGACTCCCGCCCCGGCAGCGACAGGTCCTCGCCCATCCCGATCTCCTCGCCGTAGCGGAGCACGGGGGTACCGCGCAGCGAGAACTGGAGGGCGTACGCCATCTCGATCCGGCGCCGGTCGTTGCCGAGCATCGGGGCCAACCGGCGCCGGATGCCCCGGTCGTAGATCCGCATGTTCTCGTCCGGGCCGAACTGCGCGTACACCTGGGCCCGCTGCTCGGCGGTGAGCCGGGAGAGGTCGATCTCGTCGTGGTTGCGCAGGAAGGTGGCCCACTGCGCACCGGCCGGCAGCGTCGGGGTGTCGCGGAGCGCGTCGATGATCGGTTCCGGGTCCTGCCGGGCCAGCGCGAGCATCAGCCGGCCGTTCAGCATGAAGTCGAAGAGCATGTGCAGCCGGTTGGCGGAGCCGCCGCTGTCGCCGAAGTAGTCGACAAGCTGGGCCGGCTGCACGTTCGCCTCGGCCAGCAGCAGGGCGTCGGCCCGCCGCCACTGGACGTGCTGGCGCAGCTCGGTCAGGAACTCGAAGTCCTTGGGCGAGTCGGGGTTGCCCGGCTCGGTCAGCTCGATGATGAACGGTGCCGCGTCGATCCGGAACCCGGCCACGCCGAGCTGGAGCCAGAACGACATGATCTTCCTGATCTCGGCCCGTACCGCCGGGTTGCCGAAGTTGAGGTCCGGCTGGAAGCGGTAGAAGCGGTGGTAGAACCAGGCCTTCGCGGTCCGGTCGTAGCTCCAGGTCTCGTCCTGCTCGCCCGGAAAGACCATGCCCTGGCGCCGGTCCGGCGGCTCCTCCTCGGACCAGATGTACCAGTCCCGGTAGGGCGAGTCTGGCGAGGACCGGGCCGAGGAGAACCACGGGTGCTGGTCGGAGGTGTGGTTGACCACCAGGTCGATGATGATCCGGATGCCCCGGTTGGCGGCCTGGTGCAGCAGTTCGGCGAAGTCGCCGAGGGTGCCGAGCCGGGGGTCGACGCCGTAGAAGTCGGTGGCGTCGTAGCCGTCGTCGCGCTGCGTCGAGGGATGGATCGGGTGCAGCCAGAGGCAGGTCACCCCGAGCCGTGCCAGATAGTCGAGGCGGCCGATCAGGCCCTGGATGTCGCCGATCCCGTCACCGTCCGAGTCGGCGTACGTGTCGACGTCGAGGCAGTAGACGACCGCCTCGGCGTACCACCGGTCCGTCATAGCCGAAGCTCTTTTCCGGTCGGCCGTGCCGGCAAACCGGATCGGAGTACCGGGCCCGGGCCGGCCGGTGTAACCGCGGTGTTCACGGGGTAGGAAGACGTCTTCCCCGGGGCTTTCCGTTGAGCCGACCTACGAAGGGCTTTCCCTGAGCCGATCTGCGAAGGCCTTTCCCTGAGCCGACCTACGAGCCGACGAAGGAGTGGGTGCGCGGTGGCCCTCGCCCAGGACGTGGATCCGACGCAACTCGGTGGGCTGACCGGGTGGATAGCCGAGGTGATCGACGCGATGGGCGTGCCCGGGGTGGGTCTGCTGGTCGCGCTGGAGAACATCATCCCGCCGGTGCCGAGCGAACTGGTGCTGGCGATGGCCGGCTACCTGGCCGGCGAGGGACGGATGAACGTGGTCCTGGTGGCGTTGGCCGCCACCGCCGGCTCGGTGCTCGGCGCGGTACTGCTCTACTGGCTCGGCGCGGCCCTGGGCGAGGACCGGCTCAAGCGCTGGCTCGACCGGGTCCCGCTGGTCGACACCGACGACCTGGACCGGGCCGACCGCTGGTTCGAGCGGTACGGCTCCTGGGCGGTCTTCTTCGGCCGGATGATCCCGGTGGCCCGCAGCCTGGTCTCGATCCCGGCCGGCGCCGACCGGATGCCGGTCGGCCGGTTCCTGGCGCTGACCGCGCTGGGCAGCGGCATCTGGAACGCGATCTTCGTCGGCCTCGGCTACGGGCTCGGGTCCCGGTGGCAGCAGATCGACAGGTACGCCAGCTACGTCGACTACGGGCTGCTTGCCGTCTTCGTGACGATGATCGGGCTGTGGCTGGGGAGGAAGCTGCGCCGGCGCTCGCACCGGCGCCAGGCCGCCAGCACCCGCTGACAACGGCCCGGCACCGGTGCGTCGCCGGTCTGCCACCCGGTCAGGGCAGCGTGTTCAGGTGCGGCCGGACGGTCCGGGCGAAGTTGTTGCCGTTGCTGACATCCCAGTTGATCGACCAGGTCATCGCGCCCCGGATGCCCGGGTAGGTGCGCGGCGGGCGGAAGCTGCCGCAGTTCGTCCCCTTGGCCAGGCAGTCCAGCGCCTGGTTGACCAGGCTCGGCGCTACGATGCCGCCGCCGGCCGCACCGGGACCGGCGGGCAGCCCGAGCGCCACCTGGTCGGGCCGGAGCCCGGCTTCGAGTTGCAGGCAGGCCAGCGCGGTCATGAAGTTGACGGTGCCCTGGGAGTAGGCGAAGGACTGGTCGCAGCCGAGCATCGAGCCGGAGTTGTAGAACTGGGTGTGCACCACGGTGAGGATGTCCCGGATGTCCAGCGCCAGCTTGAAGTACGACACCGAGGGCGACTGCATGTCGATGGTCTGCGGCGCCATCGTGATGATCAGGCCCGACCCGACCCGGCTGCGCAGTGACCGCAGCGCCTGCGCCATGTACGTCGGGTTGAGCCCGTTCTCCAGGTCGACGTCGACACCGTCGAAGCCGTACTGCTGGATCAGGCCGTGGACGCTGTTGCTGAAGTTGGTCGCGGAGGCCGCGTCGTTGACCGCGACCCGGCCGGTCTCGCCGCCGACCGAGAGGATGACCTTCTTGCCCCGCGCCTTGACGGTCCGCACGTCGGCGGTGAAGTCGGCGTTGGTGTAGCCGCCGACCGAGGCCGACAGTCCCGGGTCGATCCCGAAGGTGACCGCGCCGGGGGTACCGGTCGCCTCGGCGAAGGCGACGGCGATCACGTCGTACTCGGCGGGCACGTCCCGCAGCCGCAGCTCGACGGCCGGGTTGTCGAAGTTGTGCCAGTACCCGGTGAGGAAGTGTTTCGGCAGCCCGGAGGTGGGCGGGTTTGTCGTCGGCGGCGGGGTGGTCGGTGGCGGGGTGGTCGGCGGGGTGGTCGGCGGGGTGGTCGGGGTGCTGCCACCGCAGGCCGCACCGTTCAGGGTGCAGTTGGTCGGGCTGCCGGAGCCGGTGGCGAGGAAGCCGAACGAGACCGAGGCACCGGGCGCGATGCTGCCGTTCCAGGACCGATTAATGAAGGTGTGCCGCTGCCCCGAGGAGGTCAGCAGCGCGTCCCAGTAGCTGCCCATCGTGGTGCCGGCGGGCAGGTCGAAGGCGACCGACCAGCCGTTGATCGTGCTGGTCCCGCCGTTGGTGACGGTGTACTTCCCCTCCCAGCCGGAGCCCCAGTCGGAGGTCTTCACGAAGGTAGCGGTCGGGCCGGCGGCGTACGCGGGCAGCGCTGCCCAGGTGACGCCGACCGCCGCGACGAGGCCGGCGACTACGGACAGGACAAGGCTTCTGCGGCGTCTCATGTGGTCCTCCACCAAGCGGTCGGGCATCCACAGCCATCGACTGTCCGCCAATTATTAGGAAGGTTAACTGTTTTATGCAAGAGGTGTGCGTGG
>NZ_JAWQRR010000053.1:0-134271 GCF_033446045.1 Plantactinospora sp. KLBMP9567 | reverse complement strand
TACGGCAGCCGCCGTTCGGGATCATGGTTGGAGTTCGAGGTTGAGGCGGCGTGTGTAGTGGGCTCGGCGGGCTCGGGCTTGATGCTGTCGCCGCCAGCCTGACCAATGCAAACGGTGGGCGAGGTCGCTGATCGGGCGGATGATGCAGGCGTTGATCAGGCGGCGGACCTCGTTGACGGTGAGCGTGATCAGTCCGCTGTCGGCCGGGTCGTCGTCGGTGGCGTCGGCGGCGCAGATCGCCAGGACGGCGAGGGCGGCCAGGGCGAGGGTGGTGAACCGGTGCCAGGAGTCCCAGCGGCGGACTTGGTGCTGGTCCAGGCCGACCTGGCTCTTGGCGGCTTGGAAGCTCTCTTCGATGCTCCAGCGGATGCCCGCGACCCGCACGAACTGGGCGAGGGTGGCCGGTCTGGGGGTCCAGCAGCGGTAGAAGGCCAGCTCACCGGTGCTGGTGTTGCGGCGGATCAGCAGGCTGTGCCGGCCGCCGTCGTCGGGGTCAGCATCGGTGCATACGTCGTCGAGCCAGGCCCAGTCGTAGAAGCGCGGCCCCTTGGATCCGGCGCCGGCGGAGCGGCGCTGCCACGCCGAGACGGGCAGATCAGCGGCGATCCGGTCGGCGCGGATGCGGGTTTTGCCGCCGTCGATCGGCACCAGGTGACTGCGGGACACGGCCAGGACATAGCCGAGTTGATGCTCGCGCAGGTGTGCGCGGAAGACGCTGCTGTTGCCGTAGGCCTCGTCGGCCGCGGCCCACCCGGCCGGCACCCCGGCATCCAAAGCCGCAGTGATCATCTCAGCGGCCAGCTCCGACTTGGTAGCGAACTCGATCTCGTCGGGCACGCCGGCAGCCTGGCAGCGGTCGCGGTCGTCGGTCCACGACGCCGGCAGATACACCCGCCGGTCGATCAGGGTGTGCCCGTCGGCGCCCGCATAGCCCAGGAACACCCCGACCTGGCTGTTCTCGATCCGCCCTGCCGTGCCGGTGTACTGCCGCTGCACCCCGACCGTGTAAACGCCCTTTCTTCAGGTCGCCGGTCTCATCGACGGCCAAGACCGCATCCGGGGCGCCGAACCGGTCGACGGCCAGAGCCCGCAAATCGTCGCGCACGGCGTCGGCGTCCCATACCGCCCGGTACAACAACCGCTGCATCGCGTCCGGCCGGGCATGCCCGGCCTGCTCTGCCAACTGCCAGCACGTCTTGACCTCAAGGTCAGACAGCAGCCCGGTCACGAATTGTCCCGCCGCCCGACGCGGCTCCACCCGCCCGAACCGGCCCGCGAAGCATCCCAGCACCTCGGCCAGCACCCGCTCCCACCGACCAACCGCTACGCTGTGGCACGCGGCCACCGCAAGATCTGAAGTTGTGTCCACAACGCACAGACGATCACGCGGTGGCCGCCTCGCGTCCACCCCGGCACACCAGCAAGATCTCAAACGGCGGCTGCCGTACTAGAGCCTACTGGGACGGCCATCGAGCCCTCCGAACCTGGTTCCTGGCCAGTGGCCTCTTGGCCGGGATCTCCCGCACCATCCTTGAATCAGCCCTGTGCGCCGAGCTGGGTGCTCACCTCTGCGCCCAACTGCGGCCCTGATCTTCCAGAAACGCGCTACCAACTCCTCCCGACTCGGCCTGGGCCCGCACGAGCACCTTGAACCGAGCTGTCTTCGGGGCGGTGATCGCTCGGGGCCTCGACTACCGAGAGACGTTCCAGGTGTTCCGCCCAGGGTTCGACCTGGCCGTGGAGCGGGAGCGCCGCACGGCGGCGGGACAGCCGGAGCCGTTCACCGAGGAGGACCTGTACCCAGATGCCCGACCGTGCCTCGCCGCGTTGCGCGACTCGGGGCTGCGGGTCGGCCTGGCCGGCAACCAGACAGCACGAGCGGAGACGATCCTGCGTGCCCTGAACCTACCGGTCGACGTCATCGGCACCTCGGACGGCTGAGGTGTGGAGAAGCCGTCCGCAGCGTTCTTCGAACGCGTGGTGGCCAAGGCGGGCTGCCCCGCAGATCAGGTGCTCTACGTCGGCGACCGGTTGGACGACGACATCCGGCTGGCGCAGGAGGCGGGGATCACGACCGCCCTGGTCCGTCGCGGCCCGTGGGGGTACATCCTCGACGACAGGGCGGTCAGAGACCGCTGCCTGTTCCAACTCGACTCGCTGACCGAGCTGCCCGACCTCGTCCGCAAGCACAACGAGTCGGCCGGATAAATACCCGAGAAGCCACCCGGCCGGTGGTGAGAGCGGCGACTTGTCAAGCCGGCAGCGTCGGCTGTCACCGCCCACGGGCCGGGCGGCTCGGACCCCGTTTCAGTCGGCCCGCACGTCAACGCGCAGTTCCGCGATGGCCATCTGAGTAAGTTCGGGAAGTTGTTCTTGGCCGAGGGTGACGCCGTTCAGGTTGATGAGTGTGGACTTGAGATCGTGGAGGCGGTTTCCCCGGAGGTCAGCGCCTTGGAGCTGGCAGGCTTCGAGTTCCAGGTTGGTCAACTGGCAGGACCTGATGGCGATTTTGGGTAGTCGGCAGGACGACCACCTGGCGTTGCTGAGGGTGCAGTCGGTAAAGGCTGCGGCTCCAGCGGCGACGACGCGCTGGAAGGTGGCATAGTCAAAGCGGCAGCCGTCGAAGAGGACGTCTTTGAGGCGTACATCTGTCAGCCGGGTACCAGTGAACCGCGAGCCGGTGAACGCGCAGCGTTCGATGATGACCCCGGACAAAGTCGCACCGGAAAGGTCGGTCCGAGTGATCTCGCTGCCCCAGATGGTGCCGGATTCCCAGGTGCTCTCACCAAAGTCGGCGCCACTGATCCGGCTGCTCCGGATACTGACATCGTCCAGTTGTGCGCCGTGCCAGGAGACACCCTCGATGCTGGCCTCGGTGAGGTCGCTCGCCGGATCGTGGACGGTATCAAGATCTTCCGAGTCGAGATCCGGGAGCAGAAGCCTCACGTCACCGATGGTGGTTGTCCGCATGAGTCCCCAGTCTGTTCGGGACGCGGGGCGGCGGTGCCACCTCGCGTCCGAACGCCTAATCCTGTTTCAGCAGATCACTTCTTCTTGTTCCAGTTGTCCCAGGCGGGCCGGCTGTCGAACCCTCCTTTGTTGTCCCAGGTGGGACGGTTGTCGAACTTGGCGGCGTCGATCGACGCTACCGCTCGAAGCGGCTCGACGCCGAGACGTGCGAGGCGCTCCGGCGTGGCGTCCATGAGGCTCGCAAGGGCGTTGGTCACGGTGATCCCTCCTAGCTGACGAGGTGGTTTGCTGTGGCGCGGACCAGTGCCTGCCGAGTGGTGCGGCAGTAGCTGGTCTCGCGGGCGGTGAAGGTTTGGTGCTCGAAGTAGCGGTTGCCGGCCTGAGCACCCCTGCAGAAGCTGTAGAACGTGCAATGGCTTGCGCACTCGTTGAGTCCCGCAATGAACTCGGTGACATACCGTAGGTCGCCGGCCCGGGCCAAGATGTCGGTGATCGGCTGGCGGAGGACGTTCCCGGCGATGAAATCTCCGTACTGCGGGTCCTTGACCCCGAGGAGCTCCGGTGACAGGAGGACCACGTTCCCGTCCCAGGAGACGGTGGGGATCGGCTCGTACGGGGCGTCGTTGACGAGCCCGGCACGCGTGACGGTGAGGTAGTCGGCCAAGCGGTCCACATCGCGGATGCTCAAGGGGCTGCCGTCGATCCGTCGTTGGACGAGTCGGTGCCAGAACTGGTAGGCCGCTTCCTCCGACACCGGTGTCCGTGCTGTCCCCTCCTGTTCCTCGATGTTGAAGCCCACAGAGCGACAACCGGGCAGGTCGGTGAAGAAGTCAACGAGGTCGTCGGCGTGATCGATGGTTTCCGGGGTGACAACGCAAATCACTGAATACGGCACTTTTGCCTCGGCGAGTGTCCGCATCCCTCGCAGGGTCCGGGCCGTTGTTGGGTTGCCAGCCCGATCGAGTCTGTTGCGGTTCAGAGCGCCGGGGCCGTCGATGCTCACGCCTACTTCAAACTCGTAAGCGGCGAACAGCTCACACCATCGCTGATTGATCAGGGTGGCGTTGGTCTGAATCTCGTGGCGTACCTGTCCGGACTGCCTCAGCTCCTCGAACGGGGCAAGCAGCTCCCGGAGGGTGCCGAGAGGCGTCGTAGTGGGCTCGCCGCCGTGCCACACCACGCTCACTGGATGCGGGCTGCCCTGCCTCTTCACGGATTGGGCGCACGCTGCGGCGACTGGGACCGTCATGAGCCGTCGGGTTCGTCGGTCGGGCAGGTAACAGTAGGTGCAGTCCAGGTTGCAAAAGCTGGTGGGTTGCAAGACCAGAGTGTGAAATGTGCGGGCTATGGCGGCCCGCCCATCGGCGGTGATGACACCGATGCCGCTCACTGTCCTGTCTCCTTGGCCTCTTTACGGTCGTCGTGGTCACCCGGTGCTACCGGGCGGGATGCGCGTAGCCAACCAAGGAACCGGTCGAACAGATCGGCGGTGCTTCCCGTCACGCTGGGATTAAGTTTGAGCAGGTCGTCGATGGCGTCGCAGAGCGAAGTGGCCAGGTAGAGACACAGGCTCACCCGGCTGCCCTGGTACTCGGCCAGTAGATCCAGCTTCGCCTGGCCGCACGGCCACGGCTGACCGCACGTCCGGCAAAACCAAAGCGGACGCATCGGCAGGTGCGACCTCGGCGCCTGATCTCGCTGCCTCATTGCGCGATGTTGCAGAGGTACGGCGTCGCGCTGAGCCTTCGTCATCGGCGCTCTCCCTCCCGGGCCTGTCGTTCGAAATGCCGGCGCCATGCGTGCGTGAGCAGTGGCGGCTCGGTCATCCGCTCCAACACCGTCGGGCCGGTGTGCTTCGGCGGATCCAGCCACCACGGTCGACCGGTCGTAGCGTTGCGGGAGACGTACACCGTCATGGCCGCTCCCGGATATGGATAGACACTGGCAAGCGGTGGGCCCGCCTGGGGGATGGTGAGCCCACCGCTGCAGTGCGGCGGCTGGGAGCAGACCGCCGCTCACCCGCCCGCGCAGCCCTCGTGGCGGTACGCAGACGGGGAATTCCGGGAACAGGCAAGGGAGTTATCTGGGGCGCTACCGGCCAAGGCGTCCAAAGACGCTTCTGACTTCGACTCGCCACATCCTTCATCTCGACCCTCCCTGCTCAGAGACTGCGGGTCTGCCGGCGGCCAGTCGTCACGACGGGGCGCGTCGGGCGAATTCAGGTTTGCTGGAAAGCGGAACGATGGGAATGTCCTATCGATGCACTCGCGGTGCACTCGCCAACCCGCCACGTGCCGTTACGATCGACGAGCTGACACGGTCCCATCGAGAGGACATCCGATGGCCGCAGTGACCACGTGGACCGGCCGGGAGGCAAACGCCCTGCGGCAGGCCTTACGGCTGAGCGTCACCGGCTTCGCCGAACATCTGGGCGCGGCCCGACGCACCGTGGCCAAGTGGAGCAGCCAGGGCGAGAAGGTCCAACTACGTGCCGACATGCAGGCCGCGCTCGACACGGTGCTCGCGCGGGCCGCCCCCGACGTTCTGGAACGCTTCGAGGCCCTTCAGAAACGGAGCACCAGCGGTGCACTTGCCGATGCCGCCAGACCACCAGCCGCAACAAACGCCGATACTGCCAAAGACGAACCTGGCTCTGACTCGGACGGTGACGTGCAGCGTAGAAAGTTCCTGCAGGGTGCGACGGCCAGTGGCATGGCTGCCCTGCCCGGCGTCACGCCACTACTCGACGCCCTGGTTTCTCTGCCGATGGCTCACGGGGCCGATCCGGTTGCCCTGCCCGTCCGGCAATTCGCTCGCGACGTGGCCGCAGCCAAGGCCGCCTATCAGGCGTGCCGGTACGAGCAGGTTCTCGGTAGTCTCACGACCCTCCTGCCAGCACTGACACCGACAAGGGCGGAAGCCGAGGGTGATCAGCGAATACGGGCCGACGCCCTGACTAGCGACCTGTACCACGTCGTGGGCAGCGTGCTACTCAAGGTTGGCGACCGAGGTATGGCTTTGGTGGCGGCGGAAAAGAGTGCCCAAGCGGGCGCGGCCAGCCAGGACCCGGTGGCGATGGCGACCAGTGCCCGGATCATGACCCATGCCTTGATGAGCAACGGCCACACCAAGCAGGCCAGAAGCCTGGCCGAGAACGCAGCCAGCGTTCTCGAACGGGACACACGCCTCACGTCCGCCGACGAGGTTGCCGTCTACGGCGCACTCCTGCTCCGTGGTGCGATCGCCGCCGCGCGCAGCGACGACCGGGACAGCGCACAGACCATGATCGACGAGGCCACTCGCGCTGCCACACGGCTCGGCTACGACGGCAACGACCGGTGGACCGGCTTCGGCGCCACCAACGTCCTGCTCCACCAGGTCAACATCGCGCTGACCCTGGGCGACGCCGGTACCGCGATCGCCCTCGCTCGGCAGGTGCCACTGGACAAGATCCGCCTCGCCGAACGCAAAGCCTCGCTATTCGTTGACGTGGCACGTGCCTACACCCAGTGGGGACGCTACGAGCACGGCCTGAACGCGTTGCGCATCGCGTACGAAGTGGCGCCTGAGGAACTCCGGTGCCGGCCAGCGGTCCAGCGGATCGCCGGCGACCTCGCAGCCCTCAGCCGGGGCCACGTCCGCACCGCCGTCGTCGAGTTCGCCCACCACGTCGGGATCCCGGTATGACCGCCGGGCACCTACAGATCGTCGTCTGCGGCGCTGGCCCGGCCGCAGACCTCACAAGGCTGATCGCTACCGCCAAGGAAAATTCCTGGACGGTGGCGGTTACCGCCACATCGAGCGCCATCGACTTCATTGACGCCCAAACGATCGAGTCGATGAGCGGGCACGCGGTGAGGTCCACCTACCAGTCGTCTCCAGGCGCTCGCCGTACGCTTCCTGGCGCCGACGCGCTCGTCATCGCCCCGGCGACGTACAACTCCATCAACAAGATCGCCCTCGGCATCGCTGACAACTACGCCATGACCTCGGTCGCCGAGCTGATCGGGCGCCAGGTGCCGACCGTCATCGTCCCCTTCGTCAACGCCGCCCTGGCCGCCCGCGCACCCTTCCAACGCGCAGTGGCCGACCTTCGCCACGAACACGTACGCATCCTGCTCGGTGAAGACGACGGCTGGGAGCCTCACCCACCGGGAAGCGGCAACGACCGGCAGCGCGTCTTCCCCTGGACGGCGGCTTTCGAGACAGCGGTCCGGCTCGTTCACAAGTCGCGGTCGGCGGCCGACCATCAGGGCTGACGGCCGGAGACGCCCACCCGGTCACCAACGCTCACGCACCGATCCAGTCCAAAACAGGGGCGGAAAGTCCCACGCCCGCAGTGGCCGTCCAACGGCTCCCGAGCACCTGCTGAGCACCCGGACCACGGCACGGGACATGAAAAAGGCCCAGACCCAGGGTGAAACCCAGGTCAGGGCCTTGATGGTTGGTGCGCCGCCAGGGACTCGAACCCCGAACCCGCGGATTAAGAGTCCGCTGCTCTGCCAGTTGAGCTAGCGGCGCTCGCTGACAACGGGAGAAACCTTAACACGGCCCGACGAGGAGGTTCCAACCAGTTCCCCTCCTGGTCGCAACCGACCCGTCCGGGCGGCAAAACGGGCATTACACTCATAAGTTTCGGCGCCCGGGGCTATAACTGTGGCCCCGATAGTGCACGATGTCTCCCGGGATTCGAGTGGACCGAGGTGGGGATGGGCAGGAGCACGCGCAACTGGGCGATGGTCATCGCTCTGGCGGTCGCCACGCCGCTGGGTACGGCGGCGTGTGGCGGCGACGGAGACGAGAAGCCGCAGTTCGTGAGCGGTAACGGCGCAGCGGCGGGAGCGAGTACGACCCCGACACCACCCGCCGAGCCGCTCGAATTCGCGGTCACCCCGGCCAACGGCGCCAAGAAGCAGCCGGTGAGCGTCGAGATCGGCACCAGCGTCAAGGGCGGCAAGATCAGCAGTGTCCGCCTGACCGTCGCCGGTGGGGGTGCGGTCAGCGGCGCGATGCGGCCGGACGGCTCGTCCTGGGTACCGGCGGCGCCGCTGAAGTACGCCAAGACCTACACCGCGCAGGTCACCGCGACCTCCGCCTCCGGGCAGACGGAGACCAGGACCACCTCGTTCACCACGATGGCGAAGCCGGGTTCGGTGATCGGTTCCGGCCTCTACCTCTTCGACGACAAGACCTACGGCGTCGCCATGCCGGTGGTGGTGGAGTTCTCGCCGGGGATCGCCAAGAAGGACCGGGCCAGGGTGCAGCAGCGGATGTTCGTCGACTCCGATCCGCCGCAGCCCGGCGCCTGGCACTGGGTCTCCAACGGCACCCAGGCCTACTACCGGGCGCCGGAGTACTGGCAGCCCGGGACGACGCTCACCGTGCGGATCGGGCTGGAGGGCATCCCCCTGAGCAACGGCCGGTACGGCAACGTCGATCGCAAGGCGACCGCCAAGATCGGCAGCAAGTTCGAGATGAAGGTCGACAACAAGACCAAGAAGATGACCGTCTTCGAGGGCGGCAAACTGGTCCGGACCATCCCGGTGAGCCTCGGCAAGAAGAGCACCCCGTCGTCGAGCGGCACGATGGTGGTGATGGAGAAGAAGGAGACCACGGTCTTCGACACCCGCGACGACCCGGACCCGGCCAACCGGTACGTGACCGACATCGACTTCGCCCAGCGCCTGACCTGGGGCGGAGAGTACATCCACGCCGCCCCGTGGTCCGTCGGTGACCAGGGGCGACGCAACGTCTCGCACGGCTGCGTCAACGTCTCCACCGCGAACGCCCGCTGGCTCTTCGAGAAGACCAAGACCGGCGACCCGGTGACGATCACCGGCACCGAGCGGAAGCTGGTCTCCGGCAACGGCTGGACCGCCTGGAACCTGCCCTGGAAGGAGTACGTCAAGGGCAGCGCCCTGCCGGTCCCCGCCGACCTGGGCGCCTGACGAGACGGATCGAGGACGGCCCCATCGGTATTTCCGGCACTAACCGGCTAAATCGACCCCATCCGATGGTGTTCTACGGCACGGCAGGAAACGAAAGCTTGCTCACGGACGTCATTGGGAGAGGATGACCGTGGGGACCGAGTGGGTACAGCTGTGGAAAACAGCAGTGTGAGGGGATCATGCGACCACGCCGAGATCAGTTGACCCGTCGTACCTCCGACCGGGGTCTGGCGACGCGGGGACGGCCCGCGCTGCTCCGGGCCCTCGCCTCGGTGCTGATCGCCGGCGCCCTGGCGGTCACCGCGACCGCCTGCACCGGCGACGGCGACAAGGGCGCCGGGCCGTCGTTCCAGGGCGGCAGCGAGGGCGAGCAGAAGCCGAAGGCCTCCGCCGCGATCACCGCGCCGGCGGCGGACGCCAAGGACGTACCCGCCTCCGCGGAGATCGCCTTCAGCAGCAAGGACGCCGTCGAGACCACCGTCGAGGTCAAGAACGCGGCCGGTGAGACCGTCAAGGGCGCGCTCACCGGCACGGGGACATGGCTGCCGGAGAAAGCGCTCGAATACGGTGCGACGTACACGGCGACCGTGACCGCGACCGGCGACGACGGCAAGCCGGCGACGACGACCAGCACCTTCACCACGATGGCCAAGCCCGGCAAGCAGATCCGGGTGACCAGCTTCCTCGGCGACGGCCAGACGGTCGGGGTCGGCATGCCGTTGATCGTCAAGTTCAGCCGGGCCGTGCCGGAGGACTACCGGGACGACGTGCAGCGCCGGATGACCGTCCGGGCCACCCCGGCCCAGGAGGGGATCTGGCACTGGGTGAGCCCGACCGAGGTGCGCTACCGCCCGAAGACGTACTGGAAGGCCAACACCAAGATCTTCTACAAGATCCAGGCCGGCGGGCTGCCGATGGGCGACGGTTGGTACGGCCGGGCCGACCTGACCGTCGACCTCAAGACCGGGCCGGCGGTGGTGATGACCGTCGACAACAAGACCAAGAAGATGACGGTCAAGAAGGACGGCAAGGTCATCAAGACCATTCCGATCAGCCTCGGCAAGCGGAGCACCCCGTCCTCCAGCGGCACCATGGTGGTCATCGAGAAGCTGAAGAAGACCGTCTTCGACACCCGCGACGACCCGAACCCGGCCAACCGCTACGTCACCGACATCGAGTACGCCCAGCGCCTCACCTGGGGCGGCGAGTTCATCCACGCCGCGCCCTGGTCCGTCGCCTCGCAGGGGCGCACGAACGTGTCGCACGGCTGCGTCAACATGTCCACCGCCAACGCGAGCTGGCTGTTCAACCAGACCCGGGTCGGCGACCCGATCGTGGTCAAGGGCACCGAGCGCAAGCTGGAGAACGGCAACGGCTGGACCGACTGGAACATGAGCTGGGACCAGTACGTCAAGGGCAGCGCGCTTCCGGTCGGCGAGACGGCGACCGTACCGACCACCGAGCCCACCGCCGGCACCACCACGGGCTGAGCCGGCGGCGCCCCCGTACGGACATCGCCCCCGCTCCTCCTCGGAACCTTCCGGAGAGGGCGGGGGCGTTCCGCGGTCTACCCACCCTGTCCCCTGAAACGATCAAGGCCCCCTGCCAAGAGGGGGCCTGACCAGCAGTGGAGGAGATCCACAAGTGGGGTGACTGATGGGATTTGAACCCACGACACCCGGGACCACAACCCGGTGCTCTGCCAACTGAGCTACAGCCACCATGTTCAGTTTGATCAGGAACATCCGCGACCACCGGACCAGCGGACCCGGCAGGGCGACGACCAATGATAGCCACACCTCTCCCCCCGCCGTCGACCGGGTTGCACCCTGATCCGGCGGCGGCGCGACCCCTTCGCCAGCCGGGGGTCAGCCGCTCGTCGTCGGCGCGCCGGAGGGAACCGCGCGCCGAGGCCCTCAGAGTTCGGCGGCGATGGCCTTGGCGGTGTCCACGTCCGGCCCCGGCAGCGGCACGAAGACCGTCCGCCGGTAGTACTCCAGTTCCCGGATGCTCTCCCGGACGTCGGCCAGGGCTCGGTGCGCCAGCCCCTTCGCCGGCTGACCGAAGTAGACCCGGGGGTACCAGCGACGGCACAACTCCTTGATCGACGAGACGTCGATCAAGCGGTAGTGCAGGTGGGCGTCGAGTCGCGGCATGTCACGGGCCAGGAAGCCGCGGTCCGTGGCGATCGAGTTGCCGCAGAGCGGTGCCGTACGCGGGTCCTTGACCAACGAGGTGACGTACTCCAGCACCAGGTCCTCGGCCTCGTGCAGGCTCACCGTCGAGCGGCGGGCCTCCTCGGTCAGGCCCGAGCGTTCGTGCATCGCCCGCACGATCTCCGGCATCCCGGCCAGCGCCGCCTCGTCGGCGTGGATCACCACGTCCACACCCTCGCCGAGCACGTTGAGGTCACGATCGGTGACCAGCGCCGCGACCTCGATCAAGGCATCTTTGCCGAGGTCGAGCCCGGTCATCTCACAGTCGACCCAGACGAGAAGATCAGCCACGACGATCAGACTACGCGTAGCCCCGGGACCCGCGCCTCAACGCTGCGGACAGAACGGCCCGCTAGGGTTTTCCCGTGCCAGCCGATCCCCCCGCGCCATCCGCCACCGACGAAGACGATCCCGGCGGCCGCACCGCACGCCAGATCATCGTCGTGGTGCTGGTCGCCGCGGCGGTGCCGCTGCTCTACCTGGTCAGCACTCCGCACAACTTCTACGACCTCAAGATCTACATGAGCGCGATGCGCTGGTGGGCGGACGGAAACCCGCTGTACGACTACGTCCAGGCAGACTTGTTGCAGGGCGAGTTGTACTTCACCTATCCACCCTTCACCGCCCTGCTGCTGCGCCCCTTCGTCGGGTTGAAGATCGGGGTCACCGCCGGTGTCTTCACCGCGCTGACCGTACTGGCCCTGCTGGTGACCACCTGGTGGCTCGTCTCGTCGATCGCCGACCGGCACGGGGTACCCCGGTGGTTCGCGGCGGGACTCGCCGTACCGCTCGCCTTCGCCGTGGAGAGCACCCGGGAGACCATCGTCTTCGGTCAGATCAACATGCTGCTCGTGGTGCTGGTCCTGGCCGACCTGCTCTTCGCCGTACCCCGGAACTCCCGCTGGGCCGGTGTCGGGATCGGGCTGGCGACGGCGCTCAAGCTCTATCCGGGGATCTTCATCGTCTATCTGCTCGCCACCCGGCGGTGGCGGGCGGCGCTGGTCTCCTCCGCCGCGGCGGCCGGCGCGACGCTGCTGGCGGCGGCGATCGCCCCGAGCGACTCCTGGCGGTTCTGGACCCACGAGCTCTGGCTGACCGACCGGGTCGGCCGGCCAGACTACACCGGCAACCAGTCGCTCTTCGGGCTACTCAGCCGATTCACCACCCCGGGAAAACCCAGCCAGGCGCTCTGGCTGGTGCTGGTGGTCGCCGTGGCGGCGTACGGGCTGTGGCGGGCGGCCCGGGCGGCCCGGGCCGGTGACGAACTCACCGGGCTGACCCTGACCGGGCTGGTCGCGGTACTGGTGAGCCCGATCACCTGGACCCATCACGCGTACTGGTTCATCCCGGCGGTGCTGGTGCTGGTGGACGCCGGACTACGGCCCCCCGGTCCGGCCGCCGGTCGGGCCGGGCGCCGCCGCAGGGTGGCGCTGCTGGCGCTCGCCGCGCTGGTCACCGCCGTGATCGTGTACGGGGTGGTCTCGTACTACGACTGGGGACGGGCCTTCGACCGGACCAACGCCCCCGGCGAGTTCCTGCTGCGCAACCTCTACGTGCTCTTCGCGCTGCTGCTGCTCGTCGTGCTGCCGATCCGTCGGGAGTCGCCGGGGGCGGGTGCGGGCACCGACACCCCGAAACACGAACCAAGTATCCAGCAGTAGCAGAAGTTGCACCAAATGGACAGATCTATCTAGTACGTCTCGATGCAGCTAATCTAACGACAACATCTGAAACGTCCCTTCGGTACACCGATCCCCCGGTGAAGGTGGCCCCCCGTGTCGGCAGCGCGGGGGGCCACCCGCCATCCGTCCCTCGCAAGGGACCTCGACCCCCGTGCCCCAGCGGACCACAACTCCGCACGGCGCCGAACAGGCCCCGGCACCACTTCCGGCCACCAGTCCTGGCCGTCACTCCTGGTCACCACTCCCGTTCGTCTCGACACAGCCGTCTCGACACAGCCGCTGGGACGGACGCGTCGAAACGGTAGGGCGGGCGGCTTCGGCCGGTCGGCGCGACCCGAGCCCGACGCCCCAGACCGGCTTCGCCGGAGGGCGGATGAGCCGGCAGCCGAGGTCAGCGGGGCCGCGGACCCGGATTGGGCTGTCTGATGTCGCCCCCGCGTCCGGCCGGCTCCTCCTCCTGACCCGGGACATCCGGGTATCCAGGGGCGGCGTTGCCACTGTGCCGCGCCGGCGGAGCGTCCATCGCGGCCGACCTGGTCGCCGGCTCGTAGCCGCTCGGCCGGTTCAGTGCGCCACGCCCCGTACGCGGCTGCCCGGCGCCGTACGCCGCCGTTCCCGGAGTCGCCGGACGCAACGGGATCTGCCGAACCGGTCCGTCCTGGGCCGAGGATGCTGCCGCGGCTGCCGACTCGTCATCTGACGCGGCTCGGGCCGTCCGCGCCGCCATCGGGGCGCTGGTCGGTCCCGGGGTGACGTCGGACGCCGGAACGGGTACGGGCCTCGGCGGCGCCGGCATCGGTGGTGCCGGGGCCGGCAACGGCGGCGCCGGCGAAGGTGCCGGCACCGGCGCGGGTGGTGGCGCTGGTACTGGCGCTGGTACTGGTACTGGCGCTGGCGCTGGCGCGGGTGCCGGTGCGGAAGCACGGGCCGACCGCACTGCCGCCACCGAGCCTGTCGATCCGACGTCCGGCGGTCTGGCCGCGCCCGGCGAACCGGGAGAGCCGGCCGAGGCAGTGACCGCACCCTCAGCGGCGGGCACCAGCACGGCGCCGGTCGAGGCACCGGCTGCCGGATTCAGCGGCGGCCAGAACAGCGGTCCAGAAGGCCCAGGGTCGGACCCCACCGCTCCGGTGCCGCCCGCCGGGGTCCGCACGTCCGCCAGCGTCGCCGGCCGGCTGGACGGCACCCGCCGCCCCGACGGCACCACCCTGCCCGGCGCCATCTCGGTCGACGCCGCCCCGGCCGGCACCACATCGGTCAACGCCACCCCGGCCGACGCCACCCCGGTCGACGCCACCCCGGTCGACGCCACCCCGGCCGACGCCACCCCGGTCAACGCCACATCGGGCGACCCGCCCCTGGTCGACGCCGCGCCGGTCGGTGACGCGGCAGGCTCCCGCATCGGCGCACCGATCGGGCCGGCCAGCGGCGCTGGCTCACCGAGCGCGGCACGGCGCGGCACGTTCCCAGGCTGAGCAGGCAGGCCCACTGGTCGGTCCGGCGGGCCCACTGGTCGGTCCGGCGGGCCCCCGGCCCGACCCGGCAGGTCCGCCCGCCGCTCCGGCGTCCCCGCAGGACGGTCCGAGGAGGCTCCGACCTGGTCCTCCGAGGAGGCTCCGACCTCGTCCAGGGTGGCGATACCGAACCTGGCGGCGAGCACCGGTACCTGGCTCGGTTCGACGACGAAGACCACCTCGCGGGGACGAACCGGCCGGGCCAGCAACACGACGCCGCACAGCACCAACAGGCCGCCGACGGCCAACGAACTCCAGGCGACCGGATCGAGCCAGCCGGGGCGTACCTCGGCACGCAGGTCGGCGACGACGCCGGCTCCCGCGTCGGGGCGCATGACGACCAGGCTGAGCCGGGGTGCGCGTACGTCGTCGGCGGTCAGCTCCAGCGTGCCGAGACCGCTGCGGATCCACAGTCCCCGGTCGCCCGGAAGTGCGGGTGCGGCTGCCGTGGCCGGCTCGACGGCCGGGTCGACGCGTACCGGCAGGCTGCCCCTGGTCACGCTGACCCGGGCGACCCGGACATGCGGCGAGTTGGCGAGGTAGCTCGAGACCTCGGCGGTGGGCGCGAGGCCGAGAAAGGCCGGCTCCGCTCCGGTACGGGCGACGACCCGCAGCCCGGTCCGGCCGACGTCCAGGAAGGGCACGTCCCGGCGCAGCATCGCGGCCAGGTCGGGTACGACCACAGCGTGCCCGCCGGTTTCGATCCGGTCCAGGGTGGCCACGAAGGCCTGGTCGCCGCTCCGCTGTTGGGAGAGCGTCCACAGTGCACCGCCGACGAGGAGCACCGGCAGCCCGATCGTGAGCAGGAGTATCCCGGCGATCAGCCGCACGAAGCGCATACCGATTCTGTCCCTCCGGTCGCGGTATCCGCCGACGACGTCGCACGACCGGCGGCGGGGTCGCAGTACCCGCCGACCATACCGAGCGAAATCGCTTCAACACGGATTATCGACCGAAAACGCCGCTGGCCTGTCGGCAGTTCTGCCGACAGGCCAGCGAGAGCACCGGTAGGTGCGGGATCGCCCCGCGATCAGGCGGCGGGTGGCGCGGCCTGCCGTCGGGTACGGGCGAACGCCAGCCCGCCCAGCGCCAGGCCGGCGAGGCCGGCGACCAGGCCCGCGACCGCCAGCCCCAGCGCGGCCAGGTCCCCACCGTCCTCGCTCGACGTGGCCGCCGGCTCCTGCTGCTGCACCACCGCCGGGCCGGGGTTCGCCGGCGCGCCCTCCCCGGCGGCCGGGAGCAGCTTCAGCACCGGGGCGGGGTCGTTCTCCGGCTCGGTGCCGTCGGCGGCCGGCGGCTCGATCCAGCGCGCCGTGTTGCCGTCCGAGTAGTGCTGAAGTACCCGGAACACCAACTGCGTGACCTCGGGCAGCGGTCCCATCGAGACCGGGAACTCCTGGAACTCTCCCGGCTTGATCCCGGCGTTCGCCGCCGCAGTCCAGGTGATCTTGGCAACCACCTCGCCGACCTGGCTGCCGTGCACCTCCACCGGCGGGTTCACCTTGCGCTTCTCGACCGCCACGGTCCAGCCGGGCACCGGCATCGTGGAGACCGAGGCGAGCGGCGCGTCGTCGGGGAACGTCACCTCCAGTTTGACGGTCGACGCGGTGTCGCTCTCGGTCGGTACCCGGAACGCCACGCGACCGTAACCGCCCTGGGTCGCCTCCCTCGGATTGACCGTGACGTGCGCGGACGCCGACGAGGCCAGCCCGAACACGCCGATCATGGCTGCCCCGAGGACGAGGGCGGCGGCGCGCGCGGCCCGACGGTGACGGATCATGGTGTACCTCTCTAGGTGATGGGCACGGTGCTGGTCACCGTCGCCTGGTCGATGTCCGATAACCGGACCGTGAAGCTGAGCTGCCAGTTGCCCGCGGTCGGCAGGCTGATTTCGCCGGTGGCGTGGTTGTCGGTGAGCGGCAGCAGGGGAATCTCGATCGGTTCGACACCCCGGTCCGGCAGCGCGGCCGTGGCCCGCCACTCGACCACCGGCAGGGGCTTGTTGTCCGGGGTGTACGCGTACAGGTGGATTGAGTTGCTGCCGGTCCCGGCCGGGTCCACCTCGACTTGCAACGAGTAGAGCGAACTGGTCAGCGTGGTGGTGTAGTAGCCGGGACCGCCGGCATCCCCGTACTCGCCGGCGGTCCGGGCCGGCGGGGTCTGCACCAGTACTGCGGAGAGGGCCAGCACGACAGCGGTGATCGCGAGTTCGACCCAGACCGCCCGCCGGATCCGCCGAGCCGAGCCGACCGGCCGGGCCGGATCCTCGGCGAGGAGCGCCGTAACGGTGCCCGCGACGGCACCACCGGCCAGCGCCCTTGCGGCCAACTCGTCGCGACCACCCGAGCCACGACGACCGGAACCAGCCGGCTCGTTCCGCCCGCCGTCCTCCCGCTCGTCCGTGCCGGCGGTCCCGTCCCGCTCGTCCGTGCCGGCGGTCCCGTCCCGCTCGTCCGGCTCATCGTCGGCGTAGCCGTCCTCCGGCTCCGCGTAGCCGTCCTCCGGCTCGGTCGGGCCGTCGGCGAGGAGCCGCCGCCGGACCAACTGCTGGGAGTACGCGGCCACCGCGATCACCCCGGCGAAGAGCACGACCTTGGCGATGATCAAGCGGCCGTAGGTGGTCGACACCAGCGCGGACGGCGTACTCACCTCGATGAGGGCCTGTACGACCCCGGCGAGCAGCAGCGCGGAGACCGCGACGGTCGCCCAGCGGGACCAGACCGGCAGGATCGCGTCGAGTTCCCGGTCGTTCGCGCGGCGGAGCAGGAACCCGCCGAGCATGACCAGTCCGCCGAGCCAGACCGCCATGCCGGCCAGATGGACGCTGTCGACCACCACCGAGACCGCCGGCACCGGCGAGGCGGCCCCGTGCCCGGCGATCGGCCAGGTGCCCAGACCGGCCACCCCGAGCACGGTCAGCAGGATCTGGTCGCCCCGGCCGGCCCGGCCGCCGATCAGGGGGCGGAGCAGGATCGCCGCCGCGGCCAGGATGCCGAGCCGGACCAGGTGGGCCGCGCCGAAGGTGCTGCCGAGTACGTCACCGAGTGCGCTGCCGCTGACCGCGAACGGCCCGCCGCCGGTGGTGTACGGCACCTGGAGCCAGAGCCCACCAAGGGTGGAGAGCACGATCAGCCCGATGCCGGTCCAGATCAGCCGGGCCGGGCCGCGCCGGTCGAGCCGTCGGGGCCAGAGCAGGCTGAGGACCATCACGGGCCCGATCAGCAGCAGCAGCCCGGCGTAGCCGACGTACTTGAAGACCCGTACCGCCGCGCCCACCACCGGATGCACATCCTCGGCGCCGCTGTCCGACGGCGGCGTGGACGGGGCACCCACGGAATAGGTGTACGCGCCGGCGACCGGGTGGCTGTCCGCCGAGATCACCCGGTAGCTGACCAGGTAGGTCCCCTGGGCACCGGACGCGTCGACCGGGATGGTCACCACCGCGCCGTTGAAGGTCGGGTCGTCCCGGTCCACCCGGGCGCCGTCCGGGCCGAGGATGCGGATCTTGTCCGGCACCTCCCGGACGCTCTCGCTGAAGGTGAGTACCACCTCGGCGGGCGAGTTGGGCAGCACCACGTCGGCGGCCGGACTGCTGCTCACCAGCACCGCGTGCGCGCTGGCCGGTGCGGCCGGGCCGAGCAACAGGGCGAGGGCGGCCAGCAGCAGGCCGAGACTGGCGCCGGCGCGGGCCAACCATCGACGATTCGCAGCAATCATGTCCGACATCGTGGCCGACCACCCCGGTCTTGCGCGACCTCGGGTCACGCCAGGCCCTCCTCGGTCACACCGCCCGACACCGGACGACGGGCACCGGCCGCCAGCCCCAAACGACGGGCACCGGCCGGCAGCCCCGGACGACGGCCACCGACGGCCACCCGCGGACGACGGCCACCGGCCGGCAGCTCGGGAGAGCGGCGACCGGAGGTCGGCCGGCGCCCGGCGCGCCGGACGGCGCAGAAGTCCTCGGCTGCCCGGCGCGCGGGCCCGGTCCCGTCAGAAGTCACGGATCGATAGTCGGCGCCGGACCCGAAAAAGTTCCCGACCCCGCGACACCGGCCCAGGAGACCGTGGACCAGCCCCCGGGGGGACGGCAAACACCGCCGACGGCCGGATCGGCTCCGCCACCGGGCTCCGGCGACCGACGGCCGGAGGTTCTGCCCGGTAATGCCCACCTGCCACCGTAATGCCCCCTACCGTTGGTGAGCGTGATCTCACCCGGTACGGCGCTCGGGATGACCGAAGCCACACCGGGGCCGGAAACCCTCCCACCGACCAAGACGACTAATGACTGTGACTGAGCGGACCACAGCAAGCACCCCGGCACCGGGCCACAGCCGCTGGCGGGTCGTCCGCCCGTGGCTCGGCACGGCCGCCCGGCTGGGCCTGGCCGCCGTGTGGCTCACCGCAGGCGGGTCCAAGGTCGGTGACCTCGCGGCCTCCGGTCGGGCGGTCAGCGCGTACAAGATCTTCCCGTACGACCTGGCGGTGGTGATCGGCGCGGCGCTGCCGTTCGTGGAGTTGGCCCTGGGGCTGATCCTGCTGGTCGGGCTCGCCACCCGGCTCGCCGGCGGGATCTCCGCGGCGCTCCTTGTGATCTTCATCGCCGGGATCGCCTCGGCCTGGGCGCGCGGCCTCTCCATCGACTGCGGCTGCTTCGGCAGCGGTGGTGACCTCGCCGCCGGCCAGGACCCGACGTACGGCACGGAGGTCCTCCGCGACGTGGGCTTCCTGGTGCTCGCCGGCTTCCTGCTGGTCTGGCCGCGTACCCCGGTCTCGGTGGACGCGGCGTTGGGTCGGGACACCCGCGAGGAGGAGAGCGACGATGAGTGACCGGAACCGCAAGGGACAGCGCCGGCCCGCCCGGGTGGTACGCGAGCAGATGGCCCGGGAGCGGCGCCGCAAGCGCACCCTGTGGACCTCGGTCGGCGCGGTCGTCGTGCTGATCATCGCCGGGTTGATCGGCTGGGGCGTCTCGGCCAGCCAGGACTCCGGCGACTTCACCCCGCCGGGCGGGGCCAACCCGGAGGGCACCGGCATCGTGATCGGTTCCGGGCCGGTCAACATCGACGTGTACGAGGACTTCATCTGCCCGATCTGCCGCACCTTCGAGCAGCAGGCCGGCGGCACCCTCGACCAGCTCGTCGCCGAGGGCAAGGTACGGGTCACCTACCACCCGGTGGCGTTCCTCGACCGCTTCTCCAGCACCGAGTACTCGACCCGGTCGTCCGCCGCCTCCGGGTGCGCGGCGCAGAGCGGCAAGTTCCGGGAGTATGCGAAGGCGCTCTTCGACCGGCAACCGCCGGAGGGCGGCGCCGGGCTCAGTGACGATCAGCTCGTCGAGGTCGCCACCAGCATCGGGCTGGCCGGGGACAGTTTCCGCAACTGCGTCGAGGAGAATACCTTCGACAAGTGGACCGAGCACGTGACCGACGAGGCGGCCCGGGCAGGGGTGACCGGCACGCCGACGGTGCTCGTCGCCGGCAAGCAGGTGCAGGCCAGCGCCGAGGCGATCACCGCAGCGGTGGCGGCGGCCGGCAAGTGACCTGCCCCACTCCGGGCAGCGGTCGGAGCGACCTGCTGCGGCGGGTCGGGATCGCCCTGGTGGCGGCGCTGGCCGGCGTACTCGGGTCCGCCGCGCCGGCCGCCGCGCACGCCGCCGACACCCCGGACGGCACCAACTACCGCACCGAGGTCACCGGGGTGAGCCCGGCGCTGCCGGGGCTGCGGGTACGGGTGGTGGAGGGCGGGGCCCGGCTCGAACTGGAGAACCGGACGGGTCGCACGGTCGAGGTGCTGGGCTACGCCGGGGAGCCGTACCTGGAGATCCGTCCCGACGGCGTCTACGAGAACACCGCCTCGCCGGCGACGTACCTGAACCGGACCCTCGCCGGGGACACCGCACTGCCGGCCGGGGCCGATCCGACCCGGGCACCGTCCTGGCGACGGGTCGACACCGAGCCGGTCGTCCGCTGGCACGACCAGCGCAGCCGCTGGCTGGCGGAGGCGCCACCGCCCGAGGTCGCCGCCGGCCCGGACCGGCCGCACCGGGTACGCGACTGGGTGGTGCCGCTGCGGGACGGACTGCGCCCGGTGGAGCTGCGCGGCACGCTGGACTGGCTGCCGCCGCCCGACCCGCTGCCCTGGTGGAGCGTGAGCCTGCTCGGTGCGCTGGCGATCGGGGCGCTCGGGGTGCTGCCCCGGAACTCCCGACCGGGCCGCCGGGCCACCGTCGGGCTGGCCGTACTCGCGGTCGTCGGCGGGGTGGCGGCGCTGGGCTTCGCGCTGGCCCGGGGCGCCGACGCCGGGCTCGGCGGGATGCTGCTCGGACTCGTCACGGCGCAACTCTGGCCGACCCTGACCGGCGTGGGGGCACTGGCCGCCGGGGCGTACGCGCTGACCCGGCGACCGGCCGGCGACTTCGCGCTGGCGCTCGCCGGTACCTGTCTGGCGCTCTTCACCGGGGTGACCAACGCGGCGGTCTTCCTCCGCTCGGTGGTCCCGGTGCCGTGGCCGGCACAGTGGGCCCGGGTCCTGGTCGCGGTGCTGATCGCGGTCGGCGGTGGGCTGGCCGTGGCCGGGGTGCTGCGGCTGCGCGCCACCGGCCGGGCGACCGACGCCACACCGACCGGCACCGGTGCAGGTCGACGGCCGACCCGCCGCTGGTCGGTGACCCTGCCGGCGGGCGAGCCCGGTTCGGGCACCGACGGAGGGCGCGCTGACCAGCCGGCGGTCAGCGGCTAGCGGTTGACCGGATTCAGCGTCAACGGGCGGCGGTCGTCCGCCGGAGCGGACTCAGCCGTTGGCGGCGAGTTGCCGGGCGGCCACCGCCGGGTCGAACCCGTACGGCAGCTCCAGGCGGTGCCGGGCGAGCAGGTCGGCGTCGGCGAGGATCTCGGCGGTCGCCCCGTCGGCGACGATCCGACCGGTGTCCAGGATCACCGACCGGTCACAGAGCTCCAGCGCGTACGGGAGGTCGTGGGTGACCATCAGCAGGGTCACCGGCAGCCGGCGCAGGATCCCGGCCAGCTCGCGGCGGGCGGCCGGGTCGAGGTTGGAGGAGGGCTCGTCCAGGACGAGGATCTCCGGGCGCATGGCCAGTACGGTCGCGACCGCCACCCGGCGGCGCTGGCCGAAGGAGAGGTGCTGGGGCGCCCGGTCCCGGTGCTCGGCCATCCCGACCGCGTCCAGCGCCTCGGTCACCCGCTGGGCCAGTTCGGCGCCGCGCAGGCCGAGGTTCGCCGGGCCGAACGCCACGTCCTCGGCGACGGTGGGCAGGAAGAGCTGGTCGTCGGGGTCCTGGAAGACGATCCCGACCCGGCGGCGGATCTCGGCCAGGGTGGCTCGGTCCCGGTCCACGGTCAGCCCGCCGACGGTGACCGTGCCGGCGCCACCGGCGAGGATCCCGTTCAGGTGCAGCACCAGGGTGGTCTTGCCGGCGCCGTTCGGGCCGAGCAGGGCGATCCGCTCGCCGCGCGGCACGGTCAGGTCGACGCCGCGCAGCGCGACCTGACCGTCGGGATAGCTGAACTGCACGCCACGGACGTCCAGAGACGGCGGGTCGGTGGCCGGAGCGGTGTCCACGTACCCGATCATCCCAGCACGACCGCGGCGGCGGCGATGCCTGTGGCGGCGAGCGGCACCGTCGCCGCCACCAGCCAGTGCCGGGTGGTGGCCGCACCCGTGGCCAGCCACACTCCCGGCATCCGGCCCTGGTATCCCCGGGAGACCATCGCCAGATAGACCCGCTCGCCCCGCTCGAAGGCGCGCAGGAAGAGCGCGCCCACTCCGGTGGCGAAGCCGCGCAACTGCCACAGGAACCGGGGATCGTCACCCCGGGAGATCCGGGCGACCCGCATCCGCCGTGCCTCGCCGACCAGTACGTCCAGGTAGCGCAGCATGAAGGTGGCGATCTGGGTGAGGATCTGCGGGCAGTGCAGCCGGTCCAGCCCGAGGATCAGGTCCCGCATCGTGGTGGTACCGGCGAGCAGCAGCGAGGCCAGCACCCCGAGGGTGCCCTTGGCCAGGATGTTCCAGCCGCCGTAGAGCCCGTCGACGGAGAGTTCGAGCCCCAGCCAGCTCACCCGCTCGCCGGTGCCGAGGAACGGCAGCGCGAACGCGAACACCACGAACGGCAGCTCGATCAGCGACCGGCTGGCCAGCCAGCGCAGCCCGACCCGGGACACCACCGCCACCAGCAGCACGAGCAGGAGGTAGCCGCCGAAGGCCCAGAACGCCTCCCGGGGGGTGGCGACCACGGCGAGGGTGAAGACCACCATCGCCGCGATCTTGACCTCGGGCGGCAGCCGGTGCACCGCCGACGTCCCGTCCTGGTAGAGCACGTGGGCGTGCCCGGCTCCCATCTCCGGCGCCCCTACTCGGTGCCGTCGGTACCGGTCCGGCCGGCGGGCGTCACGGTCGACCCGTCGCCGCCGCGCCGCGCGGGCGTACCCGTGCCGCTGCCGGCGGTCCGCGCCGGGCCGGATCCGGATCCGGAGCCAGCGCCCTGCGCCGAACCGGTGGCCCGCACCGAACCGGTGGCCTGCGCCGAACCGGTGGCCTGCGCCGAACCGGTGGCCTGCGCCGAACCGGTGGCCTGCGCCGAAGCGGTGGTCGGGCGGCGGCGGGTCAGCCAGAACAGGCCGCCGCCGACGCCAAAGGTGATCAGCACGCCGAGTACCCCGGAGAGCCCGGTGGAGAGGAACGCGTTGTCGACGCCCCGCACCCCGTAGTCGGCCAGCGGCGAGTCGGCCAACTCGTGGTCCTTGGCCTGCTGCGCCGGGCAGCTACCACCGGTGATGTTGTCGTCCGCGTCGAAGGTGCAGCCCTCGCGCAGCGACGAGTCCAGGCCGTCCGGGTGGGCCGAGGCGAAGTTGCTGGCCACTCCGGCCAGGAGCAGCGCGACCAGCAGGCCGCCCAGGATGAACGCGCCGGAGCGCTTCGAGATCCGGGTTCCTCCGATCGTCATCGGGCACCTCCTGCCAGCGGCAGTTGGTTGGCGGTCTGGAGCGGACGCAGCGAGCGCAGCGCGTAGACCAGGTCGGGCCGGACCTTCGCCACGGTGACCACGGTGGTCGCGGTGATCAGGCCCTCGCCGACGCCGATCAGCAGGTGCACCCCGGCCATCGTGCCGGCCAGCCCGCCGAGGCTGCTGCCGACGTCGGTGGTGCCGCCGAGCCAGTACTGCAGCACGAAGCCCTGCGAGGCGACCAGCACGCTGAGCACCGAGGCGACGAACGCGGTGACGGCCAGCCCGGTCACCGTACGGGGCAGGATCCGGAGCAGGAGCGCGATCAGCAGGTACGCGACCGCGACGCCGATCAGCGCCATGTTGGTGATGTTCAGGCCGAGCATCGCCACCCCGCCGTCGCCGAAGATCAGCGACTGCACGATCAGCACCACCGCCACGCAGAGCGCCCCGACCCAGGGCCCGACCAGAACCGCGGCGAGTGCCCCGCCGAGCAGGTGGCCGCTGACCGCACCGGTGAAGATCGGGAAGTTGAGCATCTGCACGGCGAAGATGAACGCGGCGACCAGCCCGGCCATCGGAGCGAGCCGGTCGTCCAGGTCCTGCCGACCGCGGAACACGCACAGCGCGAGCGCGACCAGGACCAACGCCCCGAACGCCGCCGCCACGGGACCGTTGATGATTCCGTTCGAGATGTGCATTGCCAGGTATTCCACGCCACCTCCCAGGTGCCGGCGCGGGATCCGCCCCGCCGGCCGGCCCAGCCTAGGAGCCGACCATCGCTATTGCCAAGATTTTGCAAGAGCTGTACGGCAACCGCAATCTCCGGTCCACCTGGCGATAGGGTCGTGGCCATGACCTCGCCGATCCGCCTCGCCCCCGGGGACGCCGCGCCCGACTTCGCGCTGACCACCGACTCCGGAGAGACGCTCTCACTCAAGGAACTGCGTGGCCGCAAGGTGGTGCTCTACGCCTACCCGAAGGCGATGACGCCGGGCTGCACCACGCAGGCCTGTGACTTCCGGGACTCGCTCGCCTCGCTCCAGGCCGCCGGCTACGAGGTGGTCGGCATCTCACCGGACTCCCCCGCCGCGCTGGCGAAGTTCCGGGACCGGGACGCCATCACCTTCCCGTTGGTTTCCGACCCCGACAAGGCGGTACTCGTCGCCTACGGCGCGTACGGCGAGAAGCAGTCGTACGGTCGGACGATCACCGGAGTGATCCGGTCGACATTCGTCATCGACGAGGAAGGCCGGATCGAGCGGGCGCTCTACAACGTCAAGGCCACCGGGCACGTCGCCAAACTCCGCCGGGACCTCGGCCTGGACTGAGCCCGCCAGCGGTCTAGACTTTGAGCGCAAGCGGGAGTGGTGTAATGGCAGCCACGCAGGATTTAGGTTCCTGTGCCTTCGGGCGTAGGGGTTCGACTCCCCTCTCCCGCACAGCTCGGTCCGGTCGGTGCCCGCGCGGGCACCGGCCCTGCTGTTAGCACCGTCACGCCCGGCGCGCGGGCCGACTGGGGCTGCCGGCGGACGGACGAGGATGGCTCGGGTGGGCATCCGCTTCGTACTCGACCCGCCGTCGACCCCCGAGTTGCGCGACGAGATCGTCCGACTGTGGACGGCGGTGACCAACGCCGGTGGCGCGGTCGGGTTCGTCGGCCCGGTCACCGAGGACGACGTCCGGCCGTTCGCGCTGGCCACCCTCCGGGCGGCAGACCGGGGGCCGGACCAACTCCTGGCCGGTTACCAGGGCGACGAGTTGATCGCCCTGCTCTTCCTCACCGACAACCGGTTTCACCTCAAGGCGCACTGGTGCGTGTTGAAGCGGGTGATGGTGCACCCCGACCGCCAGGGGTACGGCTACGGCCAGGCCCTGCTGCGCGAGGCCGAGCAGGTGGCCCGGAAGGCGGGCTGGGAGGCCCTGCACCTGACCGTCCGGGACGGCCGGGGTGTGGAGGAGTTCTACCGGCGGCTCGGCTATCGGGAGGTCGGCCGGCTGCCCGGGGCACTCCGGGTCGGGCCGGGCGACGACCGCGACGAGATCCAGATGTGGCTGCCGCTGACCTGACCACCGGCACCGGACAGCCGTCAGCAGACAGCGGTCAGCCGCAGCCGACCGGGCCGGGGCGGCCGGCCGCGGCCACCGGCTGTCCGGACGGATCCGCTCCGGTCGGCGTAGCCGGGTCGGACGTGGGCGACGCGGACGGGGCGGGGGTGTTGCGGAGGACGGACGAGGCGGACGGGCTCGGCGAGCCGGCAGCCGCCGGGGTGGGGTCGTACATCCGTACCGTGCCACGCTGCACCTGTCGGGGTGCCAGCCGGATTCCGGTGGCGACCGCCTGGTGCCCGTAGACGTCGGTCACCCGGATCGAGTACGGCCCCGGGCCGATCCCGCCGTCGATCACCCAGTAGTTGTCCGAGCCGCGCTTGGCCGCCCGCCAGCTCGAACCGCCCCGCTTCGCCGCCACCGACTTCACCGGGTTGCCGTGGTTGCCCACCTGCACCGCGAACCAGTACTGCGACACGCCGCTCTTGAGCCGGAAGGTGAGCGGGCCGGACAGCGGCGGGTCGACCGCCGCCCGGTAGCGCACCGGGACGATGCCCTGGGACAGGTCGGCGATCTTCGCGAACGCCTGCCTGGACAGGTCGATCTTGTTGTTGGTGCAGCCCGCGCAGCGGTCCAGCACCATCACCCGGACGGTGCCCTTCGGGCCGGTCACGTCGAGGAAACTGCCGCAGGCGGCCGAGCCGGCGTACTGGCTGGAGCCGAGCGCGACGTAGAGCCGGTTGGCCGGTGGGCCCGGCAGCGAGCAGTTGCCGCCCGAGCCACCCCCGTCGTAGTGCGACGCCTTTCCCTTGTAGACGGTCGCACCGACCGGCGGCCCGGCCCGCTCCACCATCGGCCCGAGCCGTTCCAGCGGTGGTGCGGCCAGTGCGGCGGCGCAGGCGGCCGGCTCGGAGAACTGCCAGAAGAGCACCAAGCCGAGGACGGCGGCGAGTAGCGCCGCGAACCCGCCGGCCAGCCAGCGTGGCGACGGACGCCGCCGCGGCGCCTCACCACCCGTGCCCGGGCCGTCGCCGGACTCCGAGGCAGCCGCCGGAGCGCCGCCGTCCGTACTGTCGGGAAGTTCCGCCTCGGTCATCCGGGGCATGTTGCCGTAGCCGTCGCGGCTTCCGCAAGATCTCCACCGGCCGCCTAGCCGGGCCGGTCGACGGGCGCCGATGGGCTGGCACCGGCCGCCCGCCCCGTTGTCGCCAGGCGGAAGAGGGCCAGCGCGGAAGAGGGCCAGCGCGGAAGAGGGCCAGCTCAGTCGAGCGGGTCCACCGGGTCGCCGACGGTGAGCGTGCCGGCCGAACCGGCCGGGCCGGGCACCGGCACCAGGTTCTGGCCGAAGACCAACTGCCGGTTGATCCGGCGGTACGTCGCCAGGGTGCGCAGCGGCTCGCGGCCGCGTACCCCGGTCTCCTGGTCGGTGGTGGTCACCAGGCAGCGGCCGCAGGGCTTGGCCACCCGGAACGTCACCGGGCCGATCCGGAGCCGGCGGCCGGTCCAGTCGTCCTCGGCCCACGGGTCGGCGCCGCCGACCACGACGTTTGGGCGGAACCGGGTCATCGGCAGCGGCGCCTCGACGTTGCCGGATTCGACCAGGGACTCGTTCAGCGCGTCCAGCGAGGCGCGGTTGGCCAGCAGCAGCGGGTAGCCGTCGGCGAAGCTGACCCGGTCGGCGGGGTCGACCAGACCGGTGTCCGGGATCGGGCGCACCGTCGGGTCGCCGAGCCAGACCAGCCGGACCTTCCGGTCGAGCAGCCGGGAGAGCCAGTCGTCGGCCGCCGGCTCCGCCCGCCGGGCCGGGGCGGCCGGCATGTTCGAGAAGACGCGTACCGCGACCGGCTCGCCGTCGGTCGGCTCGGTGACCTCCAGCGCGGGCCGGCCGGCGGCGCGCAGCACCAACCCGCCGGGGCGGAGTGCGGGTCGGATCGCCACCAGACCGGCCACCTGGCGCTGGGTGACGCCGACCCCGTCGTCGTCCACGATCATCCAGCGCCGGTCGCCGGCCAGGCCCCACGGCTCGACCCGGGCGGCGCCGAGGTCGAGCCGGTAACAGCCCTTGACCGGGTACATGTGCAGGGAGACCAGCCGCATGGCGTCCACCCTGCCACAGCGGTTCCGGTGGCCGGGTAGGTGGTTTCCGGCCACCGGGCGCGGAGCGCGGAACCGGACGCCTACCAGGCGATGCCGATCCCGTCGCCGGGGTACCAGTGCTGGGCCGGGGTCTCCCGGTAGGCGAGGAAGCGGCGGCCGGTCTTCTCGGCGTGTTCGGCGAGCACGTTGGTCACCGTGACGTTGTCGGTGAGCAGCCGGGCCCCGGGAGCCAGCTTCGGGGACACGGCTTGGAACTCCCGGCGTTCGTGCCCGGTGCTGTGGTTGCTGTCGTGCAGGAAGAGGTCGACCGGGCGGTCCAGCGCCTTGATCGAGGCGAGCGAGTCCCCGATCACCAGGTCGACCACGCTGGCCCAGGGCTCGGCCTTGGCCAGGTAACCGGCCTCCGGGTTGATGTCCAGCGAGGTGACCCGGCCCGGCTCGCCGTCGGCGGCGTTGCGCAACAGGGCCGAGGCGAGTACGCAGGTGCCGAGCCCCTTGTCGACCCCGGTCTCCACGACGTGCTTCGGCCGGATGGCCCGGACGATCGCGTACCAGCCGATCCGGCGGGCGTACCGGACGCGCCGGTCGGCCAGCCCTCGCCGGTCCGAGGCAGCGGTGGCCTGCTCGATGTGCCGCCGCAGCGGCTCGTCCTGCTCGATCTCGGTGAGGTACGTCCGCACCTGCTTGACCGGTACGTCGCAGGTCACGCTGACGAACCAGGCAAGGTGCTCCCGGCTGAGCTTGGTCAGGTCGTAGGTGTAGTTGTGGTGCTCGCGGGAGGTGAGCAGCCACTTGGCCGAGACACTGATCACCCGGGCGTCATGCCGGGCCACCCGCATGAACCGCTTGGGGAACGCGGCAACGGGGGCGAGGCGCGTGCGGGCGATCGCACGCCGGAAATTCGTACCGTCCACCCGGAAGGTTCTACCACGTTCGCGGTGTCCCATTGCCCTCTGAATTATTTCATGCATACAGTCTTCTTGTGAATGACAGCGCTGTCATCGCGGCCCCGCCGATGGACCGCGTGCTCGACCTGTTCCAGGGCATCCGGCTGACGCCGACCCAAAGGCGGATCGCGCACAGCCTGGTCCAGCACGCCGCCTCCGCCGCCTACCTCTCCGCAGCCGAGGTCGCCGAACTGGCCAAGGTCAGCCAGCCCTCGGTGACCCGGTTCGCCATGGCGCTGGGCTACGACGGCTATCCGGCGCTACGCCGCCGGCTCCGGGAGATCGCGGCCGCCGGCTACGGCCGACCCGATCTCGGGATACCGGCCGGCAACGAGATGCAGCGGGCGATCCGCGCCGAGGCCGACAACCTGGACCGGCTCGCCGAGCAGCTCGCCGACCGGGACGGGGTGACCGCCGCCGGCACGCTGCTGGCCGGCAGCCGCCCGCTGGTCGTACTCGGGCTGCGCGCCGCGGCCCCGCTGGCCGGCTACTTCGCGTACTTCGCGGCGAAGGTGCATCCGGACGTACGGGTCCTCGACTCCGGCGGGACGCTGCTGACCGACCGGCTGGAGCAGGCCCGGGCGGCCGGGGCGAGCGCGCTGCTCGGCATCGTGCTGCCCCGCTATCCCCGGGAGTCGCTGGACGCGCTCCGGGAAGCCCGCGCGGCCGGGATGTCGGTGGTGGTGATCACCGACTCGGCGGTCAGCCCGGCCGCCGAGTACGCCGACATCGTGCTGCCGGCCGCGGTCGGCGCCCAGCTCGTCTTCGACCTGCACACCGCGCCGATGGCGCTGTCGATGGTGCTACTCCAGGCGATCTGCGACGCCGCACCGGCCGACGCCCAGCGCCGGCTGGAGGAGTTCGAGCAGTCGGCCGCCCGCCGCCAGTTGTTCGTCGGATAGCCACCGGCTGTTCGCCAATCTCGCGCCACCACCCCGCACCGCACGCCACCGTCGAACCGTTCCACCGCAGGAGGAGTTGACATGCCCGAGCCGATCCGCGCCGCCCGCGGCACCACCCGGACCGCCGCCGGGTGGCCGCAGGAGGCGGCGCTGCGGATGCTGATGAACAACCTCGACCCGGAGGTGGCCGAACGCCCCGACGACCTGGTCGTGTACGGCGGGACCGGCCGGGCGGCCCGGGACTGGCCGTCGTACCACGCACTGGTCCGCACTCTCGGCTCGCTCGCCGACGACGAGACGATGTTGGTGCAGTCGGGGCGGCCGGTCGGGGTGTTGCGGACCCACGAGTGGGCGCCGAGGGTGCTGATCGCCAACTCGAACCTGGTCGGCGACTGGGCCAGCTGGCCGGAGTTCCGCCGCCTCGAACAGCTCGGCCTGACCATGTACGGCCAGATGACCGCCGGCTCGTGGATCTACATCGGCACCCAGGGCATCCTCCAGGGCACCTACGAGACCTTCGCCGCCGTCGCCGCGAAGCTCGCCGCCAGCCGCGCCGACGGGCAGCAGCCGAGTGCCGGCTCGTTGGCCGGCACCCTGACCCTGACCGCCGGCTGCGGGGGGATGGGCGGGGCGCAGCCGCTCGCGGTGACCATGAACGGCGGCGCCTGCCTGATCGTCGACGTCGACCCGGAGCGGCTGGCCCGCCGGGTCGCCACCCGCTATCTCGACACCGTGGCCGGCTCACTCGACGAGGCGGTCGAGCAGGTCCTCGCCGCCAAGCGGGAGCGCCGGGCGCTCTCCGTCGGGGTGGTCGGCAACGCCGCGACCGTCTTTCCCGAACTGCTCCGCCGGGGCGTCGAGATCGACGTGGTCACCGACCAGACCAGCGCGCACGACCCGCTGTCGTACGTCCCGGAGGGGCTGGAGCTGGCCGACGCCGCCGAGCTGGCCCGGGTGAAGCCGGCCGAGTACACCGAGCGGGCCCGGGCCGCCATGGTCAGGCACGTCGCCGCGATGGTCGGCTTCCTCGACGGCGGTGCGGAGGTCTTCGACTACGGCAACTCGATCCGGGCCGAGGCGCAGCTCGGCGGGTACGACCGGGCGTTCGCGTTCCCCGGCTTCGTGCCGGCGTACATCCGGCCGCTGTTCAGCGAGGGCAAGGGACCGTTCCGCTGGGCGGCGCTCAGCGGTGACCCGGCCGACATCGCCGCCACCGACCGGGCGGTGCTGGACCTCTTTCCGGAGAACGAGTCGCTGGCCCGGTGGATCCGGCTGGCCGGCGAGCGGGTCGCCTTCCAGGGCCTGCCGGCCCGGATCTGCTGGCTCGGCCACGGCGAGCGGGACAAGGCGGGGGTGCGGTTCAACGAGATGGTGGCCAGCGGCGAGCTGACCGCCCCGGTGGTGATCGGCCGGGACCACCTGGACGCCGGATCGGTCGCCTCGCCCTACCGGGAGACCGAGGCGATGGCCGACGGCTCCGACGCGATCGCCGACTGGCCGCTGCTGAACGCGCTGGTCAACACCGCCAGCGGCGCCTCCTGGGTGAGCATCCACCACGGCGGCGGGGTCGGCATCGGCCGCTCCATCCACGCCGGCCAGGTCTGCGTCGCCGACGGCAGCGCGCTGGCCGGACAGAAGATCGAGCGGGTGCTGAGCAACGACCCGGCGACCGGCGTACTCCGGCACGTCGACGCCGGCTATCCGGAGGCCGTCGCGGCCGCAGCCCGGGGCGACCTGCGCATCCCGATGGCCGAAGGGTAGGCGGGCGTTGACGTCGAACCCGATCCCGGTGCACACCTGGTTTCCCCGGCTCTGGGCGGAGATCGCCCCGATCGGCCGTGACCCGGGCACCGGCGGCTACCTCCGGTACGGCTTCACCGAGCCGGTACGCGAGCTGGAGCGCTGGTTCCGCGGCGTCGCCGAAGCCGACGGGGCGCACGCGGTCGAGCCGGACGGCAACGGCAACCTGATCGCCTGGTACGGCCCGCCGCCGGAGCGGGGCGACGCCGTGCTGCTCGGCAGCCACTTCGACTCGGTCCCGCACGGCGGCGGCTACGACGGACCGCTCGGCATCGTCAGCGCCCTGCTGGCGGTACGGGCGCTCCGGGCGGAGGGTCGGGAGTTCCGCCGCCCGGTCGGCGTGGTGGCGTTCGCCGAGGAGGAGGGCTCGCGGTTCGGCGTACCCTGCCTCGGCTCCCGGCTGCTGACCGGGGCGCTCGATCCGGACCGGGCGGCGGCGCTGACCGACCGGGACGGCGTCACCCTGGCCGAGGCGATGGGCGGTCGGCCGGTGGGGGTCCGACCAGATCTGCTGGACGGGATCGGCGCCTTCATCGAGCTGCACGTCGAGCAGGGCCGGGCGCTGGTCGACCTCGGCGCACCGGTCGGGGTGGCCAGCGGAATCTGGCCGCACGGCCGCTGGCGGCTGGACTTCACCGGCGAGGCCAACCACGCCGGCACCACCCGGATGGCCGACCGGCGCGACCCGATGCTGACCTACGCCTTCACCGTGCTGGCCGCCAGCAAGGAGGCCCGGCTGTGCGGTGCGCAGGCCACGATCGGCCGGGTCGAGGTGGAGCCGAACGCCACCAACGCGATCCCGGCCCGGGTCCGCGGTTGGCTGGACGCCCGGGCCGCCGACGCCGGCACCCTGGAGGCGCTGGTCGAGGGGGTACGCGGCAAGGCCGCCGAGCGGGCCAGCCGGGACGGTACGACGCTGACCGTCACCCGCGAGTCGCTCAGCCCACCTGTCGAGTTCGACGGCGGACTGGTCAAGGCGTTCCGCGAGGTACTCGCCGACGGCGTACCGGTGCTGCCGACCGCCGCCGGGCACGACGCCGGGATCCTGGCCGGGCACGTGCCGACCGCGATGCTCTTCGTGCGGAACCCGACCGGGGTGTCGCACTCCCCGGCCGAGGCGGCCGCCGACGACGACTGTGCCGAGGGCGTACGCCGGCTGGCCGACCTGCTCGCCCACCTGGCCGCCGGATGACCGCCCCCGAACCGGCCCGCTACCACGCCGAGTACGCCTGGCTGCCGGACCGCCCCGCGCCCGACGCCGACGTGCTGATCGAGGTGGTCGACGGCCGGTTCGGCCCGGTCACAGCCGGGGTGCCGGTGCCGCCGCCGGACGCCCGGCGGCTCCCCGGGTTGACCCTGCCGGGGCTGGCCAACGCGCACTCGCACGCCTTCCACCGGGCGCTGCGCGGGCGCACCCACGGCGGCCGGGGCGACTTCTGGGCCTGGCGCACCCAGATGTACGCGGTCGCCGACCGCCTCGACCCGGAGCGCTACCTCGCGCTGGCCCGGGCGACGTACGCCGAGATGGCGCTCGCCGGCATCACCTGCGTCGGCGAGTTCCACTACCTGCACCACGCCCCGGACGGCGCCCCGTACGCCGACCCGAACGTGATGGGTGCGGCGCTGGTCGAGGCCGCCGCCCAGGCCGGGATCCGGCTCACCCTGCTGGACACCTGCTATCTGACCGCCACGGTGGACGGTAAGCCGCTGGCCGGGCCGCAACTGCGGTTCGGCGACGGCGACGCGGCGGGCTGGGCGCGGCGGGCCGGCGCGTTCACCCCGGCCGGTGCGCACGCCCGGGTCGGTGCGGCGATCCACTCGGTCCGGGCGGTCCCCGCCGACCAACTCGCCGAGGTGGCCGGCTGGGCCCGCGAGCACGCCGCCCCGCTGCATCTGCACCTCTCCGAGCAACCGGCCGAGAACGAGGCGTGCCTGGCGTACCACGGGAAGAGCCCGACCGCGCTGCTGGCCGAGGCCGGCGTGCTCGGCCCGGCCACCACGGCGGTGCACGCCACCCAGCTGTCCGGTCTGGACCTCGACGTGCTCGGGTCCAGCGGTACCGGGATCTGCGCCTGCCCGACCACCGAACGGGACCTGGCCGACGGGGTGGGGCCGATCCGGAAGCTGGCCGACGGGGGCAGCCCGATCAGCCTCGGCACCGACAGCCACGCGGTGGTCGACCTCTTCGAGGAGGCCCGGGCGGTGGAGCTGAACCTGCGGCTGGCCACCCTGACCCGGGGCCAGTTCAGCCCGGTCGAGTTGCTGCGCGCCGCGACCGAGGGCGGGCACGCCACGCTGGGCTGGACGGACGCCGGCCGGCTGGAGCGCGGCGACCGGGCCGACCTGGTCACCGTCCGGCTGGACAGCGCCCGGACCGCCGGGGTGCCGCCGGTCGGGGTCTTCTTCGCGGCCGGGGCGGCCGACGTGACCGACGTGCTGGCCGACGGCCGGCCGGTGGTGCGGGAGGGCCGGCACGTCCGGCTCGACGTGCCGACCGAGTTGTCGGCGGCGATCGCGGCGGTGACGTCGTGAACCTGTGTGATCGCGACGGTGGCGCCGTGCACCCACGCATCGGGACGGTGACGCCGTGAACCTGCTGATCGACAACATCGGCGAGCTGGTCACCAACACCGGGATCGGCGAGGGCGGGCCGCTCGGCATCCGCCGCAAGGCGGCGCTGCTGGTCGAGGAGGGCGAGGTCGCCTGGATCGGCCCGGCCCGGTACGCCCCGGCCGCCGACCACCGGATCGACGCCGACGGCGCCGCGGTGCTGCCCGGATTCGTGGACAGCCACGCCCATCTGGTCTTCGCCGGTGACCGGGCCGCCGAGTTCGCCGCCCGGATGGCCGGCGAGCCGTACACCGGGGGCGGCATCCGGACCACCGTCGCCGCCACCCGGGCCGCCGACGACGACCGGCTCCGCGACACCGTCGGGCGGCTGCGCGCCGAGGCGGTCCGGCAGGGCACCACCACGATCGAGATCAAGAGTGGGTACGGGCTCAGCGTCGCCGACGAGGCACGCTCGCTGCGGATCGCCGCCGAGTTCACCGCCGAGACGACGTTCCTCGGCGCCCACGTCGTGCCCCCGGAGTACGCCGACCGGCCGGACGACTACGTCGGACTGGTCTGCGGGCCGATGCTCCGGGCCGCGCTGCCGTACGCGAAGTGGATCGACGTCTTCTGCGAGCGGGGCGCCTTCGACGCCGACCACGCCCGGGCGATCCTCACCGTCGGGCAGGCCGCCGGGCTGGGGGTACGGGTGCACGCCAACCAGCTCGGTCCCGGGCCGGGGGTGCAGCTCGGGGTGGAGCTGGGCGCGGCAAGCGTCGACCACTGCACCCACCTGTCCGATGTAGACGTCGACGTGTTGGCGATGGCGGAGACGGTGGCGACGCTGCTGCCCGGAGCGGAGTTCTCCACCCGGTCGCCGTACCCGGACGCCCGGCGGCTGCTCGACGCGGGGGTGACCGTGGCGCTGGCCACGGACTGCAACCCCGGGTCGTCGTACACCTCGTCGATGCCGTTCTGCATCGCGCTCGCGGTCCGGGAGATGGGCATGACCCCGGCGGAGGCGGTCTGGGCGGCCACCGCCGGTGGCGCGCGGGCGCTGCGCCGCGCGGACGCCGGAGTGCTCCGGCCGGGGGTACCGGCCGACCTGAGCATCCTCGACGCGCCCTCCTATCTGCACCTGGCCTACCGGCCCGGTGTTCCACTGATCAGCCAGGTCCTGCACAACGGAGTACCGCAATGTCAACCGTGACCCGACCCGTCGTCACCGTCCAGCCCACCGGGATCTCCCCGGCCGACGTGCTGGCGGTGGCCCGGGGCACCGCCACCGTCGTACTCGATCCCTCCACCCTGGACGCCATGGCGGCCAGCCGGGCGATCGTGGACCGGATCGAGCAGACCGGCCGCCCGGTGTACGGCGTCTCGACCGGGTTCGGCGCGCTCGCCACCACCTTCGTCGCGCCGGAGCGGCGGGCCGAGTTGCAGCACGCGCTGATCCGCTCGCACGCGGCCGGGGTGGGCGCCCCGATGCCCCGCGAGGTGGTCCGGGCGATGATTCTGCTCCGGATCCGCTCCCTCGCCCTCGGCCACTCCGGGGTACGCCCCGAGCTGGCCCGGGCGCTGGCCGACCTGCTCAACGCCGACATCACCCCGTGGGTGCCGGAACACGGCTCGCTCGGCGCCTCCGGCGACCTGGCCCCGCTGGCGCACTGCGCGCTGGTGCTGCTCGGCGAGGGCTGGGTGCTCGGCCCGGACGGCAGCCGGCAGGACGCCCCGGCGGCCCTGCATGCGGCCGGGCTGCGCCCGGTGACGCTGGCTGCCAAGGAAGGGCTGGCGCTGGTCAACGGCACCGACGGGATGCTCGGGATGCTGCTGCTGGCGGTCGCCGACGCACACCACCTCTTCACGATGGCGGACGTGACGGCGGCACTGGCCATCGAGGCGATGCTCGGCTCGGACCGGCCGTTCCTGCCGGAACTGCACGCGATCCGCCCGCATCCCGGGCAGGCGCTGTCGGCGGCCAACATCCACCGACTGCTCCAAGGATCGTCCATCATGGACTCGCACCGGGACGACCTGTCGCACGCCGTGCAGGACGCGTACTCGATGCGCTGCGCGCCACAGGTCGCCGGGGCGGCCCGGGACACCCTCGCCTTCGTCGACCAGGTCGCCGGCCGGGAACTGCGCTCGGTGGTGGACAACCCGGTCGTACTCCCGGACGGTCGGGTCGAGTCGACCGGAAACTTCCACGGCGCCCCGCTCGGCTTCGCCGCCGACTTCCTGGCCATCGCCGCCGCCGAGGTCGGGGCGATCGCCGAACGCCGGGTCGACCGGCTGCTCGACGTCACCCGGTCCCGGGAACTGCCGGCGTTCCTCTCCCCCGACGCCGGGGTCAACTCCGGGCTGATGATCGCCCAGTACACCGCCGCCGGGATCGTCGCGGAGAACCGGCGACTCGCCGCACCCGCCTCGGTCGACTCGCTGCCGACCAGCGGGATGCAGGAGGACCACGTCTCGATGGGCTGGGCGGCGGCCAAGAAGCTGGGTACGGTGCTGGAGAACCTGACCAGCCTGCTCGCGGTGGAGCTGATCGCCGGGGTACGCGGCCTGCAGTTGCGGGCACCGCTGACCCCGTCCCCGGCCGGCCGGGCGGCGCTGGCGGCGCTGCGGGAGGCCGTCGGCGAGCCGGGGCCGGACATCTTCCTCGCCCCGGTGATGGAGGCGGCCCGGGCGGTGATCGCCGGGCCGAAGTTGCGGGCCACGATCGAGGCGGAGGTCGGCCCCCTGGGGTAGAACATCCGGCATGGGTTACGAGACATGGTTCACCGGCCGGGTCAGCATCTCCCCACCGCTCAACCCGGCCGAGGTCCGTTACCTGACCCGGTTCGCCGAGGTCCGGCACATGCACCGGACCAAGGGACCGTACTTCGTCGGAGGCGGCGGCCACGCGGGGCAGGACATCGAGCCGGACGTACTCGACGGCAGCGAGCCGCCGCCCGGGCAGCCCGGCCTCTGGTGCCAGTGGTTACCGTCCGAGGACGGCTCCACCCTCGGCGGGGACGAGGCGGAGAAGTTCTACGACGCCGAGCGCTGGATGGCATATCTGGTCGACACCTTCCTCAAGCCCGGCGCCACGCTCGCCGGGGAACTCGCCGCGCCGCTTCCGGAGCGGGTCTACGCCGACGAGTTCGCGGAGTTCACCTTCGACCATGTGCTCACCGGTGTGATCGAGGCCCAGGGCGACGAGCCGGACGACCGGTGGCGGTTGGAGGTACGGGACAACGTCGTCTACGCGGTCCACTACGCGGCACCGCCCGACTACGACGAGATCGATGCGGCGGATCCCGGCGAGTGGGGTGACGCCCAGTGGGCGGAATACCTCGCCAGGACCCGGCACGACGTCGCGTACCTGGTGCGAGGCGGCGAGGTGGTCGAGGTCGACCCGGCGGACGGGCTCAGCTTCGCCCCGGTCGACGGACCTGGCGAAGGCTGACCGGCGGGAGCCAGCAGATCTCCGGGGCACTCTGTGTCGCCGGAGCGTTATCGGGCGGACCGGTCTGGGTAATTCCCCTGTGGACACCCACACCGAGGAGGACAAATGGCATCGCAGAGCACCGGCGGGGCGGCCGGGCAGGCAGATGGGTCGGTTCGCGGCACCAACGTGATGGCGATCCTCTCCCTGGTCTTCGCCTTCGTCTTCGCGCCACTGGGCATCGTCTTCGGCGTCGTCGCGAAGCGGCAGATCCAGCAGACCGGCGAGCAGGGCAGCGGACTCGCCAAGGCCGGCTTCTGGCTGGGCATCGTCTTCACCGCACTCACCGTGCTCTGGTTCGTCCTCATCGCCGTCGTCGCGGCGGCCTCGAACGGAAGCTGAGCGCAGCGCGAACACCCGGGGCGGTTCGTCAGGTCGCGGGCCGGACGAACCACCCCGCGGCGTTTGCGCTGGTACGTCACCTGCGCCGACGCCGCCGGCCGACCCGGCCCGGGCCATCCTCCGCCAACCTGCCGAGCGGCGCTCGGACGGCCTCGGTCGGCGGCACCGACGGTCGTGCCGGCCCGGACAGCAGCCGCCACATCCCGCAGTGGCACGACTGGTAGCTCACGATCCCGTCACTGGTCCGGTGGCGTGACCGGGTCCGCCAGAGGTGCCCGTTCTCGTCGCTCATGGTCCGAGCCTGCTGTAATGGCATTGTGCATCTCAACCCTTACGGGCAGGACGCCGTACGACTGATCGCCGAGCTGGCCAACGACCCGCCCCGCTCCCTGCCCGACCTGGTAGGCCGGTGCGCCGCCGCCGGGCTGGTGCTGGACATGCCGGTCGGCGAGCAGGACCTGACCGTGGCGCTGGAGCTGGTCGACCAGTGGTCCGAGATCGTCGACGCCACCGATCCGGCCCAGCGGGCCGCCCTGGTCAACCGGCTGCTGGCGTCGGCGTCGGCGTACCCCCGGCTCACCGATCACGGCGGTACCGGGTGGCACCTGCACTACCGGGACGAGGGCGTACCGCTCGGTGCGGTGCTGCGGGCCCTGGTCAGCGTCGGTACCGCGCTACACCTCGCCGGGCGGGGAATGTCCCGACTCGGCCGCTGCGCTGCCGACGGCTGCCGGACCATCTACGTCGACACCTCACGGGGCGGTCAGCAGCGGTACTGCTCGCCCCGCTGCGCCAACCGCGACGCCGTCCGCCGCCACCGAAGCGGCCGAATCCGTTAGATGTTGACGACTTTTTGTCGCTCCAACCGCAACAAGGCGTCAAGATCTTGGCGGGGTGGATGTCAGTAGCGGGCGGCGTAGTGCGTCGGGGACTCGCCGAACATCTTCCGGAAGTCGCGGGTGAAGTGCGCCTGGTCGGCGTAGCCGAGTTCGGCGGCGAGCGCGGCCCAGTCGACCGGTTCGCCCCGGGCCAGCCGCTCGGTCACCTCGCGCAGCCGGTAGCGCCGGATCACCCACTTCGGCCCGATCCCGACGTACTCGGCGAAGAGCCGCTGCACCGCCCGGACGCCCATCCCGAGGTGCTCGGCGACCGCGTCCACCCGGTTGATCCGGGGACTGGCGGCGATCGTGGCGACGACCTCCGCGACCTCCTCCGCCCGGGGATCGGGTTCGGGCCGGCGGCGCCGCAGATATTCCTCCACGCTCGGCACGTCGAGCGGATCGGGCAGGTCACCCGGAAAGACCTCCGCCGCGTCGATCGACCGGTCCGTGATCGTCGAGACCGGTGCGCCCAGGAACGGCCGGAAGCAGCCCGGCCGGAACGCCACCCCGAAGACCCCGTCGACGCCGGTCAGCACCCTCACCTGGTGTCCGCTGCTGACGCCGTTCACGATCCCGCGACCGCCGTGGAACGTCAGGTGCACGTTCGGGTACGGCACGATCAACTGCCGGTACGGCTCGGCGTACTCCCAGGAGACGATCCAGTAGCGCTCGACGTACGGGGTGAGGTCCGGCGACGGGGCCGGAAAGGCGTGCCGCTGGTATCTGGTCCACGCCCCGCCGAGTTCGCGTACGTCCCTCCGCACGCCCGCCAGGTTATGTCGCGTTCGTTCAAGACGACCGCCACACCTCGTGGTGTGCTTGCCGACATGCCTGACGCACCGTACGTGGCCAGGGCGGCCGCCCCGCTGATCGAGATCATCCGCGACATCAAGCCCGACCAGCTCGACAATCCCACCCCGTGTGCCGAGTACGACGTCCGGAAGCTGGTCAACCACCTGTTGTTCTGGGGCCCGTCGCTGGAGGGTGCCGGGCGGAAGGAGACCGTACCGCCGCCGGCCGGCAGCGAGACGGAGCTGGACCTGACCGGGGGCGACTGGGCCGCCGACCTGACGGCGCTGGTGGAGCGGATCGCCGGCACCTGGGCCGAGCCGGCCGCCTGGGACGGCACCACCCGCATGGGCGGCCCGACGGAGCTGCCGGCCGCGCTGGTCGGCGGGATGATCGTGACCGAGCTGGTGGTGCACGCCTGGGACCTGGCGAAGGCGACCGGGCAGCGCCCGAATTGGGACGACGACCTGCTCGGCTACGTGCACGACGAGGTGGCGAAGACCGCCGAGCAGGGCCGGCAGATGGGTGTCTACGGGCCCGAGGTCGCGGTCCCGGCCGCGGCGCCGACCCTGGACCGGATCCTCGGAGTCGTCGGCCGCGACCCCACCTGGAGCCGCTGACCCCGCCGGCTTGCCCCGGGCGGGAGCCGCTGGCCCGCCGACCGGCTCCGGCGGGATCCGGTGACCCGTTGGCCGGTCGACCGGCTTTCCGGCTCAGAGCGAGCCCGGAGTGCCGGTCGTGGCATCGACATGGACCAGGAAGAACACCGGTCGGGCGGTGGGAAAGAGCTGTCGGCCGTGTTCGTCGACCATCTTCCACCGCACCATGCAGATGGTCGGCGCGGACGGCGCGATCACGGTGACGGAGACCTCCACCCGCTCGTTCGGCAGCGTGTCACGGATCGGGATCCGCTCCGGACTCCGGCAGCTCCCCGGCTGGGCCGGCACGTCCTCCCGCTGGAGATGGCGGTTGCGCCAGGGCACCGTACCAGCGTTCTGGATCTCCCAGACCTTCACGAAGGTCTCGCCGACCCGTACCCGGGTGCCGTCCGGGATGGTGACGTCGGTGATGAACCGGCTCCGGTCGCCGTCGACCAGCGGTCCGGTGGGCACCCCTGCCGGGGCGGTGGTGGCGGTGCCCGCCGACGCGGCGCCGGTCGGGGCGCCGGACCGCTCGCGGTCGGCCCGGGCGGCGACGAGCAGGGCCACCGCCAGCAGCGTGCCGACCAGGGCCAGCGCTCCCAGCGTGACCGCCCCGCCGAGCCGGGCCGAACCGGGCCGACCCCACCCCGGGCCGAGACGACGACCCCACGCCGCCACCGCCGGGGATTCGCGGGTCAGCGGAACCGATCCGGCTTCCCCGGCGGTTGACGGGGCGGAGCCGGCGGCGGCTGACGGGCCGGAGGCGGCGGGGCGGGCCGACTCCCATCTGGCCCGCCACGCCGTCTCGTCGCCGTGGCAGACCCGGACGAATTCTCGGGTGGTCTCCCAGGACGGGAAGCGCGTTCCGGAGGCCGCCTCGTGCAGCGTGGTGTGCGAGATCGACCGGGACACCGCGGCCATTCGCCGAAACGACGGATTTCCCGCCTCGGCGCGCAGTCGGCGTAATGCGTCGGCGAATTCGGCGACCGGGTCCGGCGGTTCGGCGGAAATGCGATCCCGACCCGGGTCGTCGCCGGCACGCATCCAGACCCCCACCTTGTCAGAAGCGTTGTCAGCCCGCGTCAGACCCTACCGTACAACGAGACGGCGGCCGAGCCTCGAAGTGCAAGGGACGTCGATCCGACAGCGGAAGACTGGCACTGCCGGATTCGACGACCAATGAAATCGGAAATCGCCTCGGAAGAAAGCGTGAAAGAGAAATGAGAATTCGTTTCGCCGCCACCGTCGGCACGATGCTCACCCTCGCCGTCGCGTCAACCGTCCTCGGCACCTCCACCGCGTACGCCGCCGGGCCGGACGGCGCGGCCGCGCCGCACTGCGCGTACAACGCGGACACCGCGAAACTGGCCTGTGCCGCCACGCCGGAGCGGGCCAGGAGGGACGTGGGGGGCCGGGCCAGCTATCTCGTGGCGCAACTCTGGAAGGACGACGAGTATCAGGGCGGGACGCTGCGCTACTACAAGTCCCGGGCCTGCACCACGACGATGGACGACCGGGAGATCGCGGTCCCGGTCGTGCCGGCGGGCTGGAACGACAAGCTCACCTCGGTGAAGACCGATCGCAGCACCGCCAGCACCAGGTGCTCGGTACGGATCTACCAGCACGGTCGCTTCACCGGTCCGTCGTTCACCGTCTACCACTACACGCGAAATCTCGGCAACTTCGGCTGGAACGACCACGCCTCGTCCTGGTACATAAGCTGAAACCGAGCGCCGGCGCGTACCGTCCGGGGTGTCCCGCCGTCGCGGGCACCCCGGCCCGGCGGCCGTTACCGCGTCGCCGGCCTCGGCGGATTGGTCAGGGTCTGGATCAGGTTCGATGTCGCGATGCCGGTCAGCACACCCACGACGGCGAGCCCGACCATGACCGGCGGCAGCAGGGGTGTCGCCGCCGCCAGACCGGCCAGCAGGAGCAGCCCGACCAACCGGGCCCGGTTCACGTGGGCGAAGACGGTGTAGTCGAGCAGCGCCCGCCCGACCAGGAAGAGTGCCGGGCCGCCGAGAATGACCGCCGCCAGGGCCGGCGGTGTGTCACCGAACGGGCGACGGATGACGAGTTGACTGGCGACCGAGGTGCCGACGATGCCGGCCACCATGACCAGGTGGACGAAGGCGGTGACCTCGCTGAGCCGGGCCGGGTTGGCGGCGCCGGCGATGGTGCCGGTCATCAACTGCCCGGCCCGGTAGATGTAGATCCGCCAGATCAGCACCGTGGTCGTGAAGACCACCACCAGGGCCACCGCCCGGTCCCGGGTGTAGCGACCCTCGCTGAACTCGCTGCCGACGAGGAAGAGCGACGCCCCGAGCGCGACGATCACGAACTGCCGGTAGCGCTCGGCGACCCGCTCCCCGACGCGCCGCGGTTCCCGGGGCGGCCGGTGCCACGCCCAGGGGGTGGGCCAGCCGAGTACGACGCCGAGGTATTCGACCGCGAGCGCGACCGCCCAGAGCATCGCCCGGGTCCCGGCGTTCGTCTGGAGTCCGCCGACGATCCACGGTACGGCGGCGACCGCCTCCCAGAGCATCGTCCGGTGGGTGCGGGTGCGCGCCGCGCCCGACGGGACCAGGGTGTAGTAGAGCCCGCTGCCGAAGTGGATCGTCAGGTAGGTGACGGCGAACAGCAGCCCACCCTTGTGGTACGCCTCCGGCACCGTACCGGCCAGCAGCAGGCTGCCCGCCATCACGCCGACGATCTGCGGCACCACCGTCGGCCGGGTCAGGTCCAGCAGGTCACCGGCCCAGGTGGCGAGCGCCCAGATCAGCGTGAACGCCAGGAACAGCACCAGGGCCCGACCGGTACCGCCCCAACTCAGGTCCTTGAGCAACTCCTCGGCGACGACGATCAGCGCGAAGATGTACGCCAGGTCGAAGAAGAGCTCCAGGTACGTCGGACGGGTCGGATCGGGCCGGGCCGAGGCGGGGGCGGGTTCACCTGCCTCGCCGCGCATCGCCATCGATCCGCTCCGTTTGACTCCCGGCACGCGCCCGTCCGACGGCACCGCTGATTCTCTTCAACCTGTCCGAGCCGGCCCGGCACGTCACCGCCCCGAGACTAGAGGTTTCGCGCTCTGATAACGCCGGGTTTTGTAGGTTTAGAGGCAGTCGGGAGTCCGGCCGCGCCGCGTGCGAGCCGATGCCTCAGGGAGGTTGGCAGGAGGCCAGAAAACCCGTGACGACCAGCGAGTTGCCGAGGATCCTCCGCCGGCGCGGCGAACCCGAGTACCCGACCTTCCTGGAACTCTTCTTCGACCTGGTCTACGTGTTCATGCTCTCCCGGCTCTCGCAGGGGCTGGCCGCGGATCCCAGCCTCCGCAACGCGGCGCAGATGGCCGTGCTGCTGCTCGCGGCGTGGTGGGTCTGGGTCTTGACCGCGTGGCTCACCGACCTGTTCAATCCCCGGCTACCGGTGATCCAGGCCCTGGTCCTCGTCGTCATGTTCGGCACCCTGGTGATGGCGGTCACCGTACCGAGGGCCTTCGGCGAGTTGGGCTTCGTCTTCGTCGCGGCGTACTTCGGCATCCACCTGGCCCGGGGCGCGGTACTGATCCCGGGTACCCGGGTGCATCGGGCGATCCAGGCCCGCAGCGTCCGGGTCTTCTTCTGGTTCGTCGTCACCGCCGGGCTGTGGGTCGGCGGCGTGTTCGCCGAGGGTACGGCCCGATTGGTGCTCTGGGCAGCGGCGGTCGCGGTGGACCTCGGATCGGCCCGGTTCGGCTGGCCCACCCCGCGACTCGGTCGCACCGAGCTGGCCAGTCAGATCTTCACCGGTAACCACCTGGCCGAGCGGCATCGGGAGATCTTCCTCATCGCGCTCGGCGAACTGATCCTGACCGCCGGCACCGGTCTCGCCCTACCCCGCACCGGGGAGATTCGGCTCGCGGTCTGCGCGGTGGCCTTCGGCAACGCCGTACTGCTGTTCCTGCTCTACTTCCACCGCATTGAGCAACTGCTGTCCCCCGGGAACGTGTCGTCGGTGGAGCGGGTCCGGCCGGGCACCTCGACCTCGTACACCCACCTGGTGATGGTGGCCGGCACCGTGGTGGTGTCCGCCGGCACCAACCTGGTGCTCGGCAGTCCGCTCGGTCCGGCGCCGGTGGCCTGGATAGTCACCCTGCTCGGCGGCCCGGCGCTCTTCCTGCTCGGCACCTGCCTGTTCGACTACGTGGTGACCGGCCGGATCTTCCGGCCCCGCCTGGTCGCGATCCTCACGCTCGTCGCGATCGGCCCCGCGATGCCGCTGCTCCCACCGCTCGGGATAATGGTCGTGGCGAACCTGGTCCTGCTGGTCACCCTGCTGGCCGAGTTGACCGTGCTGGGGCACCGGCTGCCCGGAAGCCCCCGACCGGCCTGACCGACCCGTCCCGACCGGCACGGGATGGCGATCGCCCGCTGCCCGGTTCGGATGCGGGGCCGCCCGCTACGGGCGGCCCGACTCCGGCAGTACCTTGGCGATCACCTTCGCCAACGCCCGCAGCGCCTTGCCCCGGTGGCTGATCGCGTCCTTCTCCTCCGGGGAGAGTTCGGCGTTCGTCCGGTCCTGCCCGTCGGCGAGGAAGATCGGGTCGTAGCCGAAGCCGCCCTCGCCACGGGGCGCCCGCAGCAGCCGTCCGGTCTGCCGGCCGTCGACCAGGTGCTCCTTGCCGCCCGGCAACACCAGGGCCGCCGCGCAGACGAAGGCGGCGCCCCGGTGCTCGTCGGGTACGTCCGCGATCTGCGCGAGTACCAGCTCCAGGTTGGCCCGGTCGTCGCCGTGCCTGCCGGACCAGCGGGCGCTGAACACCCCGGGCATGCCATTCAGGGCGTCCACCGCCAGCCCGGAGTCGTCGGCGATCGTCGGCAGGTTGCTCCACTTGACGCCTTCGCGCGCCTTGAGCAGGGCATTCTCCCCGAAGGTCAGTCCGGTCTCCGGAACCTCCTGGTACTGCGCAACGTCGGCCAGCCCGACGAGCTGGATGCGCTGCGGGCCGAGGGCGTGGTCGAGGATCCGCTGGAGTTCGGTCAGCTTCTTGGCGTTCCGGGTCGCCAGCAGCACCTTGGTCATTCGGCCAGCGCCTTCCGCTGGACGTCGGTCAACTCGGCGCAGCCGAGCACACCGAGGTCGAGCAGCGCGTCGAGCTGCTCGCGGGCGAAGACGCCGGCCTCGCCGGTCCCCTGCACCTCGACGAAATCCCCGGTGCCGGTGCATACCACGTTCATGTCCACCTCGGCCGCCACGTCCTCAAGGTAGTTCAGGTCGAGTCGCGGCTCACCCTCCACCACGCCGACGCTGACCGCCGCCACCGACCGGTGCATCACTTTCGCCGGCTTGCCGGCCAACGCCTTCCGCTCGGCCAGCCAGCTCACCGCGTCGTGCAGCGCGACGTACGCCCCGGTGATCGCGGCGGTCCGGGTGCCGCCGTCGGCCTGCAACACGTCGCAGTCCAGCACGATCGAGTTCTCGCCGAGCGCCTTCAGGTCGATGCAGGCCCGCAGGCTCCGGCCGACGAGCCGAGAGATCTCGTGGGTACGGCCACCGATCTTGCCCCGGACGCTCTCCCGGTCCGAGCGGGTGGTGGTGGAGCGGGGCAGCATCGAGTACTCGGCGGTGACCCAGCCCAGGCCGGAACCCTTGCGCCAGCGCGGCACCCCTTCGGTGACACTCGCCGTGCAGAGCACCCGGGTATCACCGAACTCGACGAGTACGGATCCCTCCGGATGGATGCTCCAGCGTCGGGTCAGGGTCACCGGTCGGAGTTGGTCGGGCCGTCGCCCGTCAGGTCGCGCCATCCCCGCAGCCTATGTGCTCGCCCGATCGCGCCGTCCGAGGGTGCCCCGGGCGTCCGCGTTCCGGGTCCGCACCGGGCGGGTCCGGCGGATCGGTCCGCCGGGGTGCAGATCTCGGGACTAGACCTCGTACCGGGCGCCGGGCCGGACCACCTCGACCGGGCCGGCAAAGGCGGAGAGCGCCGCCTCGTGGGTCACCGCTTCACTGCCCCAGGCGGCGACCAGATGGGTCAGCAGCAGCTTGCCCACCTCCGCCTTGGCGGCGGCCTCGCCCGCCTCGCGCCCGGTCAGATGCAGGTCGGGTGGGTTCTCCACCCCGTCCAGATAACTCGCCTCGCAGAGGAACAGGTCGGCGCGGTGGGCCAGCCGGAGCAGCGACTCGCAGGGGGCGGTGTCCGAGGAGTAGCAGAGCGACCGGCCGCCGTGCTCCAGCCGCACCCCATAGGTTTCCACCGGATGGTTGACCCGGTCGACGGTCACCGCGAACGGCCCGATGGGGAACGTCCCGGGTTGCAGGCCGTAGAAGGTGTAGACGTCGTCCAGCAGGCCCTCGTCCAGGCTGTACGCGTTGGCGAGCCGGTCCGGCGCGCCACTCGGGGCGTACACCGGCAGCGGCGGGTAGGGGCCGTCCGGGGCGTACCGCCGCACCACTATGTACGGGACCGCGTCGAGGATGTGGTCGCCGTGCAGGTGGGTCAGCAGGATCGCGTCGACCGCCTTCAGCCCGACATAACGTTGTAACGCGGAGAGCGAGCCCGAGCCGAAGTCGAGCAGCAGCCGGAAGCCGTCGGCCTCGACCAGGTAGGCCGAACAGGCCGCTTCGGGGCCCGGGAAACTGCCCGCACAGCCGAGGATGGTCAGTCGCATCAAGTCGCCCCGCCATTACAGATGGTCACGGACAGCCCGGCGCCCAACGCGTAAACGATCAATGCCGGAAGGTCTGTCACGGTGCGCAGCCTACGCCGCGACACCTGGGCACAAGAAAGATCTGGGTACAGTTGTCGTCAACGTGACATCCGGTCTGGGCGACCCCGCCCGGTACGGGTTAGACGCCGCAAACGGCCCGACCGTTACGTTCCGTCACCTTCGGCGGGCATGTCGGTATCCGCTTTCGGCCCCGCCGAAGGCACCCTCGGTCACCGCCGCCTACAGGCAGCACCAGCAGTAGAGACTGCCGCCGCCGGCCCGCGCCGCCCGGGCCAATGCGGACAGGTCGACGATGGCCGCCGCCAGCAGTTCCGGGTCGGGCTCGAACGGGTTCGCCGGTCAGGCCCAGAGCTGGCCGTCCAGCGCGTCCTCGGCGTCGGCGAGGGTGCCGCCGTAGGCGCCGGTCGACAGGTATTTCCAGCCGCCGTCGGCGACCACGAACGCGACGTCGGCCCGCCGGCCGGCCTTGACCGCCTCGTGCGCCACGGCGAGCGCGGCGTGCAGGATCGCCCCGGTGGAGAACCCGGCGAAGATCCCCTCCACCTCGACGAGCTGCCGGGTACGCAGCACCGCGTCCCGGGTACCGACCGAGAAGCGCCGGGTCAGCACTCGGGCGTCGTACAGCTCCGGGACGTAGCCCTCGTCGATGTTGCGCAGCCCGTAGACCAGTTCGCCGTACCGGGGCTCGGCGGCGACGATCTCGATCTCGTCGACCTTCTCCCGCAGATATCGCCCGGTCCCCATCAGGGTGCCGGTGGTGCCCAGCCCGGCGACGAAGTGCGTGATCGTTGGCAGGTCGTGCAGCAGCTCCGGACCGGTGGTCTCGTAGTGCGCCTGCGCGTTGCCCTGATTGCCGTACTGGTAGAGCATCACCCAGTCGGGGTGCTCGGCGGCGATCTGCTTGGCGGTCGCCACCGCCTGGTTGGAGCCGCCGGCGGCCGGCGAAAAGATGATCTCGGCGCCGTACATCCGGAGCAGTTGGACCCGCTCCGCCGAGACGTTCTCCGGCATCACACAGACCAGCCGGTAGCCCCGGAGCTTCGCCACCATGGCCAACGAGATCCCGGTGTTTCCGCTGGTCGGCTCAAGGATCGTGTCGCCGGGCCGGAGCCGGCCGGCCCGCTCGGCCTCGCGGACCATGAACATCGCCGGCCGGTCCTTGATGCTGCCGGTCGGGTTCCGGTCCTCCAGCTTCGCCCAGAGCCGCACCGGCGGTGCCCCGTCGGGCACCGTCGGCGACAGGCGGGGCAACCCCACCAGCGGAGTACCGCCGCACGCGTCGAGCAGGCTCTCGTACCGCGTCATGGCGGCCTCCTCAGCGGGCGGCGGGCGAGGCGGGCACCGACGTGCCGTGCCCGAAGATCGCGGCTGCCGCGGCGAAGCCGAACGCGCCGCCGGCCACGGCCGGCAGGATGGTGACGGTGTCCCCGTCGGAGAGCTTGGCGTCCAGTGCGCCGAGGAACCGGACGTCCTCGTCGTTGACGTAGACGTTGACGAAGCGGTGCAGTGCACCCTGCTCGGTGACCAGCCGGCCACGCAGGCCGGCGTATTTGCCGTCCAGGTCGGACAGGAGTTCGTTGATGGAGTCGCCGGACCCCTCGACGACCTTGGCGCCGCCGGTGTAGCTGCGCAGGATGGTGGGGATGCGAACCTCGATGGCCATGACTGATGTGCTCCTTGGAACGACGGAGTTGGGGAACGGACTACGAAAACGGCTGCTGAGCTGCGGAAGTCAGCGGCCGGAACACTCGTAGTCGACCGTCGCCGGGCTCTGCCCGAACATGTACGACTGCACGGCGTTCGGGTCCACCGTGGCGTCGACGACCCTGACCGGCTCCTCGGTCACCACCCCGTCCACGATCCGGAACGAACGGATCTCCTCGGTCTCCGGATCACGCGTGGAGACCAGCAGATAGTGCGCGCCCGGCTCTCCGGCGAAGGAGATGTCGGTGCGGGACGGATAGGCCTCGGTCGCGGTGTGCGAGTGGTAGATGACCACCGGCTCCTCGTCGCGATCGTCCATCTCCCGCCAGACCCGCAACTGCTCCATCGAGTCGAACTCGTAGAACGTCATGGACCGGGCGGCGTTCACCATCGGGATGTGCCGGGTCGGGGTGTCGGCGCCGGTCGGGCCGGCGACCACGCCGCACGCCTCGTCGGGGTGGTCCCGGCGGGCGTGCGCGACGATCGCCTCGACTATCGACCGGTCGATGCTCAGCACAGGCCCCAGCCTACCGCCTGTCGGCCCGGCCGGGAGCGGTCGACCTCGGCCGACCGGAGTGGCCGACCTCACGTGATCCCACGTGGCGGGTGGTGCCAGCCTGTGACAGAAAGAGTGCGACGGGAACGGCCCGGTCGCGCCGGGCCGCCGGCCGGGTGTCCGAGTGGAGGAGGCAGTGCGATGAACCCACGCCGCATCGGGAGCACCGAGGTGAGCGCCATCGGTCTCGGTGGCATGCCGATGTCGATCGAGGGACGGCCGGATGAGGAGCGCGCGATCCGTACCGTCCACGCCGCGCTGGATGCCGGCGTCACCCTGATCGACACCGCCGACGCCTACCACCTGCACGCCGACGAGGTGGGGCACAACGAGTCGCTGATCGCGAGGGCGCTCGCCAGCTACGGCGGGGACACCTCCGGGGTACTGGTCGCCACCAAGGGCGGGCACCTGCGCCCCGGCGACGGGAGCTGGTCGGTGAACAGCTCACCGGACTACCTCAGGAGCGCCTGCGAGGCGTCCCTCAAGCGGCTCGGGGTGGAGGCGATCGGGCTCTACCAGCACCACCGCCCCGACCCCAAGGTCCCGTACGCCGACGCGATCGGCGCGATCCGGGACCTGGTCGACGCCGGCAAGGTCCGGATGGCCGGCATCTCCAACGCCAACCCGGAGCAGATCAGGCAGGCCCGGGAGATCCTCGGCGACCGACTGGTCTCGGTGCAGAACCAGTACTCCCCGGCGTTCCGCAGCTCGGAGCCGGAGCTGGCGCTCTGCGACGAGTTGGGACTGGCCTTCCTGCCCTGGTCCCCGCTGGGCGGGATCTCCCGGGCCGGCGAGCTGGGCAGCCGGTTCGCGCCGTTCGCCGAGGTCGCCGCCGCCCGGGGCGTCAGCCCGCAGCAGGTCTGCCTGGCCTGGCTGCTGGCCAGGTCGCCGCAGGTGATCCCGATCCCCGGGTCGAGCCGGCCGGAGACGATCCGGGACTCGGTGGCCGCCACCGAACTCCAGCTCGACCCGGACGAGCTGGCCGCCCTCGACCGGGCCTGAACCGCCCGGACGGACCCGAACCGCACCGAACCGGCGCCGGCGCACGCGCACGAAGCGCGGCGCCGGCGTGGGCGGTCAGTCGGCGAGCTTGCCGTCGATCAGCGCGGTGAGCAGCGACTCCTGGAGATAGCCCAGGTAGGCGTAGATGGAGAGCTGGAAGACCCGGGTCGAGGTGGGGTCGTGCAGCACCGCGTCGTCCAGCTCGTCGCCAAGGTCGGTGTCGGCGGAGATGTCCAGGCGTACGCCCATCGCCAGCCGGGCGTCGTTGAGGGCCCGCAGCCACGCCTCGGCGGCCTCCGCGTCGAGGCGTACCTCCCCGCCGGTCACCGGGGGCAGCGCCGCGAGTACCGCGCCCGCCTGGTCGATCTTGCCGGTCTTCAGGTCACCCTCGGTGTACTGCCGGAACTCGGCCGAGTCACCCGGGCTCTCCGGGTAGGTGTCCGGGAACAGCCGCCCGACGACCGGGTCGGAGTGGTCGAAGCCGTCGGTGAGCAGGCCGACCACCTCGGAGGCGACCTTGCGGAGTACCCGCACCTCGTCGGCGGCGAACGTGGCGACGCAGTGCTCGCCCTGTCGGCGAAACGTACTCACGCCCGGTCCACCGTCGCCCACAGCCCGTACGCGTGCAGTTGGGACGCGTCGTGCTCCATCCGCTCGCGGGCGCCGCTGGACACCACCGCCTTGCCCTTGTTGTGCACGTCGAGCATCAGCTTCTCGGCCTTCTCGTGGCTGTAGCCGAAGAGTTTCTGGAACACCCAGGTCACGTACGACATCAGGTTGACCGGGTCGTCCCAGACGATCGTCACCCATGCCCGGTCGGCGACCGGCACGTCTTCGGTGTCCGGCGCGTCGACCGGTGCAACCTGTGGAGCCGCCATGCCCCCATCGTGCCACCGTCGAAGGCGTAGCGAGGAACCGGAACGCCGCCCGGGCGCGAACCGGGCTCGTTCAGGCGAGCAGACGACCGTGCCGGACCGCCTCGGCCAGCACGTCGGTGAGCGAGTCGGCGACCGCCTCGAACCGCCGGGACACCTCGCGGCACAGCTCCAGCTCGGTCTCCCGCAGCGCCCGGCCGAGCCAGGACCGCGCCTGGATCGGATCGGCCCGGAACGGATTGCGCCAGTACTGGTAACAGCCGCCGGAGAGGCCGACCCCGAGCGGCGGCAGGATGGCACCGGCGGTACCGCCGGGATAGGCCGCCAGCGCGCCGACCGCACCCAGCCCGAGTACCGTCTCGACCTCGCCGGTCTCCCGGATCAGCAGTACCCGGTCGAAGTCCCGGGCGGCCCGGTCGGCGGCGAGTCCCCAGCCGACCGCGGCGGCGGCACGCAGCCGTACGCCCTCGTCCGGCACCCCGCCGAAGACCAGGGCGAGCGACTCGCCGAGCATCTTGTCCACACCCGCGTCGCAGGCCGCCACCACCTCCAGCGACAGCGCCTCGACCTCCCGGTCGAGCAGCCCGGGCAGTCCCGGTACGCCGGCACCGCCGACCACCTCGCGCACGCAGCGCAGATGGATGGCGGCAATCTCCAGTGCGATGTCCCGGCGGAGCTGGTGGGCGAGGCCCCGGGACCGCCGCTCCAACCGGTCGGCCCAGTCGGAGGTCCGGGCGGCCGGCGCGACCGGAACCGTCCGAGTGGCCCCGGGCGCGACCGGCGGGGTGAGGCTGGCCCGGCGCAGCCCCTCGGTGCTGGCCCAGTCGATCAGGGCCCGGCGCAGGTAGGCAGTGTCGGCGGCGGCCGGATCGAGGTCGATCCAGTCCACTCCGGCGAGCGCGGGCACCGCGGCGACCAGGGTGGCCCGGCGCGCCTCCAGCCAGCCTGCCGACGACCCGTCGGCTGCCGGTACCTCTGCTACGTGTGCGGCATGATCCCGGAGGCCGTCGTCCTGACCGGGCACCGCGATCCCGCTGACGGTGGCCGCCGGGGAACCGGTGGAGTACGCCGGTGTGCGCCCGATGGCGTCCGCCGGACCGCACCCGGCGGCGGCACAGCAGTCGGCGGCGCCCGGGGTGCCGACCAGGAAGACCGCGGCCTCCTCCGCCACCTCGGCGAGCAGGTCCAGCTCGGCGGCGGCGACCGGCTGGTCGTCGGGGAGTACGTAGAGCAGCGCGCCGCCCCGGCGCACGGCGTCGCGGACCACCCGGATGCCGGCCACACCGAGCGTGCCGGTGTCCGGCGCGTCGACCAGGGTGAAGTGCCGCAGCAGCGGGTCGGGCACGGTCAGCTCGACCCGGCGCGGCGGGCGGGCCAGGGCCGGGCCGGCACCGACCGGCTCCGGCCGGTACTCCCGGAAGGAGCGCAGCCCGGGCACGTAGGCGGCGCCGCCGACGGACGGCGCGTAGTCGACCACCAGGAAGCTGCCCGCCGGGACCCGCAGCGGTGGCGCGGCGGCGCCGAGCAGTCCGGCGAGTACGGCCCGGCGGTCCTCGCCGGACGGCCCGACCGTGATCACGGCGAGCGGTTCGTCGGGTGGGGACTCGACCAGCGCCGGTTCGTCGCCCGGCGGACGGCGGGGCGTCCGGGTGCCGGGTGCTCCCGGCGGCCCGGAGACGGGGAGCGACCGGAACTCCATCGCCGTCTGCACCTCCCAGCCGACCGGAACACTCCGGCCGGACCGCTGCCGTCGGCGAAGCTCGACCGGTGTACTGGCCGAGGTCCCGCCGAATATCGGAACGCTACGTGTCGATGCCCGTACGCTACGAGCACCAACGATACTCATGGATGGCCACGCGGCTACTCAAATTCGTTGAGTCACCAAGCGCGCGCGGATGGCACCCGGTCTATATGCTGCCCGGATGGGGCGGTGGAGCTTCGTTGGTCGAACGGATGAACTCAACCGGTTGGTGAGTGCCGCCACCAGCCCGGGAAGCCGAGGCATCTTCTTCAGCGGCACCGCCGGCGTCGGCAAGAGCCGCCTGCTCAGCGAGGGGCTGGCGACGCTGCCCGCGCACGGCTGCGCCGTCTGGTCCGCCTCCGCCAACATCGCCACCACCGGCATCCCGTTCGGCGGGCTCGCCCAGGTGCTCCCGACCGACCAGCCCGCCGGCCTCTCCCCGGCCGGCATCATGCGCTGGGCCGTCGACGCGCTGCACCAGCAGGCGGCCGGCCGGCGGATCGTGATCGGCATCGACGACGCGCACCTGCTCGACCCCTCCTCGGCCGCTCTGGTCTATCTGATCGCCCGCTCCGACAACGCGACGGTGCTCGGCACGCTGCGCAGCGGCGAGGCGGTGCCGCTACCGATCCGCGCGCTGTGGACGGACGACCTGGTCGACCACGCCGAGCTGGCCCCGCTGCCCCCGGGCGACAGTAACGACCTGCTCACCGCGATGCTCGGTGATCCGGTGGACGCGCCCTCGGCGGACCGGCTCTACCGGCTCTCCGCCGGCAACGCCCTGATGCTCCGGGAGCTGGTCATCGCGGCGGCCGCCAGCGACGAACTGACCCGGACGTACGGCGTCTGGCGGTGGACCGGCCGCAGCCAGCTCCCCGCCAGCCTCGACGAGCTGATCGACGCCCGGATCGGCCAGCTCGACCCGGGCGTACGCGCGGTGGTCGAACTGGTCGCGATGGGCGAGCCGATCGGGCTGACCCTGCTGCACCGGGCGACCGACGGCTCCAGCGTGGAGACCGCCGAGGAGCGCGGCCTGATCCGGGTCGACGTGCACGACCGCCGCTCGGACGTCCGGCTCGCCCACCCGCTCTACGGCGAGGTGGTCCGGCGGCGCTGCCCGGTCACCCGGGCCCGCCGGCTCAACGCGCACCTCGCCGAGCTGGTCGAGCGGGCCGGCACCCGGCGCCGCGACGACCTGCTCCGGGTGGCGGTCTGGCGGCTCGACTCCGGCACCGCGCAGGATCCGGCCCTGCTGCTGCGCGCCGGCGGGCAGGCGTTCAGCCAGTTCGACGTGCCGCTCGCCGCCAGGCTGGCCCGGGCCGCCCTGCAGGCCGGCGGCGGCTACCAGGCCGCCGAACTGCTGGCCACCATCCTGATGTTCGGCGACCAGGCCGAGGAGGCGATCCGGGTGCTCGACTCGGTCGCCGACCAGATCTCCTCGGACGAGCGGCGCAGCCGCTGGCTGACCGTACGCGGCATGGTCTCGTACTGGGGACTCGACCGGGAGTCGACGGTGGCCGAGATCGCGGCGGACGCGGCACGGTTGACCGATCCCGCCGACCGGGCCCGGGTGGTCGCCTTCGAGGCGATCATGCGACTGCACCGGCTGGAGTGCGCCGCGGCGCTGCGGCTGAGCCGCTCCGTACTGGACCGGCCGGCCGCCACGGTGGCCGCCCGGGGCCTGGCCCGGTGCACCATCGCGCACCTCCAGGCCGCCCGGGGCGAGCTGACGCTCAGCGGCCGGGCCGTCGACGGGGTGGCCGCCGAGGCCGCGCAGTGGCGGGCCGAGATGCCCTACCTGCAACTGGCGCTGGAACTGGCCCGGGGCACCCGGCTGGCGCTCGCCGGCGACCTGGCCGGGATCGACGCGATCGTCGCCGCCGAGTTCGCCGACCTGGCCGACGCTGGCGACTTCCGGCTCGGCTCCGGCTATCTCTCGATCCTGCGCGCCCAGGCGGCCCGGCTGCGCGGCCAGACCGGTGAGGCGCTGCGGACCAGCCTCGGTGCCTGTGCCGTCCTCGCCACCAGCCGGGTCTTCGCCGGGCTGGCTCACGCCGAGCGGGCCCAGGCGGCGGCGATGCGCGGCGACGTCGACTCCGCGGTCGAGGCGATGGCCGAGTCGGACCGGTCGCAGACCTCCGGGATGGCCGTGCTCTACCCCTGGCTCGAACAGGCCCGGGCCACCGTGCAGGCCGCCACCGGCGACCTCGGCAGCGGCGTGGGCACGCTCCGCGAGCTGGTACACCGGCTCCAGGCGGACGGTTTCGCCGGGCACGAGGTGCTGGCCCTGCACGACCTGGTGCGGTTCGGCCGGGCCGACATCGAGGTCGGCGAGCCGACCGTCACCGGCCGGCGGCGGACCGCGGCCCAGCGGCTGACCGAGCTGAGCGAGACGGTCGACGGCCCGCTGCCGGCGCTGATGGCCCGGCACGCCCGGGCCGAGTACGGCCACTCCGGCGACCAACTGCTCGCCGTCGCGGAGGGCTTCGCCAAACTCGACCTCAACGTCTTCGCGGCCGAGGCGACCAGCCGGGCGGTGACCCGGCTCCGGGCGGCCCGGTCGAACCGGTCGCACGAGGCGAACCTGCGACTTGCCGGGCTGCTCCGGCGCTGCGACGTGCTGCGTACGCCCGCACTGTCGGTACGCCAGCCGGCGCTGACCGAGCGGGAGCGGCAGATCGCCAGGCTGGCCGCCCGGGGGCTGGCCAGCCGGAACATCGCCGAGCAGCTCTACATCTCCACCCGCACCGTGGAGAACCACCTCCAGCGGGTCTACAACAAACTCGGCGTGGCCGGTCGCGGGGAACTGTGGCCGGCGCTGAAGGCGATACCCGAGCAGGAGAGCGATCCCGACCGCTGACCCGGACCCGCCACCGGGTGACGAGGTGACCGGCGACCGGCGGCGGCGCGGCACGCTTAGGCTGGCGTGGTGCACAGTTCCCGCCCCGCGCTGCTCACCGACCACTACGAGCTGACCATGGTCAGCGCCGCCCTCCGGGACGGCACCGCCGACCGGCACTGCGTCTTCGAGGTCTTCACCCGCCGGCTGCCGACCGGCCGCCGCTACGGCGTGGTCGCCGGCACCGCCCGGCTGGTCGACCTGCTGGCGGACTTCCGGTTCGACGAGGCGGACGTCGCCTTCCTCCGGGACAGCGGAGTGGTCGACGAGCCGACCGCCGAGTGGCTGTCGAGATACCGGTTCAGCGGCGACATCGACGGCTACGCCGAGGGCGAACTCTACTTCCCCGGCTCGCCGATCCTGACCGTCTCCGGCACCTTCGCCGAGTGCGTACTGCTGGAGACGCTGACGCTGTCGGTGCTCAACCACGACTCGGCGATCGCGGCGGCGGCGGCCCGGATGGTCACCGCGGCCCGCGGCCGTACGCTGATCGAGATGGGTGCCCGGCGGGCCAACGAGGAGGCGGCGGTGGCCGCGGCCCGGGCAAGTTACCTGGCCGGATTCGGCTACACCTCCAACCTGGCCGCTGGGCAGCGCTACCGGATACCGACCGCCGGCACCGCCGCGCACGCCTTCACACTGCTGCACGACGACGAGCCGACCGCGTTCGCCTCGCAGGTCGCGGCGCAGGGCAAGAGCACCACGCTGCTGGTCGACACCTACGACATCGCCCAGGGCATCCGGAACGCGATCGCGATCGCCGGGCCCGATCTGCGGGCGGTGCGGATCGACTCCGGCGACCTCGCGGTGCTGGCTCAGCACTCGCGGGAACTCCTGGACTCGCTCGGCGCCACCGAGACCAAGATCATCGTCTCCGGCGACCTCGACGAGTACGCCATCGCCGCGCTCGCCGCCGAGCCGGTCGACATGTACGGCGCCGGCACCGCCGTGGTGACCGGCTCCGGCGCCCCGACCGCCGGGCTGGTCTACAAGCTGGTCGAGGTGGAGGGCCGCTCGGTGGTCAAGCGCTCCGAGCACAAGGCGACCGTCGGCGGGCGCAAGGTCGCCGTCCGGCGGCACAAGCCGAGCGGTACGGCGACCGAGGAGGTCGTCGTCTCGCAGGGCGCACCCGCACCGCAGCCCGGTGACCGGGCGTTGCAGCGGCGGTACGTCACGAACGGCGAGCCGGAGCCACTGCCGAGCCTGACCGAGTCACGGGAGCACCTGCGGCAGTGCCTGATCTCCATCCCCTGGGAGGGACTCAAGCTCTCGGCGGGTGACCCGACCATCCCGGTCAGCGTCGTCTCCGCCGACCAGCCGGAAGGGTAGCGATGAGCCGAGCGTTGATCATCGTCGACGTGCAGAACGACTTCTGCGAGGGCGGATCCCTCGCCGTGGCCGGCGGCGGCGCGGTGGCGGCCGGGATCTCCCGGCTGCTCGCCGCCGTCCCGGACCGCTGGGAGCACGTGGTGGCGACCAAGGACCACCACGTGGATCCGGGCGCGCACTTCGGTGACCCACCCGACTACGCCTCCTCCTGGCCCCGGCACTGCGTCGTCGGCACCGAGGGCGCGCAGTTCCATCCGGACCTGGCCACCGAGCGGGTCGAGGCGGTGTTCCGCAAGGGCGCGTGGGCGGCGGCGTACTCCGGCTTCGAGGGCAGCACCGCAGACGACGAAGGGCTGGCCGACTGGCTGCGACAGCGCTCGGTCGACACCGTCGAGTTGGTCGGGATCGCCACCGACCACTGTGTCCGGGCGACCGCGCTGGACGCGGCCCGGGAGGGCTTCGCCACCACCGTACTGCTCGACCTGACCGCCGGGGTCGACCCGGGAACGACCGATGCCGCGCTGGCCATGCTCCGCGAGGCCGGCGTCACCCTGCACGGCACGCCCCGGGCCGGCGGCAACCCGTAGCGGGTACGTCGTACCGGCCGGGCAGGATGGCCGGGGAGGTGACGTACCCGATGAAGCTCACGCCCTACCGGGATGCCCTGGCGCTGCCCGGGATCCGGCCCCTGATGCTGCTCGCCCTGCTGGTCCGGGTCCCCAAGACCATGACCCTGCTGGCGCTCACCCTCTATGTGGTGGAGCACCTCGGGCACGGGTACGCCGCGGCCGGGCTGGCGGGGGCCGCCATGACGGTCGGCTCCGCGCTCGGCGCGCCGGTGCTGGGCCGGCTGGTCGACCGCCGGGGACTCCGGCCGGTACTCGTGCTGACCACCGTCGCCGAGGCCGCGTTCTGGTTCAGCTCGCCACTCATGTCGTACCCGGTGCTGCTGGGCGGGGCGCTGCTGGGCGGCCTGCTGACCCTGCCGGTCTTCTCGGTGATCCGGCAGTCGATCGCCGCGCTGGTGCCGGCGGAGCGGCGCCGGCCGGCGTACGCGCTGGACTCGATGTCGGTGGAACTGTCGTTCATGGTCGGGCCGGCCGTGGCGGTGTTGCTGGCGACGAGCGTGTCGCCCCGGGCCACCCTGCTGGTGGTCGGCGCCGGCATCGTCTTCTCCGGCCTGGCGCTGGTCTGGCTCGACCCGCCGACCCGGGACGACCGCGAGCCGGTTGCGCCGGGCGAGCCGCCGTCCCGGCGGGAGTGGTTGACGCCCCGACTGGTCGGGATGCTGGCCATCACCACCGCCGCCACCCTGGTGCTCGGCGGCACCGACGTCGCCGTGGTGGCGGTGCTGCGCGCCGCCGACCAGGTGCACTGGACCGGCGTGGTACTCGGCGTCTGGGCCGTCTACTCCCTGGTCGGCGGCTTCATGTACGGCATGGTGACCCGGCCGCTCCCGCCGCTGGTGATCGTCCTGCTGCTCGGGATCTGCACCATTCCGGTCGGGCTCGGCGGTGCCCAGTGGTGGACGCTGGGCCTCGCCCTGCTGCCGGCCGGGGTGCTCTGCGCGCCGGCGCTCGCCGCCACCTCCAACGCGGTGAGCCAGCTCGCCCCGTCCGGTGCCCGTGGTGAGGCGATGGGGTTGCAAAACTCGGCCCTCACGGTCGGACTGGCCCTCGGCGCACCACTGGCCGGCGCGGTCATCGACGCCTCCGAGCCGGCCTGGGGGTTCGCCGCCACCGGCCTGGTCGGCACGCTGCTCGGGCTGGCCGTCCTGCCCGTCGAGTTGCGCCGTCGGCGCGCGGCTGTCGGAGCCGGCCCGACGGCACCGCACGCCGATCGGGCACCGCACGCCGATCCGGCACCGCCACCCGCGCTGCGGACCCCAGCGGGACCCTGAGCGCCGCTCGGCCCGGCGAGGGCGTGACGACCGCCGACTGGACGCGCGACCTTGCTGCACGGCGTCGGCGTCGGACGCTGAGCGCCGCTCGGCGCGGAGTCCGGCGGGCAGACGCGCTCGCGGCCGGCACCGGAGGGTTGCTCCGGGTGCCGGCCGCGAGATCGAAGGGGTGCGCTACCGCTGGTCGATGTTGCTGGCGGTGTCCTCGGTGTAACTGGCGCCGTGGTCGGACTCGCTGGTCAGCGGCTTGGCGCCACCCTCGGGCGGGCCGGCCAGCGACTGCCCGCCGGCAGCCAGCTCCGGGAACTTCGCGTCGAAGGCCGGCCGCTCCGAACGGATCCGGGGCATCCGGTCGAAGTTGCGAAGCGGCGGCGGCGAACTGGTCGCCCACTCCAGCGAGTTGCCGTGACCCCACGGGTCGTTGACCTCCACAACCGGACCGGCCTTGTAGGACTTCCACACGTTGTAGAGGAACGGCAGGGTCGAGATGCCGGTGATGAACGAACCGATCGTGGAGATCATGTTCAGCGTGGTGAACCCGTCCAGCGGCTGGTAGTCGGCGTACCGCCGGGGCATGCCCTCGTTGCCGAGCCAGTGCTGCACCAGGAACGTGGTGTGGAAACCGATGAAGGTCAGCCAGAAGTGCACCTTGCCGAGGCGCTCGTCCAGCATCCGGCCGAACATTTTGGGGAACCAGAAGTAGATGCCGGCGTACACGGCGAAGACGATGGTGCCGAAGAGCACGTAGTGGAAGTGCGCCACCACGAAGTACGAGTCGGAGACGTGGAAGTCGACCGGCGGGCTGGCCAGCAGTACGCCGGTGAGGCCGCCGAAGAGGAAGGTGACCAGGAAGCCGACCGACCAGAGCATCGGGGTCTCGAAGCTGATCTGGCCCCGCCACATCGTGCCGATCCAGTTGAAGAACTTCATGCCGGTCGGCACCGCGATCAGGAAGCTCAGGAACGAGAAGAACGGCAGCAGTACCTGGCCGGTGGCGAACATGTGGTGCGCCCACACGCTCATCGACAGCGCCGCGATCGCGATGGTCGCGCCGACCAGCCCCTTGTAGCCGAAGACCGGCTTGCGGGAGAAGACCGGGATGATCTCGCTGATGATGCCGAAGAACGGCAGCGCGACGATGTAGACCTCGGGGTGCCCGAAGAACCAGAAGAGGTGCTGCCAGAGCATCGGGCCGCCGGTGGCGGCGTCGAAGACGTGCGCGCCGAGGATCCGGTCCGCGGCGAGCGCGAAGAGGGCCGCCGCCAGCAGCGGGAAGACCATGATCACCAGGAGGCTGGTGACCAGGATGTTCCAGGTGAAGATCGGCATCCGGAACATCGTCATGCCGGGCGCCCGGAGCGTCAGGATCGTGGTGATCATGTTGACGCCACCGAGGATCGTGCCCAGACCGGAGATGGCCAGGCCGACGATCCACATGTTCGCGCCGACCCCGGGCGAGTGCTCCACGTTGCTCAGCGGGGTGTACGCGAACCAGCCGAAATCGGCCGCGCCGCCGGGGGTGAGGAAGCCGCCCAGCGCCAGCGTCCCGCCGAACAGATAGAGCCAGTACGCGAAGCTGTTCAGCCGGGGGAACGACACGTCCGGGGCGCCGATCTGGATCGGCACCACGAAGTTCGCGAACGCGAAGACGATCGGCGTCGCGAAGAACAGCAGCATGATCGTGCCGTGCATGGTGAAGAGCTGGTTGTACTGCTCCGGCGACAGGAACTGGAGTCCTGGCCGGGCCAGCTCGGCGCGCATCAGCAGCGCCATCAGGCCACCGATCATGAAGAACGCGAACGCCGTGACCATATACATGATCCCGATCTGCTTCGCGTCCGTCGTACGCAGCAGCCGCGTGAGTGCCGAGCCCTTGACCGGCTGGCGGACCGGCCAGGGCCGGGTCACGATCGGCTTGGGTGCGACGGTGGTCACGAGTGGCCTCCGGTTCTCGTTAGTCCCACTCGGCACGCGCTGTTGATCTGCGAGCCGTACCTCGCAGGCAGAATAGTCCCCGGCAGCGGCGGGTCCGTCCTCGGGTACGCCCCGACCCGCGGGGACCGCCCCACCAGCCCCGCCCGGCACCGCCGCGCGGGGCGGCGGAACCCGCCGTCAGCCGGCTCGGCGCGCGGGCCGCAGCGCCCTGGGCGGGTCGCCGCGGGCGCAGCGCGCTGCTCCGCGCACCGCCCGCTCCGGATCCGTGCCCGCGCCGCCCCGCTTTGGACCATCCGGTCCGCGCACCGTCACGCCGGGTCCACGAGGAGCCGGTAGTGCTCCTGGAAGATCCGGTTGCCCCGGATCCGCAACAGCGGGTCGCGCAGCGGCGGGGGTACGTCCCGGGTCCGGTCGCGGTCGCGGGTCCGGTCCAGCACCCACTTGATCCGGGGCCGGCGCCGGCTCTCGTAGCGGTCCAGCGCCTCGGGCACACTCGCCGACCGGGACAGCGAACGGGCCAGCACCAGCGCGTCCTCCAGGGCCATCGCGGCGCCCTGGGCCAGCGTCGGCGCCGTGGCGTGTGCGGCGTCACCGACCAGCACCACCCGGCCCCGGGACCAGGCGCCCAGTTCCACCTCGTCGGTACGGGTCACCTGCACCTGGTCCATCGCGGCCAGGATGGCCGGCACGGGGCCGCCGTACCCGCCGAACAGTTCCCGTAGCCGGCCCAGCGGGTCGGCCGGTGGCGCGCTGCCGACCTCGTCCGCGTAGCAGTGCAGCCGGCCGGCGCCCATCGGCACCGCGACGAACGCGGCCCGCTCGCCGAGCAGCCCGGTCCAGTCGTCGAGCGGCGGCCCGCCGCTGACCACGCCTCGGTAGCCGACATGCCCCGCCGGCCGGGCCGGGCCGCCGAGCGCGGCCAGCGCGCGGACCGCCGAGCGGCGCCCGTCCGCACCGACCACCAGGTCGTACCCGGCCCGACTGCCGTCGCCGAAGGTGACCGTGACGCCGTCCCGGTGCAGGTCGAGGGCGCGGACCTCGGTGTCGTACCGCACCTCGCCGCCGGCCCCGCTCAGCAGCACCCGGTGCAGGTCGGATCGGGGCAGCGCCCGGCACTCGCCGACCCCCGACCAGAGTTTGTCGAGGTCGACCTCGCAGAGTTCCCGGCCCTGCGCGTCGAGGAACCGCTGGCAGCGGATGACCTGACCGAGCGGTCGCACCGGATCGTCCAGCCCGATCTCCCGCAGCGCCCGCTCGGCGTTGCCGGGCAGGTAGAGGCCGATCTCGGGGGCATCGGTCCCGGACGACCGCTCGGTGACCTCCGGCCGGAACCCGGCGAGCCGGAGGGTACGCGCGACCGCCAGGCCGGCGATCCCCGCGCCGACGACGAGAACGCGCAGGTGGGATGCGGCCATCTGGTGACGCCTCCGGAGGGATCGGCACGCGTTGAAGGCAAGACACTACTCCGCGCTATCGCCTCAACGGAAGATCCGAACGGATGTGCCCAGCTCACGGCCGGGTCGCCGGCATCGGCCACAAGATCTAGCGGGATCGACCCCAAGGACCAGGTGGTCGCGTCGTCAGACGATGCCGGGTCACCGACTCACCTCTGGACCCGGGCACCCGCCCCCCGGACGAGTGCCTCGACCTCCCTGAGACTGGCCATCGAGGTGTCGCCGGGGGTGGTCATCGCCAGCGCACCGTGCGCCGCGCCGTACTCCACCGCGCTGGCCAGGTCACCGCCGGCCAGCAACCGGTAGATCAGCCCGGAGGCGAAACTGTCGCCGCCGCCGACCCGGTCGAGGATCTCCAGGTCGGGCCGGTGGGTCGCCTGCACGAATCCGCTGCCGGCGGACCAGGCGATCGCTCCCCAGTCGTTGACGGTCGCGCTGCGTACGGTGCGCAGCGTGGTCGCCACCACCTGGAAGTTGTCGTACTCCTTGGTGACCGCCTCGATCATCCGCCGGAAGTTCGCCACCTCCAGCTCGGCGAGGGACTCGTCGGTGTCCGGCACCGCGAAGCCGAGCGAGGCGGTGAAGTCCTCCTCGTTGCCGATCATCACGTCGACGTACCGGGCGAGCCGCCGGTTGACCTCCTGCGCCCGGGCCTGGCCGCCGACCGCCTTCCAGAGGCTGGGCCGGTAGTTCAGGTCGTACGAGATCAGGGTGCCGTGTCGGCGGGCGGCGGTCATCGCGGCCTCGATGGTCTCCGGAGTGACCTCGGAGAGCGCCGCGTAGATGCCGCCGGTGTGCAGCCAGCGCACGCCCAGGGTGCCGAAGAGGTGGTCCCAGTCGACGTCGTCCGGGCGGAGCTGACTGGCCGCGGTGTGCCCCCGGTCCGAGGTGCCGACGGCGCCGCGTACCCCGAAGCCCCGCTCGGTGAAGTTGAGCCCGTTGCGGACGCTCCGGCCGATGCCGTCGTACGGCACCCACCTGACGAACGAGGTGTCCACCCCGCCGGTCAGGATCAGGTCCTCCAGCAGCCGTCCCACCTCGTTGTCGGCGAACGCGGTGACCAGCGCGGTACGCAGCCCGAAGCAGCGGCGCAACCCCCGGGCGACGTTGTACTCGCCACCGCCCTCCCAGGCCCGGAACGTCCGTGCGCTGCGTACCCGGCCCTCGCCCGGGTCGAGCCGGAGCATCACCTCGCCAAGCGAGACCAGGTCGAATCGGCAGTCGTCGGCGGAGCGGAGCGTCAGCATGTGCGGACCTTTCGGGCGGGCCGGACGGCGGTCAGCGGTGGAGGGTGCGGCACGGGTGCCAGGTGGGGCGGACCCGGGCCCAGTCGGGCTCAGCCGGCGGAGCGGCTGGCCTCGACGGCGGCGGCGGTCAGCCGGGTGACCTCGTCCCAGCGCCCCTCGGCGAGCAGCGCGGGGGCGACCATCCAGGTGCCGCCGACGGCGAGCACGGCGGGCAGTGCCAGGTAGTCGGCGAGGTTGCCGGTGTTGACCCCGCCGGTCGGGATGAACCGGACCGACCGGAACGGAGCGGCCAGCGCCTTGACCATGCCGACCCCGCCCAGTTGCTCGGCGGGGAAGAACTTGACCGTGTCCAGCCCGGCGTCCAGCGCCATCTGGATCTCGGTGGCGGTGGCGGCGCCGGGAAAGACCGGCAGCCCGCGCCGCTGGCAGTGCCGTACCACCGCGGGTGAGAAGCCGGGGCTGACCACGAACCGGGCGCCCGCCTCGGCTGCCTGGTCGACCTGGGCCGGCGTCAGCACGGTGCCGGCGCCCACCAGCAGGTCGGGACGCTCGGCCATCAACCGGATGGCGTCGGCGGCGGCGGCCGTCCGGAAGGTCACCTCGATGGCCCGCAGGCCACCCTCGGTGAGCGCGGCGGCCAGCGCCGGCGCCGAGCCCGCGTCCTCGAGGACCACGACCGGCAGGATCCGGGTCGTCGAGATGGTCTCTGTTACACCGGCAGTCTGTTCATCATGTTGAACGCTGGTCACATACGCGACCCTACTGCGCTCCTCGACGCTGTCAAGCCGACTAGAGTGGCCGGCATGACGACGGGTACGACCAGCGGCGCGGAGCTCCGGCCGGGCCCGGCCGGCCAGCCCGTACCCGGCCGGTCGGACCAGGCCGGCCCGGCACCGTCCGGCCGGTCGGACCAGGCCGCCCGGACGATGCCGTCCGGCGCCGCTCCGCTCGGCGCGGTCGAGGCGTTCCAGCCGGTGAAGTCGGCCGGCCGGACCCTCGACGTACTGGAGGCGCTGGCCGACTCGCCGCAGCGCCGCTCCCTGGTCGAGCTGGCCCGCGCGCTGGAGATCCCGAAGAGCAGCCTGCACGGGCTGCTGCGCACGATGATCCAGCGCGGCTGGGTGGAGGCGGACCCCACCGGCACCCGGTTCGGGCTGGGCGTACGCGCCCTCCAGGTCGGTGCCGCCTATCTGGAGGCGGACGACGCCACCGGCCTGCTGGCCGGGGTACTCGACGACCTGGCCGGCCAGTTCGGCGAGACCGTGCACCTGGGCCGGCTGGACGGGCCGCATGTCGTCTACCTGGCCAAGCGAGAGTCGGTACACCGGCTGCGGCTGTACAGCGCGATCGGCCGGCACCTCCCGGCGCACGCGACCGCGCTCGGCAAGGTGCTGCTGGCGCAGCGCACCGACGAGGCGGTGGACCGACTGCTGAACTGGCCGCTGCCGGCGCTCACCCGGCACACCGTCACCGACCCGGAACTGCTGCATGCGGAGTTGGCCTCGGTGCGGGACCGGGGCTACGCGGTGGACCGCGAGGAGAACACCGAGGGCATCGTCTGCTTCGCGATGGCGGTGCCGCTGCACTCCCCGGCCGTGGACGCGATCAGCCTCTCCGTACCCGCGACCAGGCTGGACGCGGGCAGCGAGGAGCGGATCGTCGCCGCGCTGCACGGCGCGGTCCGGCAGGTACGGGCCGCCCGCACCCTGCTGGCCGGCGCCTGACCCGGCCACCGCCGCCGGTCGCCCCGCTTTCCGGTACGCCGTTCAGCCCGGCCGCGTTACCGCCATAACCGGCCCATCGACATGAACAACCTCGGGGCGAGCCTCGCCCAGTTGCTTTCCGTTTTCAAGCATGTAAATGTGTCTCTGGCTGCTATGGGAGCGCTCCCTCGCACCACCCCGCCGCACGCCCGGTACCTCGCGGCACCCGCACCACTCCACGGACACCCACCACGCCAAGGAGCATCATGAGACGTTCCGTCCCCGTCTTCGCGGCGGTCGCCGGCCTGCTGGCCAGCGCCGCCATCGCCGTACTCGGCGCCGCCGGCCCCGCCCAGGCCGACGTACAGATCTGCGAGCAGTACGGCTCGACCACCATCCAGGGCAGGTACGTGGTCCAGAACAACCGCTGGGGCACCACCGCCCAGCAGTGCATCAACGTCACCGACACCGGGTTCTCCATCACCCGGCAGGACGGCCAGGGCAACACCAGCGGCGCCCCGGTGTCGTACCCGTCGGTCTTCCTCGGCTGCCACTACACCAACTGCTCGCCCGGGACCAACCTGCCGATGCAGGTGAGCCAGATCAGCAGCGCCAGCAGCAGCATCAACTACAACTTCGTCAGCGGCGCCACCTACAACGCCTCGTACGACATCTGGCTGGACCCGACACCCAAGCGGGACGGCGTCAACCAGATGGAGATCATGATCTGGTTCAACCGACAGGGCTCGATCCAGCCGATCGGCTCCTCGGTGGGCAGCGCCACCGTCGCCGGGCGTACCTGGGACGTGTGGCGCGGCAGCAACGGCTCGAACAACGTCGTCTCGTACCTCGCGCCGTCCCCGATCAACAGTTGGAACTTCAGCGTGCTGGACTTCATCAACGACGTCCGCAACCGGGGTGCCATCACCAACTCGTGGTACCTGACCAGCATCCAGGCCGGCTTCGAGCCGTGGATCGGCGGCACCGGCCTGGGCGTGAACTCGTTCTCCGCGTCGGTGAACGGCGGCGGCAACCCGCAGCCGAGCAACCCGCCCACCGGCCAGCCGAGCAACCCGCCGACCAATCCGCCGGGCGGCAGCTCCTGCCGGGTCGCCTACACGGCGAACACCTGGAACAACGGGTACACCGCGTCGGTCACCGTCACCAACACCGGCTCCAGCGCGATCAACAACTGGTCGCTGACCTACGACCTGCCGTCCGGGCAGCAGGTCGGCAACGCCTGGAACGCCACCGTCACGCAGAGCGGATCGGCGGTGACCGCCCGCAACATCAGCTGGAACGGCAACATCGCACCGGGCGGTACGGCCTCGTTCGGCTACCAGGGCACCTACAGCGGCACGTACTCCTCGCCGACGTCGTTCAGCCTGAACGGCTCCTCCTGCACCCGCGCCTGACCCCTGCCTGACCCACTCCCATCCAGCCGCCCCGTCCCGGGCACAGCTCCGATCGTGTGCTCCTACCACCCCGCCGGGGGGTGGTAGGAGCACACGCCGGACGCCGGTCAGCGGGGGGTGGTGGGGCCGGGGCCCAGGTGGAGGTGGGGGGTGGGGAGGTAGGGGTGGGGGTGCAGCGTGCGGGGGTCGGCGAAGACCACCCGGCTCAGGTCGTGCCCGCCAGGGTCGCCGGCCAGCACACCGGGCACCGCCGACAGCATCGCCGAGCCGGCCGGCGGCACCGTGGGCAGCACACCGGGTTGCCCGGGCGGCAGCACCGGTGCCAGGGCGCAGAAGGCCGCGCGTACCCGGTCGGCGCGGTAGTCGGCCGGATCGTCGGTAGTCCGGAGCAGCACACCGCCGTACCGCAGTGGGCGTACCTCGGCGAAGGCGCCGCTCGCCCGGAGCCGCTCCGGCCCACCCAGCTCGGCGGCCAGTTCCCGGGGGCAGACCGTCACCCACTCGTAGCCGCGCAGGTGCGTACGGCTCAGCTCGGCGGAGGACTCCGCGGACCGGCCGAGCGCCGCGTCCAGCATCGTCGCCGGGGAGAGCAGGCCGGCGTTGACCACGATCTCGCCGTACGCCGGGTCGGTCGCGTCGCCGACCAGCCGGGCCAGCTCGACCAGGGCCGGCAGCACCAGCGGAAGCCCTCCGGACCGCCCCTCGAAGCCGATCGAGATCTGCAGCCGAACGTGCTGCCGACCGGCGAACCGGGCCAGGAAGATGTCCAGTTCGGAGGCGATCGCGGTCGGCGCGACGTCGAACCACCTGGCCGAGAGCTGGGCGAAGTTGTCGGTGATCCCGTCCACCCAGCGTCCCGGCCGGCGCCGCCGTCCGCGCCCGCCGGCGTCCTGCTCGAACGCGGTCAACGAGGTGGCCGGGGCGGCGGCGCCGGCCGGATAGACGAACGGCAGCAGCGCCCGACACACCTCGTCGTGCCACCAGCGGGCGAACGTTCCCAGCCAGCCCGGATCCTCGGCCCGGTCCAGATAGAGCAGCCAGGTGACGAAGTCCGGCTCCGGCCCGTTCTCCTCCGGCCCGGGCTGGCCGAGGCCGCCACCGAGCAGTTGGTCGTACATCCCGCACCTTCCCCTCGCGCCGCCACGGCCGGGTCGACGGCCCCGTGGGCCGGACGGCGCGTACGCGCGGTGCCCCGGGCGGCGGTTGCCGGTCAGGGTAGTCGCTCGGCGACGCGACGGCTCAGCGGCTCAGCCGGGGAATGCGGCGGGTCAGCCCCGGGATGCCACGGGTCGGGGGCGCGGCGGGTCAGCGGCCCATCGCGTCGAGCTGGCGCAGCTCGCTGTCACTCAGCGAGAAGCCGAAGAGGTCGACGTTCTCCCGGATCCGGGACGGCGTACCCGACTTCGGGATCACCACGATGCCGTGGTCGATGTGCCAGCGGAGCACCACCTGGCCCGGGGTGACCCCGTGCCCGCGGGCGATCTCCCCGAGCACCGGGTCGTCCAGGTCGGTGGTCTTCAACGGGCTGTACCCCTCCAGCACCACGCCCCGCTCCCGGTGCTCGTCGAGCCGGCGCGGGTCGTGCAGCGCCGGCCCCCAGCGGACCTGGTTCACCGCCGGAGCCTCCTCGGTCGCCTCGATCAGCATGTCGAGCTGGCCGGTGCCGTAGTTGCTCACCCCGACCGTCCGGGCCAGGCCCTCGTCCCGGACGGCCAGCAGCTCCCGCCAGCTCGCGATGCTGGCCCGGTCCTGCGAGGGCGGCCAGTGGATCAGCCACAGGTCGACGTACCCGGTGTCGAGCGCGGCGAGGCTGGCCGCGATGGTCTCCCGCTCCCGACCGGCCTGCTCCGGCGGAAGCTTGGTGGTGACGAAGATGTCCTCCCGGGGCACTCCGCTGTCCCGGATCGCCCGGCCCACCTCGTCCTCGTTGCCGTACATGGTGGCGGTGTCGAGGTGCCGGTAGCCGACGTCGAGCGCCTCACGCACCGCGTCGTAGGCACGGCGACCGCGTAGCTGCCAGGTGCCGAAGCCGAGCATCGGCATCCGGACCTCGCTCGGCAACGTGACGGTGGGCTGGTCGATCGCAGAGGTCATGGGGATTTTCTACCCGGATATGCCCTGACCATGCATTCCGGCATCCGGCGCCGGATCGGCGCAGAATGGCCGGCATGGGTGACCGGCTGGACGAGTACCGGCGCAAGCGCGACCGGACGCGCACGCCCGAACCGGTGCCGGAGCCGGAGCCGGCTGCGGCGCGGCCCGCGAACCGGTTCGTCATCCAGCAGCACCACGCCCGGGCGCTGCACTGGGACCTGCGGCTGGAGCGGGACGGGGTGCTCGCCTCCTGGGCGGTGCCGCGCGGGCTGCCGCGCGAACCCGGGCGCAGCCACCTCGCGGTACACACCGAAGATCATCCACTGGAATACCTGGAGTTCTCGGGCGAGATCCCGGCCGGCGAGTACGGCGGCGGCCGGATGACCGTGTTCGACCGCGGCGACTACACCTGCGAGAAGTGGCGCGACGACGAGGTGCTGGTGGCGCTGCGCGGTGGGAAGGTCTCCGGGCGTTACGTGCTGTTCCGGACGGCCCGGGGCGGCGAGTCGGGCCGGGCCGGCACCGGGCGCAGCGAGCGGGACTGGATGGTCCGCCGGCTGGATCCGGCACCGCCGGGCTGGCAGTCGATGCCGGAACGGGTCCGGCCGATGCGCGCCACCACGGCGGCGAAGCTGCCGGCCGACGACGCGGCCTGGGGTTACGAGATGCGCTGGGACGGCCTGCGGGCCATCGGGTACGTCTCCGGCGGCCGGCTCCGGCTCCGCTCCGGCGACGACGACCTCACCCCGGCGTACCCGCAACTGCGGGAGCTGGCCGAGGCGCTGGCTCCCACCGAGGCGGTGCTGGACGGCGAGCTGGTCAGCTTCGACCGGGCCGGTCGGGTACGCCCGGCGGCGCCCCGTTCGGCCGGTCAGCGCCCTCCGGCCCGGGACGGCAGCCAGTACCTCATCTTCGATCTGCTCTGGCTGGAGGGGACGAGCAGCCTGGACCTGCCGTACGCCCAGCGCCGGGAACTCCTCGACGGCCTGGCCCTGTCCGGGCCGCACTGGCAGACGCCCCCGTACTTCCCCGGCGGCGGCCGGTACGCGCTCGACGCGAGCCGCGAGCAGGGGCTGGCCGGCGTGCTGGCCAAGCGGCTGGACGCCGGATACCTGCCGGGCCGGCGCAGTCGGCACTGGCTCGTCGTCGACAACTGATCCGACACCAGCGGCGTCACTTTCGTCACCGGCGGTGCCCGACCTCCCGGTGCCCGGGGCGCGAAAGAGTGATCGAACACGCGGCCGTTACCGCGCGGACCGGCCGCCCGGCAGGGATCATGGGAGAAACCGAGGTATCGGAGGCCGCCTGGTGTATCTGACGCACCTGCACTGCCCGCGCTGCGACACCAGCTACCCGGCGGACCGCCCGCAGAACCTCTGCTCGTGCGGCTCGCCGCTACTGGCCCGGTACGACCTTGCCGAGGTGCGCAAGGCGGTGGACCCGGCCGCGCTGGCCGGGCGGTCGGCCGATCTCTGGCGCTACCGCGAGCTGTTGCCGGTCGCCGAGGACCGGCACGTCACCACGTTCGGCGAGGGCTGGACCCCGCTGCTGCCGGCGGCCCGGTACGGCGAGTCGGTCGGCGTACCGGGTCTGCTGATCAAGGACGAGGGGCTGGTGCCGACCGGTTCGTTCAAGGCCAGGGGCGCCGCCGTCGGGGTGTCCCGGGCCCGCGAACTGGGCATCCGGCGCGTGGCGATGCCGACCAACGGAAACGCCGGTGCCGCCTGGGCCACCTACGCCGCCCGGGCCGGACTGCGGGCCACCATCGCCATGCCGCTCGGCGCACCCACCATCACCCGCCGGGAGTGCGTGGCGGCCGGCGCCGAACTGCACCTGATCGACGGCCTGATCAGCGACGCCGGCCGGTACGTCGGAAACCTGATCGCCGACTCGGCCGGTTCCCCGGACGGGGAGATCTTCGACGTCAGCACCCTCAAGGAGCCGTACCGGCTGGAGGGTAAGAAGACCATGGGGTACGAGATCGTCGAGCAGCTCGGCTGGCGGGTGCCGGACGTCATCGTCTATCCGACCGGCGGCGGGGTGGGGCTGATCGGCATCCACAAGGCGCTGCACGAGATGCGGGACCTCGGCTGGATCGGCGACACCCTGCCCCGGCTGGTCGCCGTGCAGTCCACCGGCTGCGCCCCGATCGTGCGCGCCTTCGGCGCCGGTGCGACCCGGGCCGAGCCGTGGGCCGACGCCTGGACCGTCGCCTTCGGCATCAACGTGCCGGCGCCACTCGGCGACGAACTCATCCTCGACGCGCTCCGGGACACCGCCGGTACGGCGGTCGCGGTCGACGACGAGGCGATCCTCGCCGACCTGCACGACTTCGGCGCCCGGGAGGGTCTGCTGCTCTGCCCCGAGGGAGCCGCCTGCCTCACCGCCGTCCGGCAGCTACGGTCCGGCGGCTGGATCCGCGCCGACGAGCGGGTGGTGGTGCTGAACACCGGCGCCGGGCTGAAGTACCCGGAGACCGTCGACGTGGACGGCCTGCCGGTGGCGGGATGACGTCGGCGATCTCCCGGTCGCGGGGCGACCCCGGCGACCTCCCGGTGGCCGCGCCCCGGTGGGTCGACGCCGGTGGTCGGACCGGGGGGCGGCGAGGCGGACCGAAATTTGACAACGACGGCGTACCGGCACTAGGCGTTGAGTGGTTATGTCTCACGCCGCGAAGCGCGTCCGGGCGACCGGATCGAGCGAACCAGTTGACGTACCGGAGCACCTCGGCGAGGCCGACGCGGAGACCTGGCGCGGCGCGGCCGCGATCCTGAGCGCGAACTGGACCGGCACCCACACGGTGCCGTCCCGTACCCTCTACCCGCACCAGTGGAGCTGGGACGCCGGCTTCATCAGCATCGGGCTGGCCCACGTCGCACCGGACCGCGCCTGGCGCGACCTGCGCAGCCTGTTCGTGGCGCAGTGGCCGGACGGGCGGGTGCCGCACATCGTCTTCGACCCTGGGGTCACCGAACGCGACTACTTCCCGGGCCCGACCTTCTGGACCGGCGGCGGTCCACCCGGCCCCGGTGGGGTGACGCACGCTGGCGACCGGCCGGCCGCCAGCGGCGTTCCGGCATCCGGCGGGCTCCCGATCCCCAACGGCAGGGCGGCGTCCGGTGGCATCGGCACCTCGGGCAGCGGTGCCGGGCCGGCCAGGCTGAGCAGCGGGATAGTCCAGCCACCGGTGCACGCGGTCGGCGCCTGGGAGGTCTATCGGCGCGCGCCGGACGAGGCGGCCACAGCGGAACTTCGCTGGCTCTATCCGCGACTCGTCGCCCAGCAGGAATACCTGGCCACCGCCCGGGACGTCGGCGGCACCGGGCTCGCCGCGATCGTGCATCCGTGGGAGTCCGGGCTCGACAACAGCCCGTGCTGGGACGAGGCGCTCGGCGCCGTACCGGTGGCGGCGGAGGTGCTGCGCCGGTATGCCCGGCGGGACAACCAGATCGTCTCCTCCGACCACCGCCCCACCGACGACGACTACGCCCGCTACCTGACCATCGCGCTGTCGTACCGGGACGGGGGTTACCGGGACGCGGATCTGGCGGTACGGCATCCGTTCCTGGTCGAGTGCCCCGGGTTCAACGCGCTGCGTGGCGCGGCCGAGCTGGCGCTGGCCCGGATCGCCGAGGTGGTCGGCGCCGACCCGGCACCGCACCGGGACCGGGCCGCCGCGATCACCCGGCAACTGGTGGACCGGCTCTTCGTCCCGGCCACCGGCATGTTCCACGCGCTGGACGTCCGGACCGGCCGGCACAGCCCGGCCCGATGCGTCAACGGGCTGCTGCCACTGGTCCTGCCGGGGCTGCCGGCCGCGCAGGTGGCGAGCCTGGTGACCGTGCTGGAGTCGGCTCGGTTCGGGGCCGGCCCCATGCCGGTACCCAGCTACGACCGCTCCGCCGTCGACTTCGACCCGTTCCGGTACTGGCGCGGACCGGTCTGGTTCAACATCAACTGGCTGCTCCGGTCCGGACTGCGTACGCATGGCCGGGACGGGTTGGCCGACACGCTTCGCTCGGCGCTGCTGGACCTGGCCCGAAACTCCGGCTACTACGAGTACTTCCACCCCGACAGCGGTACCGGGATCGGCTCTCCGGCCTTCAGTTGGACGGCCGCGCTCACCCTCGACCTCCTCGCGGAACCGATGGGCTGACGCGGCCGTACCCCGGTCAGCTCGTCGGCGGCTCGTCCTTGCCGGCCTCCTCCATCGCGTCGGCCTGCTCCTTGGTGTGGTGCACCGCCTGGTCGGCGTGCTCCGGAGGGCCGTAGATGGTGTAGAGCACCAGCGGGTTGGGGCCGGTGTTGACGAAGTTGTGCTTCCGCCCGGCCGGTACGACCACCAGGTCGCCCTGGGTCACCTTGCGGGTCTGGCCGCTGACCCGGGCCTCGCCGGTACCGCTGACGAAGGTGAGGATCTGGTCGATCTCCTCGTGCACCTCCTCGCCGATCTCGCCGCCCGGCGGGATCGTCATGATGACCAACTGGGTGTTCTTGCCGGTCCACAACACCCGGCGGAAGTCCGGGCTCTCCTCGGCGACGGTAGCGATCGTGAAGTGCTCCATGCCCCCTCCTTACCCAGGAAGCGGGGCGTTGATTCCGCGCTTCCTGGGACGGATGTGACCGCTGGGACGCCCCGAAACCCAGCCGGGTCGGCCCCTACCAGGTCCGGCCGGGCATCGGGTTTGCTTCGGGGCACGGTGGGAAACCCCACACCTAGCCGGAACGACCGACGAGACGGACCGGTCGAGCCAGGTCCTCGCTGGCGTACCGCCGATGGGCTGCGCGGGCGGGAGACGGCCAGAGCGCGGCGACGCCAACGTTCCACCGGCGGCGCCGCGCGCTCGTGGCAGCTTCCTCCCCCGCCCGACGGCCATCACCCACCAGCCCCGAGCGGGCCGGTCCCCGCGGTGCCGGGCCGCACCGGGGGCGCGCTGGCCAGTTGCCGCCCAGCCGACAGCCACCACCACCAGCCCTCAGCGGGCCGGTCCCCGCGGTGCCGGGCCGCACCGCGGGGACCGGGGGCCAGGCGGTTCCCGCCTGGCCCAGCGGACGCCCGGCCGGTGGCGCGCCGGCTTGGCGTCGCTGTGTGTGGTTCAGGAGGAGACGTGCAGGTGGAACGCGCGGTCGGCGGGGACGCCGGAGCTGTTCCAGGTCTGCACGAAGACCCCGGCCGGAACGCCGGCCCGGCCGACCACGGCGATCTCGCCGGGCGGTGAGGTGCCGACGCTGCCGGTCAGGCCGATGGTCGCGGTGAAGGCCGAGGCGGCCACGTTCTGGATGAAGATCACCTGATACTGCCCGGTGGTGAGCCGGCTCGACGAGACGGCTCCGAAGCCCCTGGCAAGGGTTCCGTTCGCGTTCACCACGGCGAAATGGCCCTGGGCGGTGGCTGGCAGTCCGGCGGCGGTGGCGGGTACGGCGGCGACGCCGACCCCGTCCGCCTCGGTGCCCTCGGCGGGCGGTTGGTCGTCGGTGGCGACGGTGGGCTGTTCGTCGGCTGCCGCGTGCCTGGCCTCGCTGGTCTCGGACATGGCGGTGCTCCTTGCTGGTCGGGCCGTTCCCGGCCCGTTGACGAGGGATTGCGGGCGGGCCACGGTGAGGGTGGCGCGAGCCCGACGGGCGGTACCTGCCCGCAACCGACATTACTCTCCGTCAACACATGACCACACTTAGTACGCCTGTCCGATCGAGGACAGGGATCACCGTCCGACCGGGGGCGGGATGTGGACAGGTCGGAGCCGGCATAGTTTGATAACTGTCAATAGGAGCCGGGGGCTGAAGCAGTCGTACTCAGAAGGGCTCTCGTCATGCTCGGACGCAAGCTGCCCACCGTCCTGCCCACCGCCGTCCTCACCGTGGTCGCCCTGCTGGCCCTGCCGGCGGCCTCCGCCCAGGCCGATCCGCTGATCCCGCTCCCGCCGCCCGGTCAACCGGTGGCCAGCGGCATCACCCCGACCGGCGCCACACTGCGCTGGGCGCCGTCCGCCGGCCCGGTCTTCCGGTATTCCACGCTGCGGTTGGTGGACGGCGAGTGGCAGGGCTTCTCCTCAATGCCGTCCACCACGGTCACCTTCGTCGCGCTGATCCCGGGCACCGAGTACACCGTGGCGGTGCGCGCCGCCGCGCTGGCCGGCTCGGGCTACACCCTGAGCCCGCTCTCCGAACCACTCACCTTCAGCACCCCGCCGGCCGAGGCGGCACCGGGCGGAACCACACCGGCGCCGCCTCCGTCGGCCGCTACGGTGGTTGTGGGGTGCCCGGCACTCTGACCGGGGGAACGGGCCGCACGGTTGGGGCAGAAAGGAATCGGTGATCCGCGTTACCCCTGGCCGGCGCCGTGCTCGCCGCGCATCGCCGACTCGCCACGGGGGTGTCCGGCGAGGCAGCATGGACGGGTGGACAACCCGAGCGCCGAACGCTACGCCTCGCTGGCGCACCTGCTGACCGGTGGCGACGTGGTGGTGCTCAGCGGTGCCGGCCTGTCGACCGACTCCGGGATCCCCGACTACCGGGGACCGAGTGGGGCGCTGCGCCGGCACACCCCGATGACGTACCAGGCGTTCGTCGGCGACCCGCTGGCCCGGCGCCGCTACTGGGCGCGCAGCCACCTCGGCTGGCGTACCATCGCCCGGGCTGCTCCGAACGCCGGGCACCGGGCGGTCGCCGAACTCGACCGGCGCGGGCTGCTGGCCGGCATCCTCACCCAGAACGTGGACGGCCTGCACCAGGCGGGCGGCGCCCGGTCCGTGGTCGAACTGCACGGCAGCCTGGCCCGGGTGATCTGCCTGGGCTGTGCCGAGACCACCGACCGGGAGACGCTGGATCGGCGGCTCCGGGACGCCAATCCCCGGTTCGCCGCCAACTCCGACACGGTCAACCCGGACGGCGACGTCGAGCTGCCGGACGAGTTGGTCGAGGGCTTCCAGACCGTGGACTGCCAGGCGTGCCCAGGCGGCATGCTCAAGCCGGACGTGGTCTTCTTCGGCGAGTCCGTACCGCCGGACCGGGTCCGGACCTGCTTCGACCTGGTCGAGCGGGCCCGGCTGCTACTGGTGCTCGGCTCGTCCCTGACGGTGATGTCCGGCCGCCGGTTCGTGATCCGGGCAGCGAAGCTCGACATCCCGGTGGTGATCGTCAACCAGGGCCCGACCCGGGGCGACGACTACGCCGAGCTGACCATCGACGCGCCGCTCGGCCAGGTGCTGCCCGAGCTGGTCCGGCTCGCCGGCCCGGCGGGCGCCGTTCACCGCACCGGTCAGCCGCGCCCGGCCGGTCCTGCGGCGTCGGACGGAAGCGAGCCGGGTGGCACCGGGCTGGCCCCGGTGGGCGCCGCCGGCGCCGCGAGCCGGTAACCCCGCATCCGGTACGACCCGATGCGCGGATCGTCCGGCCGGTGGTAGTCGTCGTCCACCCAACCGTTGCGGGTGTGGAAGCGACGGGCCCGCTCGTCGGAGTCCTGTCGTCTCCCTCCCCCCCCGTCCCGGCCCGGCACGGTCCCGGCCGGAGACGGGGGCGGTGGACATCCGGCCCGCGACTCTATGCGGGCGCGGCCGGTGAGCGGGCGGCGAGCACCACGGCGGTACCGAGCAGCGCCGCGCCGAGCAGGCCGACCGGGCCGAGCCGGTCACCGAGCAGCAGCGCGGCGAGCACCGCGCCGACCAGCGGCTCCAGCAGTGCCAACAGCGCCGCGGTGCCGGGCCGGACGGTACGCAGCCCGCGGAAGTAGAGCAGGTACGCCACCGCGGTCGGCCCGGTGCCCAGCGCGACCAGCAGCCCGAGGGCGGCGGGACCGGGCGGGAAGCCGAGCCCCACCGTGCCGGCGGCCAGTGGTGCCACCAGCAGCCCGCCGAGGGTGAAGCCGTACCCGGTGCCGGCGAGTTCGTCGAGTCCCGGCACCGGCCGGGCCCCGACCAGGGTGATCGCGGCGAACCCGGTGGCGGAGACCAGCGCGAGCAGCGCGCTGGAGAGCACCGCGAGTGCCCCGAAGCCGCCGGCCGGCAGCCCGACCAGCAGCACCAGCCCGGCCACCGCCAGCGTGCAGGTCCCGGTGGTACGCCGGTCCACCCGGCGCCGGCCGGTGACGGCCTCGGCGGAGAGCACCAGCAGTGGCGCGGCACCGATGGTGACCAGGGTGGCGAGGCTGACCGAGGTCAGCGACACCGCGCCGAAGTAACAGACCTGGTAGAGCGCGGCCAGCGCGCCGAAGACGGCGATCCGGGTCCAGGCCGCCCGGCCGCACGGCGGGCGGCGTCCGGTGAGGGCGAGGAAGGCCACGATCAGGATCCCGCCGACGGCGAGCCGGTATCCGGCGACCGCGACCGGGGAGAGCCCGGTGTGCCGACCCAGCAGACTGCCGGTGAGCCCACCGGTGCCCCACAGGGTGCCAGAGACGATCAGAAACCACAGGCCGGCACCGGACCGGGGGCGCACGGCAGCCAGTGGTGCGGAAGAGGTGTGCATGAGGGTTCGCGCTCCTGCGACGAGGGGGGACGTGGTCGCGGAAGCGGGACGAGCCCAGGATCACCCGACAGGGAACAGCGCACCGGCCGGATCGGCGCGACGCGCTGGGGTTGTCGCCCCGCTCAGGAGCGCGGGGGCGGGGTGATGGGGAAGCAGCGATGCACGGTTGGACTGTACCGGACCAGGACCGGGCCGCCCGCCGGTGATCCCAGCCGGCGGGAGACCCGATCCAGGTCGAAGTCCGGGGTACGGCGTCAGACCGTCGGGCCCTGCTCCGCGAAGCCGAACTGCACCGCACCCTGTGCGTCCACCGCGGCGTCCAAGGCCTTGTCGTCGAGGATCTGCGCGGCCTGCGGGTCGAGGAAGACCCGGGCCCCGTCGCTGTCCACCACCTGGTCACCGTGGGCGGGGCTCTCCGCCAGGGTGAGGTTGAGCGACCCGGCGGTGAGGTCGCTGGCGATCCGCAGGCCGGCGCCGTCCGGCACCTCCTGCTGTGCGGTCAGGTCCCGGATCACGAGTACGGCGTTCTCGGTCATGGTGAGCATGCAGACTCCTCGTGGATTTTCGTGTGCTCGGCCCGTGCGCCCATCCGGCGGGCGTGCCCCGGGGCACCCGCGCCGGCCAACTGGGTCCTACAGCGCGGCGGCCATCGGTCATGTAGCCAGCCCGTTCGTCTGGTCCACACGCTGCGCGGACCGGGCTGACGCCTGGGTACGGCCGGTGCACGTCGCGCCGAGCCCCCAGCTCGTGGCGACAGGCCGTACTTGCCCTACGTTGCCGCTTCCAGCCCGATTCGTCAAATGCGGTGAGCCGCCCGGCGGGGCGTGTTAGGGGGTCTCCGGAACCCGTTCGGCGGGACGTTTTAGCAGGTCAGCACGGCATTTCGGCCGGGGCCGACGCCGCGTCGAGCAGCCGCCTTATCTCTCGCACGGCGGACCGGCCGGCCCGGTTCGCGCCGATCGTGCTCGCCGACGGTCCGTACCCGATCAGGTGCACCCGGTTGTCGGCGACCGCCCGGGTCCCGTCCATCACGATCCCGCCACCCGGCCCCCGCAACCTCAGCGGCGCGAGATGGTCGAGGGCGGCCCGGAATCCGGTGCACCACACGATGACGTCGGCGGCGAACCCGCTGCCGTCGGGCCAGACGACGCCGTCCGGGGTGATCCGGGCGAACATCGGCAGCCGGTGCAGCAGGCCCTGCGCCCGCATCCGGCGCAGTTGCTCCGTCCACACCAGACCGGTCGCGGCGACGACGCTGGCCGGCGGCAGTCCGGCCCGGACCCGGGCGTCGACCCGGGCCACCGCGGCCCGACCCCACTCCGGGGTGTACGCACCCTCGACGATCACCGGCGGCCGTCGGGTGACCCAGCGGGTCTCGGCGGCGACCGTGGCGATCTCGTCCAGCAACTGGAGGGCGGAGGTGCCGCCGCCGACCACCACCACCCGGCGGCCGGCGAACTCGGCCGGTCCCCGGTAGTCGGCGGTGTGCAACTGCCGGCCGGCGAACGACTCCTGGCCGGGATAGTACGGCCAGAACGGGTGCCGCCAGGTCCCGGTCGCGTTGACCAGCGCCCGGGTACGCCACCGCCCGGCGCCGGTCCGCACCTCCAGTCGGCCGTCGTCCCGGTCGTGCACCCCGGTCACGTTCACCGGGCGGTGCACCGGCAGGCCGAACTCCCGCTCGTACCCGGCGAAGTAGTCGGCGACCACTTCGGCGGCCGGCCGGTCCGGGTCGACCTCGCCGAGCGCCCGGCCGGGCAGGTCGTGTACGCCGTGCACGGCGGACATCCGCAGCGTCGGCCAGCGGTCCCGCCAGGCGCCGCCCGGTCCGGCGCCGCCGTCCAGCAGCACGTAGCCGGTCTCCGGCGCGAACCCGCTCCGGCCGAGGAAGTAGCCGGCGGAGAGTCCCGCCTGACCGGCCCCGATCACCACCACGTCGACGTCCCGACCGCTCACCTCCGGGGCAACCGCGCCGGCCGGCCGATCCGTACCGGGAACGGAGGTTCCGTGGGTCACAGTTCGATGCAATCATCTAGCCATGTGGATGCGTAGATTTTCGCCACGCCTGGTCGCCCGGTCGGCACTCGTCTTCATCCTCGCCGCCGGCACGCTCGGCGCACCGACGCTGGGCGCGGGGCCGGCCAGCGCCGCCGAGCCGGATCCGACGATGAACGACGCGGTCTTCAACCGGCCGACCGGCACGGCCGCCCAGCAGAACGCGATCTTCATCCAGCTCGCCCGGATCATCGACCGGGTACCGGCCGGCGGCGAGATCCAGATGTCCTGGTTCGGGTTCGGCGTCACCGACGTCACCGACTCGGAGACCACTCCCGACCTGCCCGGACGACTGCTGAACGCGCACCAGCGGGGGGTACGCGTCAAAATCATCCTGGATCACGAGCAGGTCAGCCAGCGGCCGTACCAGCGGCTGCTGCCGGTGCTCGGCAGCAACGACACCGCCGGGTCGTACATCGTGCACTGCGCCGACAGGTTTCCCAGCGCCGACCGGGGCTGCATCGGCACCCGCCGGATCGACTACACCGACTCGTCGGTGACCGCCTACAACCACAACAAGTTCCTGATCGCGTCCAGCATCGTGCTCAACAACGGCTCGACGGTGTCCAACGTGGTCTTCCAGGGCTCGGCGAACCTGGGCTGGTGGGACGCGAACGAGGCGTACAACAACGGGCTGACCTTCAGCGACGCCACCACCTACCAGGCGTACCGGCAGTACTTCGCGGACCTGCGGTCGTACCGCTACAACTCGGCCGGCAACAACAACTACTACTGGGGCACCCCGACCGGCACGACGTACCGGGCGTACTTCTTCCCCCGGCGGGAGCGCTCCGGGCAGCCGGTCAGCGACCCGGCCACCGACACCGTCGTCAGCGTGCTCGACTCGGTCGCCTCCTGCTCGTACGACGACAACGGCACCCGCCGGCAGACCGACGTCCGGGTCAACATGTTCTCGTTCAACCGGCCCGAGGTGGCCAAGAAGCTCACCGCGCTGCGCAACGCCGGCTGCTGGGTCGACGTCGTCTACAGCGAGGCGAACGCCGGGGTGCTGAACGCGCTGGGCAGCAACGTCCAGCTCACCCAGTGCGACTACAACGTCGGGCCGGGCCGGGACATCCGGACGCACAACAAATACATGATCATCGACGGCGCGTACGACGACGACATCGTGCCCCGGGTCTTCACCGGCAGCCACAACTACAACGTCTCCGCACTACGCCAGGCCGACGAGGCGATGTTGCGGATCATGGGCCGGGGCATCCACGACGACTACCTGAGCGACTTCTGGCACGTCCGGGACACCTGCCGGGCCAACGGCGGCGCGATCCGCTGAGCCGGTGCACCACCACGATCCCCGTGATCCGGGTCGATCACGCCGGGCCGGAACGCCCGGAGCGCCGTACCCTGATCACGGGGATCACCTACGAGGAGGTCGGCGATGAAGCTGCCGCAGGGCGTCCAGGTCACCGGACCGATGAACGACCGCTACCAGGAGATACTCACTGGCGAAGCGCTCGACTTCGTGGCCCGGTTGCACCGGTCGTTCGACGGCCGCCGCCGGGAACTGCTGGCGCTGCGCGACGACCGGGCGGCGGCACTGGCCGCCGGCGGCACCCTCGACTTCCTGCCGGAGACGGCGGAGATCCGGGCCGCTGACTGGCGGGTCGCCGAGCCGGCACCCGGGCTGGTCGACCGGCGGGTCGAGATCACCGGACCGACCGACGCCAAGATGACCATCAACGCGCTCAACTCGGGCGCCAGGGTCTGGCTCGCCGACCACGAGGACGCCAACACCCCGCTCTGGCCCAACGTGATCGAGGGGCAGCTCAACCTCCGGGACGCGATCGCCCGCAAGCTGGAACTGCGCACCCCGGAGGGGAAGCACTACCGGCTGCGCGACGGCGAGCTGGCGACCATCGTGGTCCGGCCGCGCGGCTGGCACCTGCCGGAGAAGCACATCCTGGTCGACGGCGAGCCCACCTCCGGCAGCCTGGTCGACTTCGGCCTCTACTTCTTCCACTGCGCCCGGCCGCAGCTCGACGCCGGTTCCGGCCCGTACTTCTACCTGCCCAAGTTGGAGAGCCACCTGGAGGCGCGGCTCTGGAACGACGTCTTCGCCGCCGCCCAGGACTGGCTCGGCATCCCGCGCGGCACGATCCGGGCCACCGTGCTGATCGAGACCTTCCCGGCCGCGTTCGAGATGGACGAGATCCTCTACGAGCTGCGCGAGCACTCGGCCGGGCTGAACGCCGGCCGCTGGGACTACATGTTCAGCGTGATCAAGAAGTTCCGTACCCGGGGTGCCGACTTCCTGCTGCCGGACCGGAACGCGGTGACGATGACCGCGCCGTTCATGCGGGCGTACACCGAACTGCTGGTCCGGACCTGTCACCGGCGCGGCGCGCACGCGATCGGCGGGATGGCCGCCTTCATCCCCAGCCGGCGGGACCCGCAGGTCAACGAGATTGCCCTGGCGAAGGTCCGGGACGACAAGACCCGGGAGGCGAACGACGGCTTCGACGGCTCCTGGGTGGCCCACCCCGATCTGGTGCCGGTCTGCCGCGAGGTCTTCGACGGCGTACTCGGCGACCGGCCGCACCAGCTCGACCGGACCCGCGAGGAGGTACGGGTCAGCGCGGCGCAACTGCTCGACGTGGCGGCCACCCCCGGCGCCCCGACCGAGGCGGGACTGCGCAACGACGTCAGCGTCGGCATCCAATACCTCGCGAGCTGGCTGGCCGGCTCCGGCGCGGTCGCCATCTTCAACCTGATGGAGGACGCGGCGACCGCCGAGATCTCCCGCTCCCAGGTCTGGCAGTGGCTGCACAACGACGTCACGCTGGACACCGGCGTCCGGGTGACCCGGGAACTGGTCGAGCGGATCGCCGACGAGGAGATCGGCAAGCTCGGCACCGACCCCGGCCGGTACGCCGAGGCACGCGGGCTGTTCATGGAGGTCGCCGTGGCGGACGAGTTCGTCGACTTCCTCACCCTGCCCGCGTACGAGCGGATGCCCTGAGCCGGAGACATCTTGACGACGACGAACGGAAGCGGCGAAGAAGTGCCCTGAGACCCGACGCGTGGCGGCCGAGGCGCGCAGTGGCGCGCCGGCCACCGCGCCGCGCTGAGACCGGAGGTCGACGATGCCCCGACCCCAGATCGAGAGGTTGGCCGCCGAGCTGCGCGGCGCCCTCGGCGACGAGCAGGTGATCGACGACCGGGCCCGGTTACGGACCTACGAGTGTGACGGGCTGGCTCAATACCGGGTGGTGCCGGCGCTGGTGGTGCTGCCGCGGACCGCCCAGGAGTGCGTCCTGGCGGTCCGGGCCTGCGTGGCCGCCGGGGCGCCGTTCGTGGCCCGGGGCTCCGGCACCGGGCTCTCCGGCGGCGCCCTGCCGCACCCCGACGGGGTGCTGGTCGTCACCTCCCGGCTGCGCACCATCCGGGAGGTGCTGCCGGCCGACGAACGGGCCGTCGTCGAGCCGGGCGTGATCAACCTGGCGGTCACCCGGGCCGCCACCCCGTACGGCTACTACTACGCCCCGGACCCGTCCAGCCAGCAGATCTGCTCGATCGGCGGGAACGTGGCGGAGAACTCCGGCGGGGCGCACTGCCTGAAGTACGGCTTCACCACCAACCACGTGCTCGGGTTGCAGGTGGTCACCCCGGACGGCGACCTGGTCCGGCTCGGCGGGGCGGCACCGGACAGCCCCGGCTACGACCTGGTCGGCGCCTTCGTCGGCTCCGAGGGCACCCTCGGGATCGCCACCGAGGTCACCGTCCGACTGGTCCGGCTGCCGGAGTCGGTGCGTACCCTGCTCGCCGCCTTCGCCAGCACGGACGCGGCCGGCGCGGCGACCTCGGCGATCATCGCCGCCGGGGTGGTGCCGGCGGCGGTGGAGATGATGGACGCGCTCGCCATCGAGGCGGCCGAGGCGGCGGTGCACTGCGGCTATCCGGCCTGCGCGGGCGCGGTGCTGATCGTCGAACTGGACGGCCCGGCCGCCGAGGTCGAGGCGCAGTTCGCGGAGGTGGAGCGGCTCTGCCGGGCCAACGCCGCGTTCGAGATCCGGATCGCCGCCGACGACGCCGAACGGGCACTCTTCTGGAAGGGACGCAAGTCGGCGTTCGCCGCCGTCGGCCGGATCAGCCCGGACTACATCGTGCAGGACGGGGTGATCCCGCGTACCGCGCTGCCGGAGGTGCTGCGCCGGATCGGCGAACTCGCCGCCGAGCGCGGAATCCGGGTGGCGAACGTCTTCCACGCCGGGGACGGCAACCTGCATCCGCTGGTCCTCTTCGACGACGCCGTCGACGGGCAGGCCGAGCGTGCCGAGGAACTCTCCGGCGCCATTCTCGACCTCTGCGTCGCGTACGGCGGGTCGATCACCGGGGAGCACGGCGTCGGGATGGACAAGGCGAAGTACCTGCCCCGGATGTACACCGACGACGACCTGGACACCATGCAGTTGCTGCGCTGCGCCTTCGATCCGCGCTCGCTGGCCAACCCCGGCAAGATCTTCCCCACTCCCCGGCTCTGCGGCGAGGTGCCCGGCCGGCACAGGGGCGCGCATCCGCTCCAGGAGGCCGGCATCGCGGAGGTGTTCTGAGCCATGCCCGGACCCGACACCACCACCGCACACCTCGACACGCTCCGGGCCGCGATCGCCTCGGCCGGTGACGACGACCCGACGACACCGGCCGGCACCCGCCCGAACGGTGCCCGCCCGGCCGGCACCGGGCCGGACGGCACGGCCCGGGACAGCTCGACCCGCGACGGCACGGCCGGGGCCGGCTTCGACCTGGTCCGGCCGGCCGGGCCGGCGGACGCGGTCGGCGGCGTACCGGCCCGGATCGTCGCGGCGCCCGGCTCGACCGCGCAGGCGGCGGCGCTGCTGCGGGCCGCCGCCGGACTCGGGCTCAGCGTGGTCTTCGCCGGCGGCGGCAGCAGGTCGGACTGGGGCAACCCGCCGCGCAGCCTCGACCTGGTGGTGCAGACCCGGCGGCTCGCCGGAGTGGTCGAGCATGCCGCCGGCGACCTGATCGCGGTGGTCCGGGCCGGGACCCCGCTGGCCGAACTCCAGCACGCGCTCGCCCCGGCCGGGCAACAGTTGGGGCTGGACGATCCGGTCGGCGGCGCCACCGTCGGCGGCGCGGTCGCGGTGAACGGCAGCGGCCCACGCCGGATGCTCTACGGCACCGTGCGGGACCTGCTGATCGGGGTCACCCTGGTCCGCGCCGACGGGGTGGTGGCGCACGCCGGGGGCAAGGTGGTGAAGAACGTCGCCGGCTACGACCTGGGCAAGCTGGTCACCGGGGCGTACGGCACGCTCGGGCTGGTCACCGAGTGCGTGTTCCGGCTGCACCCGGTGCCGGCCGCCCGGGCGTACGTGCGCTGTCGCACGGCCGGTGCCGGGGTGCACGGCGTCGAACGGGTCGGACGGCTGCTCGGCACGGTGCTCGGGGCCCAGCTGGTGCCGACCGCCCTGGAGGTCGAGGCGCCACCCGGCGGCGGTTATCAGACGGTGCTGCTGCTGGAGGGGACTCCGGCCGGAGTGGCCGGCCGGGCCGAGGTCGCCGCCCGACTGCTCGGCGCCGACGCGGTGCAGACCGAGGAGGCGCCGCCCTGGTGGGGACGGTACCCCTGGCAGCCCGGCGACACCGGGCTCAAGCTCACGGCGGTGCTCTCCGGGGTACCCGACCTGCTGGCCGCGGCCCGGGCGGCGGGTGACCGGCACGACGTGCCGATCGGGGTACGCGGCTCGGCCGGCACCGGAGTCCTCTACGCCGGCCTGCCGGCGGCGGCCCGGCCGGACCGGGTGGCCCGGGTCGTCGAGGAGCTGCGCGGGGCGGCCACCGAGGCCGGTGGGCACGCCGTGGTGCTGACCGCGCCGGACCGGGTCCGGGACCGGGTCGACCTGTGGGGGCCGGTGGAGGGGCTGGAGCTGATGCGCCGGGTCAAGCAGCGGTTCGATCCCGACGCACGGCTGGCGCCCGGACGCTTCGTGGGAGGAATCTGATGACGGCACCCGACCCGCTCCCGCCCGGATCCGCCGCAGCCGGTGCCAGCCCGCCGGCGCCTGAGGCGCCGTCGCCCGGCGGTACCCGGCCGGCCAGCGCGCCCCGGGACGTGCTCGGACTGCTCGGGCCGGCGCCCGGCGGGCCCGCCTTCGACGGGCACCGGCCACCGCCGGCCGACCTCGTCGCCGACTGCGTGCACTGTGGATTCTGCCTGCCCACCTGCCCGACGTACGTGCTGTGGGGCGAGGAGATGGACTCGCCCCGGGGCCGGATCCACCTGATGCGACAGGGCCTGGAGGGCGAACCGCTCAGCGACTCGATGGTGGGGCACTTCGACGCCTGCCTGGGCTGCATGGCCTGCGTCACCGCGTGCCCCTCCGGGGTCCGCTACGACACCCTGATCGAGAACACCCGGCAGCAGGTGGAGCGCCGGCACCACCGACCCGCCCGGGAGCGGGCGCTCCGGGCCGCCATCTTCGCGCTCTTCCCGTACCCGAAGCGGCTGCGGCTGCTGCGCGGACCGCTGCGGGCGTACCAGGCCAGCGGGCTGCGTCGACTGGTGGCCAGGAGCGGGCTGCTGCCCCGGCTGGCGCCGACGCTGGCCGCCCTGGAGTCACTGGCGCCCCGGCTGACCCGGGCGCCGAAGGCACCCGACCGGGTACCGGCGTACGGGCCGCGCCGGGCGGTGGTGGGGATGCTCACCGGGTGCGTGCAGAGCGCCTTCTTTCCCGGGGTGAACGCGGCGACGGCCCGGGTGCTGGCCGCCGAGGGCTGCGAGGTGGTGATCAATCCGGGTCGGCAGGGCTGCTGTGGCGCGCTGAGTGTGCACAACGGACGCGAGGCGGAGGCGCAGGCGTTCGCCCGGAACCTGATCGACGCCTTCGCCGACACCGGCATCGACTACTTCGTGGTCAACGCGGCCGGCTGCGGCTCGTCCCTGAAGGAATACGGCCAACTGCTCGCCGACGACCCGGCCTACGCCGGGCGGGCCGCCGGGTTCGCCGCCCGGGTGCGCGACCTCGCAGAACTCCTCGTCGAACTCGGCCCGGTGGCCCGGCGACACCCGCTGCCGGTCAGCGTCGCCTATCACGACGCCTGCCATCTCGGGCACGCCCAGGGGGTACGCAGTCAGCCCCGGGAGCTGCTCCGGGCCATTCCGGAACTGGAACTGCGCGAGATCGCCGACCCGGAACTCTGCTGCGGCTCGGCCGGGGTGTGGAACGTACTCAACCCGGAGCCGGCGGCCCGGCTCGGCGAGCGCAAGGCCACGGACGTGCTCGCCACCGGCGCCCGACTCCTGGTGACCGCCAACCCGGGCTGCCTGATGCAGATCACCGCCGCCATCCCCCGGCTCGGTGGTACGGCCTCGGTCGAGCCGGGCGCGGCCGGTGGGATCGCCGTGGCGCACACCGCCCAGGTGCTCGACGCCTCCATCCGGCGGCTCCCCGTCGACCGGCTGCTCTCCACCCGGTGACGGGACCGGACGTGCGGTCAGCCCTGGTAGAGCCGGCGAGCGTACTCGGCGCCGTAGTAGCGCTCCAGCTCCTCCAGCGACTCCTCGGTCTGCTGGACCCGCTTGACGATCTGCGGCTGCGGCGGCAGTACCTCCGGGTGCCAGGTCTCCGGCCGCCACAGCGACGACCGCATGAACGCCTTGGCGCAGTGGAAGAAGATCTGTTCGATCTCGACGACCAACGCCAGGATCGGCCGGTGCCCCTTGACCACCATCTGGTCGAAGAACGGCGCCTCCCGGACCAGCCGGGCCCGCCCGTTGATCCGCAGCGTCTCGCCCCGGCCGGGAATCAGATAGACCAGCCCGACGTGCGGATTCGCCAGGATGTTGCGGAAACCGTCCGCGCGCCGGTTGCCCGGACGTTCCGGAATGGCGATCGTGGTGTCGTCGAGCACCAGGGTGAAGCCGGCCGGGTCGCCCTTGGGCGAGACGTCGCAGTTGCCGGCCGGGTCGGCCGTGGCCACCAGGCAGAACGGCGAGGCGGCCAGCCACTCGCGGTCGATCTCGTGCAGTCGTACCCGCTCCTTGGTCACCGCCCGCGGCATCGGCTCGCCGAGCAGCTCCCGCAACTCGGCCTCGGATGCGATCTCGACCAGCTCCGCCGGCCCCGTCATGCCCACCTCCCGCGTCGGTGACCCCACCCCAGCCGACGGCTTCCTGCCAGCGTCGTGAGCCAGGCCTATCCTACGAGCTTCGGCAGCACCTCGGCGGCGATGAGTTCCAGGTGGTCGAGGTCGCTGAGCTCGGTCAGGCGCAGGTGCACCCGGGTGGTGCCGACCTCGGCGAACTCGCCGATTCGCTCGACGAGCCGGGCCGGCGGACCGGCCACCGGGTCCTCCGGTGGCAGGGCGCTCTTCTCGTGCAGCGGTGCGAGGCGCCGCCGTACCTCGGCATCGGTCCGTCCGATCGCCACCACGATTCCGGCGGACAGGACCAGCGGATCACGGCCGGTTGCCCTGCGGTCGAGCCGGTCGCACGCCTCGCGGACCCGCTCGTACGCCTCGGCGGTCTCCCCGACCGTCCGGAATGGCATGTTGAACTCGTCCGCGTACCGGGCGGCCAGCTCCGGTGTCCGCTTCGGCCCCCGGCCACCGACGATGATCGGCGGTCCTGGCAGCTGGATCGGCTTGGGCAGGCCGAGGGCGTCCTGTAGCTGGTAGTGGTCGCCGGCGTAGCTGAACCGGGAACCGGTCGGAGTGCTCCACAGTCCGGTGACGATGGCGAGCTGCTCCGCGAGCCGGTCGAACCGCTCGCCCACGGTCGGGAACGGGATCCCGAGCGCGCGGTGTTCCCGCTCGTACCAGCCGGCGCCGATGCCCAGGTCGATCCGGCCGCCGCTCATCTGGTCGACCTGGGCGACCAGCACGGCGAGCGGGCCGGGTAGTCGGAACGTGGCCGAGGTGACGAGCGTGCCGAGCCGGATCCGCGAGGTTTCCCGGGCCAGACCGGCGAGGGTGAGCCAGGCGTCGGTAGGGCCGGGTAGCCCGGGGTCGTCACCCATCGCCTGGTAGTGGTCCGCCCGCAGCCAGCCGTCGAACCCGGAGTCCTCGGCCAGTCGAGCCATCCGGAGCTGGTCGTCGTAGCTGGCGCCACGGTGCGGCTCGGTGAAGATCGCTACCCGCATGTCATGCCCCTCCCGCCCCACCTGCGCCTTCCCCGCCATCGGCGGGCAGCAGTGCGGTAATGACTCGCGTCATTGCCACCCGGCGCGCAAGGATTGGCCCCGTTCGCCGGTCCATTGTGGCATTGCGCTGGTGTGGACCGGACCTCGCCGGCGGTGTGGCTTTCTCCTAGGCTATACGCGGACTCTCCCGCCTTCCCCGCCCGGCCACCTCGGCCAAGGCCCCCGTACTCAACCCAACCCCCACTCCGGACGGTCGGGTACCGCCGGATCGAAAGGAAGGTTGTCGTGAGACTCGCGCGTACGACCGCAGCCGCGGCCCTGGCCGCCACGTTGCTGCTCACCGCCGCCTGCTCGGGCTCGTCCGACGGCGGCACGGATGGCGGCGACTCGGGCTCCTTGGAGAAGGTGGCGTACCTGACCAGTTTCGGGAACTTCGGGCGTGACGCGTATGCCTGGGTCGCCCTTGAAAAGGGGTACTTCCGGGAGGCTGGGTTCGATGTGGACATCAAGCCCGGCAACGCCACCGCCGAGAACCTCAAGATGATCGCCGCGGGGCGGGCCGCGTTCAGTCCGCTCGACCTCACCGGTCTCCTCCTCGCCGCCGGGCAGGGACAGGCCAAGGACGTCGTCGCGGTTGCCGCCATCCAGCAGAAGACCATGGCCGCGATCATGAGTCTGGAGGGCAACGGAATCGCCGTCCCGAAGGACCTGGAAGGCAGGACCCTGGCCGACAGCCCCAGTTCGGTTGTCCGGAACCTGTTCCCGACCTACGCCAAGCTCGCGGAGATCGACGAGAGCAAGGTCAAGTGGGTCAACGGCACCCCGCAGACCCTGATCGGCACGCTGGCCGGCGGGGGCGTACAGGGCATCGGGCAGTTCGTGGTCGGCAAGCCGACCGTCGAGGCCGCCGCGAAGGGCAGGAAGGCAGTCGTCCTGCCGTACAGCGACGTCATGCGGGACCTCTACGGCAACGTGCTGGTCACCTCCAAGAAGATCGCGACGGAGAATCCGGACATGGTCAAACGGTTCACCGCTGCCCTGCTCAAGGGGCTGGAATACAGCATCGCGAACCCCGAGGAGTCCGGGGAGATTCTCCACAAGAACGTGCCGGCCGCGGCTGCCGCGCCGGCCGCCGCCGAGTTGGAGTTGATGGCCACGTACGTGGCCTCGGAGACCGGAATTGGCGGAATCGACCTGGGCCGGGTGGCCGGCAGTATCGCCCTGTTGGAGACCGCCGGCTCGATCCCCCCGGGTGTGACGCCGGAGCAGATCGTCGACGCCAGCCTGACGCCGAAGCCCTGAAATGGTCGAGGTTCGATCCGAGGCGCGCGCGACCCGAGACCGGTGGAGCGCCGCCCGGGTGGCGTACGCCGGGGTGTGGCCCCTCCTCGGGCTGCTGCTCGCGATCGCCACCTGGTGGCTCGTCACCACCGCGTACCCGCTCGTCCACCCGGCGGTCCTGCCGCCGCCGGCCGATGTTCTGGTCGCGTTTCGTCGCAAGCCGGGAGAGCTACTCGACGGCACCTGGACCACCACTGCGGAAACCGTGATCGGTTTCCTGCTCGCCACCGCCGCGGGAGTCCTGATCGGCATCTCCCTGGCCGCCTCACGCACGACCGAGCGGATGTTTTCGCCGCTGCTCGTGGCCGTCAACGCGGTCCCGAAGATCACTATTGCGCCGCTGCTGGTCATCGCCCTGGACTTCGGTCAGAAGCCGATCCTGACGATGGTCGTCCTGCTCGCGTTCTTCCCCATCGTCCTGGCCACCACGACCGGACTCACCACCACCCCCGCGGACCTGGCCGAACTGGCCAGGTCCCTGGACGCCTCGCGCTGGCAGGCATTCTCCAAGGTTCGGTTCCCGGCCGCGCTGCCACAGATGTTCATCGGTCTGAAGGTCGCCATGCCGCTGGCGGCCATCGGCGCCGTCCTCGGTGAGTTCTACGCCGCGGACGGCGCCGGGCTGGGCTTCCAGATCCTTCAGTACAGCGGGGTCGCCGACAGCGCGACCGCCTGGGCCGCGATCATCCTGGTCGGAGCCATGAGCATCGTGCTCTACTACGCTCTGGTCGCCATCGAGTGGTTGGCCCTGCCCTGGGTACGGGAGACGACCTCGGCCCGTTGAGCCCCCCGTCACCGGCCCACCTGCGAGGAAAGGCCCCCTCTTTTCGCATTCTGCCTGAGAAGGGGACCTCTCCTGACACACCTCAGAACGTGATCAGCGGGTCACCGATGAAGTCGGCGATGAAGTTGACGAAGAAGAAGCCGAAGAACAGCACGTTGAGCACCAGCAGTACGTAATGCCAGGGACGCGGCCGCGCCGGCCGGGGCAGCCGGCTGTTCAGGTAGATCAGCAGGAACGGATAGAGCAGCGCGCCCAGGTTCGACATGTTGGCCGACCACTGCACCAGGTTGACCGGCACCGCCAGGTGCAGCACCACTGAAATGATCACGAGCAGCAGCAACATGAACGGGTAGTAGAACTTGCGCGGGTCGCCCTCCAGCAGCCGGCGCAGCCGGGGACTGGTCGCGTGCGCGGCGTCGGTGCTGACCCGCACCATTCCCTCGAAGATGCCGAGCTGGGTGCTGAACAGCACCAGTACGCCGATCAGCAGCATGCCGTAGAACATCAGTGGCCCGTAGTCGGGTTCGAGGGCGGTGGCCACGAAGGTCGGTACGTTCGACGCGGTCGGCGCCTCGCCGGAGAGCTGCACCGCCTGTGCCATCAGGATGGTGGGCAGCAGCATGCCGAGCATCGCACCGACGAAGAAGATCCCCCACATGTCGATGAGCAGCAGCCGGTACCAGCGCCGCCACCGGGCCGCGTTCGCCGGGTTGTCCGGGAAGGTGACCCCGGTGGCCAGCAGTTCCCGCCGCTCGCCGCGCAGCCCGGAGATGTACCCGGTCCGGAAGCCCATCCCGTAGCCCTTGTCCCGGTAGTGGCCCATCACGTACCAGTTGAGGCCGGAGACGAGTGCGGTGAACCCGGCCAGCCCGCCGAGCTGGGTGGCGGTGATCCCCTCCGGCGGCGCGGCCGGGGTGACGAAGCCCCGAATCCCCTCCCACCAGATGTCCCAGGGCACCACCAGCAACGCCACCAGCAGCAGGGCGAGCAGGACGGTGCTGACCATCACCCAGTTGGCGAGTTCGAGGGCCCGGCTGATCCGCTTCGCCCCGGCAGCGATCAGGAAGACGAGCACCAGCAGGGCGATCGCCCAGAGCCGTGGCTCCTCCGCCCCGGACGGCGGCGCCTCACCGTGCACCAGCGCGTACATGCCCTGGCCGGCCGAGGCCGCCCATCCCCCGGCGATGAACGCGAAGATCACCAGGAACACCGAGAGCGGTACCCAGAGCAGGTAGCCGGGCGGCACCCGCCCCCAGCCGACCACCGGAGCCTCGCCGGTGGCCATCACGTACCGGGAGCACTCGATGTTGTAGAAGGTCTGCAGCACCGCCGAGATCAGGATGACCCAACCGACTCCGACGAAGCCGAACTGGCCGACCGCCTGCGGGCCGAGCAGCCACTCGCCGCTGCCGATCGAGATGCCCAGCGCGATCAGGCTCGGGCCGAGGGCGTACTTGACCAGTTCTCGGGGGCCGAGCCTGCGGACCTTGAAGACCTCCTCGGGCTCGGGAAGGTCCGCCACGGCGAGCGGGGGACGGCTGGCGCCGAGTGGATAGGACTGGACATCCGGGACCTGTGTCGCTTCCGCCATGAGATGCCTCCTTGGAAGATCCCCCCGGGCATCAATCGTCATCCATCGGAAACCGGTAAGCAATAATCGATCTCTGTCAGCACGCTCCTGGATTGGTCAATCCTGAATCAGACAGTCGACCCGGTTGTTCGACTGGTCCGGGTCCTGCCCGGTCAGGGGGCGATGCGGAGTCGCCGGATCGCCGCGCCGTCGTACTCCTCGAACCGGAAGCGGAGCCCGGCGAACGGGCTGCCGGGGAAGTCTCCGGTGATGGTGGCGGTGACCACCGTCCCGGCCGGGGTCTGCTCGACGTCGGTGATCTCGTAGCTGACCAGCGGCACCTGGCCCCGCCAGCGGCGGATCTCGGCGATGCCGCGGTACGTCTTCCCCTCGTCCTCGACCACGGCGTCGTCGGCGAACAGCCCGAAGTAGGCCTCGGCGTCCTGCTGCGAGGCGTACGCGAAGTACCGGTGGATGATCTCGGGGACGGCGTTGGCACTGGTCACGATCGGTCTCCTAAGTTACTTTCGAACTAGAAGCTAGTAGCTTCTACACTAGCATCAACTCATCAGCGGCCCGACGGGAGACAAACCGGTGGCAGGCAAGATCAGACTTGAGGACCGCGAGTGTCCGCTCTCCACCGCACTCGGGCACGTCGGCGAGTGGTGGACGCTGCTGATCCTGCACGACACCTTCGACGGCTACACCCGGTTCGACCAGTTCCAGGCGAACCTGAAGATCTCGTCCAGCATCCTGACCAGCCGGCTGAAGACCCTCACCGACAACGGTCTGCTGCGGCGCCGCCGCTACCAGACCCGCCCGGACCGCTACGAGTACGTCCTCACCGACCTCGGCCGCAGCCTCCGGCCGGTCGTGGTCGCGCTGGCCGCCTGGGGCAACTCCCGGCTCCGCCCCGAGGAGCGCAGCATGATCCTGGTGGACCGGGAGACCGGCATCGAGGCCGACCCCGTGGTGGTGGACCGGGCCACCGGCCGCCGGCTGGACGGCGACGACTTCGTCTTCGCCGCCGGCCCCGCCGCCAGCCCCGCCATGCGGTCCCGGTACGCCGACACGAACGCACGCCGCCCCGCTCCGGGCTCGCCCGACTGACGCACCCGTCCGAGCGCCCGGGAGCGGGCGAACCTGTTCGACCTGCCCGGCCGGAATCGGAGGTAGCACAGACGAGGCAGCTCGACAGTTTCCGCTGGAAGGGGTCGCCCCGCCGCGCGGGCGGCCGTCAGCGCCGGGTACGCCGCCGGTAGGCCAGCGAGGCCACTGTCAGCCCCAGCCCCCAGGCCGCCCCGGCCAGCGGCCACCACCTGCGGTCCGCCCGGTACAGCGCGACCGCCAGCGGCGCCGCCGCGCCGACCAGGGCGCCCGGCGGGCCGGTCTCCCCCGCCGGAGGGAAGCGACCCCGGTACGGAACCACTGGTACGGGCGAGACGCGACCACCCCAACGAGACCCCCGAGAACGGGCGTTCCGGACCACAGCCGTTACCACGATCCCTAGCCTGGAGGTGCGGGTTTGTCAGGAAAGGGGACCGAGCCGAGACTCATCGGTGGCCGAGATGCCTCATAGAGCACGAAGAACGTCACACGGTATCCAACGGTCCGAGCAGTGGGAGCAGCCAACGCCCCGGCGGATCGGCAGAGAATCCCGGGCCGCGCCCGCCGCACTGCCGATGCCCCGGACCGGACGGGCGCTCGCCTGGCAACTCCTCAGCACCCTGGCCCTGCTCGCCGCGCTGGTCTGGATCGGCCGCGCGCACCTGCGGGCCGGCCGCCCCGACACCTGGCTGCTCAGCCCGCTGGACGGCTTCGCCATCGCCCTCGGCGGCGACGGGCCGCACCCGATGCGGCAGCGACTCGGGCTGCTCCTGCTGGCCCTGATCTGCTTCGCCGCCTGGCGGCACCGGCGCCGGGTCCGGCTCGCCTACCGGCCCGGGCCGGTGGACGTGCACGAGTTCACCGACGCCACCCCGGACCACAACGCCCCGGTCGACGACCTGAAGAGCCAGTTCTGCCAGCGGCTCTCCGAGACGCACATCTATCCGCCGTACGCCGGACCCGCCGACCCGCCGCCCGAGACCTTCCTCGACGTGGCCAGCGGGGTGGACCCGCGCAGCGGCAACCCGCTGGTCATGCTGCTCCAGATGCTGCCCCGGCTCTGGCCGAAGATCGGCTACCGGGTGACCGGGGTGTTGCAGGTCCGGGCCCAGGAACCCTGCTACGGCGTCTCCGCCACCGTCACCTCGTTCGTCGGCGGCGGCCGCAGCGCGATGACCACCCAGTGGGGCGGCACCTGGGAGGAGGCGACCCGGCGGACCGCGTACTGGGTGCTGGCCACGATCCTGCCGGTGACCCGGCTGGGCCGGGCCGCGCCGTGGCGGAACTGGCACGGCCGGGAACTGCCGGCGGCACTCTTCGCCGCGTACAACAAGGGCAAGGAGTTGCAGGACCGGCGGCAGTTCGACGAGGCGCTGCGCTACTACGGCGAGGCGCTGGGGCTCGACCCGTTCAACGCCGACCTGCGGATGATGGTGGCCAGCGTGCAGGAGGAGATGGGGCTGTTCCTGGAGGCGCTGGACACGTACCAGTCGGCACTGGTGCTGCGCGAGCAGGGCGGCTGGTACGACGACCACGTCTGGACCACCCGCGCCGGCCGGCTCCGCCACCTGCCCCGGCACCTGCTCGGCACGCTGCGCTACCTGCGCCGCCGGCCCGACTCGATCAAGCTCCGCTACCAGTACGCCTGCACCCTGGCGTACACGGAGCGGACCGTACACCAGTGGTTCAAGCAGGACGGCGTCGGCGACCGGGAGAAGGTACGCCGCCAGGTGCGGCAACGCCTGGAGAAGGCGTTCGTCGACCGGTACTGGCCGGTGGTGGTGACCTTCGTCGACGCGCCCGGTGAACCGGCCGCCAAGGAGTGGCTGCGCCGGGTACTGCGGGAGTTCCCGGAGGCGACCCGAGTGGTGTTCCAGATCGCCGCCGCCCAGGAGCTGTACCGGCTGCGCGAGGACACCGTGCTCGCCTGGTTCGTCCGGGCCACCCGGTCCGAGGTGACCCACTCGGCGCTGCTGCTGCTCCGGGACGTCTGGGCACCGCTGCGGCTGGCGAAGGCGTGGCACGACTGGGCCGCCGCCGGCTGGCAGCCGGCACACCCTCCCGCCGCAACCGGGCTGGCCGGGCGATCCGGTGACGGTGACGGCCGAGGGCCGGCCGATGACGGCGGAGGGCCGGCCGGTGACAGCCGAGCGCCGGCCGGCCCGTTCGACGACGGGGGCTGCCTCGCCGGCTGGTGGCGGCGCGGCCCGCGTACCCGGGCCCGGGCGCTGAGCCGGGAGTGGCCGTGCCGGGGCGTACTGCTGGACCGGGCGATCCGGCGGGCGCAACACCGACGGTGGCCGAGACACCATCTCGGGTCGTTCGACTTCTACAACGCGGCCTGCACCTATGCCTTCGCGCTCAAGGGGTACTTCCCGGAGCTGGAGCGGACCGCTCCGGCGTACCTGTCGGCGGCCGGCCGGGCGCTGTGGCGGGGCCGCCGGCTGATCGCCGACGCGCTGCCGCTGGCGTACCCGCCCCGCTGGCACCGCCGACCGGCCGCGCCGCCGGCCACCTCGACCGGTCCGGTGGCGCCGGAGCCGACCCCGCACCCGCTGCCCCCGCCGGTCGCGCCGCTGGTGACGAAGGCCGTGGAGCAGCTACGGGCCGCGCTGGCCTGCACCGAGAGCGGGGTCGCCGCCGACCGGCTACGGCGGTGGATCCTGAGCAGCGAGCCCGATCTGGCGCCGCTGCGCCGGTTGCAAGACTTCGGGTACTTCGAGGAGGAGGTGTACCCGAGCCTCAAGGTGGTGCTGCCGCGCCCGGACAAGGTGATCAACTCCCGGATGTCGGCGTACGCCAAGGAACTGCTCTGCCAGGGTGCCGTACTCCTCGAACAGACCTGGCACGACCGGGCCCTGCCGCCGCAGACCGCCGACCCGCACCAGCTCATCCGCTGGCTCGACCTGGACGCGGAGACCTGGGACACGCTCTGCCGGATCGCCCTGGACCACGCCCGGTACTGGCGGGACCGGGCCGAGTTCATCCGGCTGCTGCGCGAGGCGGTCGACCCGATCCGGATCGCCGAGGCCCGGTTCCCGCCGGCCATCCCGCGCTACGACGACCTCTGCCTGGCCGGCGCCGACCGGCTGGTCGGGGACGGCAGCCGGACCGAGGAGAACATCGAGCGGCTGGCCCGGCACAACATCGCGCTGGTGGACCGCCGGCTCAACGCCATCTACCAGACCGTCGCCGAGCACGCCGGGGACGGCAGCCTGCGCGCCCGGCGCCGGCTGGCCGAGCTGGACTACCGGGGCGAGCCGCTGCGCGGCGACGAGGCGCAGGGCATCTGCACCCGGCAGGCCGGGCGGTGGCACCAGGTCGCCGAGCGGATGCGGGAGACCGGCCCGGTGGTCGACGCCAGCGGCCTGGACGTGTTGCGACTCCAGGAGCGCTGACCGGTGCCGGCCGGGGCCCGGGTCAGACCAGTTCGGCGTCGTGCACGAGCAGGGCCACCTGGACCCGGTTGGTCAGCTCCAGCTTGGTCAGCAGCCGGGAGACGTACGCCTTCACCGTCGCCACACTCATGAACAGCGCGGCGGAGATCTCCGCGTTGGACCAGCCCCGGCCGATCGCGACCGCGACCTCCCGCTCCCGGGCGCTCAGCCCGTCGAGCAGGCGTACCGCGCGGTCCCGCCGGAGGTCGGCGTCCCGCCGGGCCGGCGTACCAGCGCCGGTCACGTGCGCGATCAGCTTGCGGGTGACCGTCGGGGAGAGCGTCGCCTCGCCGGCCGCGACCCGGCCGATCGACGCGACGATCTCGACCGGCGGGGTGTCCTTGAGCAGGAAGCCGCTGGCACCGGCCCGCAATGCCCGCAGCACGTACTCGTCGACGTCGAAGGTGGTCAGCACCAGCACCTCCGGCGGGTGCGGCAGCCGGCGCAGCGCCTCGGTGGCGGCCAGCCCGTCCATCCGGGGCATCCGGATGTCCATCAGCACCACGTCGGGGCGGTGTGCGGCGACCGCCGGCAGCACCTCGCTGCCGTCGGCCACCTCGCCGACCACCAGCAGCTCCGGCACACCGCCGAGGATCATCGACAGCCCGGCCCGGACCAGCGCGTCGTCGTCGACGATCAGCACCCGTACCGGACCGGCCGGCGGCTCCGGCGGCGATCCCGGAACCGGATCGACGTGTCCCCCGCTCACGATGGCCACGGTAGCCAGGCAGCCAGCCGGAAGTCACCCGAGTCGGTGCGTCCGTGCTCCAGCCACCCGCCGAGCAGCGCGGTCCGTTCACCGAGCCCGACCAGGCCGGTGCCGGTACCCGGGATCCGGGGTCCGGCCGGCTGGCCGACCGGCCACCGGTTGCGTACCTCGACGCTGAGCCCCAGCCCCGGCCGTCCCCGCGCGGTCACCAGCACGCTGGTCCCCGGAGCGTGCTTGCGGGCGTTGGTCAGCCCCTCCTGCACGATCCGGTACGCCCCCCGCCCGAGCCCGGCCGGCGCGGTCTCCGTGGCGGTCAACTCGGTACGCAGGTCCACCCGCATGCCCGCCTCCCGGGACTCGGCCACCAGGGCCGGCAGGTCGTCCAGGGTCGGCTGCGGCCGCTCCGGCGTCCGGGCCGGCGGAACGGGCGGATCCGGCTCCCCGGCCGCCGGCAGCGGCACCGGCGGATACGGCGGGTCCGGCGGGTACGCCTTCGGCGCCGCGCCCCAGCCGTCGGACAACGGTGTCGGCTCGACCGCCTGCTCCTGCTCCGCCCCGCCCTCCGGCGGGTCCTCCCGGAGCACACTGATCACCTCGCGCAGGTCCTGCAACGCCTGGTGCGCGCTGGTCCGGATCACCCCGGCCGCCCGGGCGATCTCCTCCGGCGGCGCGTCGGGCCGGAACTCCAGCGCTCCGGCGTGCAGGCTGAGCAGCGAGATCCGGTGCGCAAGCACGTCGTGCATCTCGCCGGCGATCCGGGTCCGTTCCAGCCGCCGGGCCGCCTCGACCCGCAACCGCTGCTCCGCCTCGGCCCGGTACGCCCGGTCCCGCCAGGAGAGCACGAGCTGCCGCCGGGCCCGGATGAACATCCCCCAGGCCAGCACCGAGGCGGTCAGTACCCCGCTGAGCGCCATCCCGATCCACGGCCCGTCGGTCGGGTCGGGATTCCGGTACTCGTAGAGCACCGCGACCCCGAGGTGCGCCGCGACCAGCGGGCCGGCCACCGAGAGCGGCCGGTGCACCACCAGGGTCAGCAGGATGATCAGCGTGGCGATACCGGACGGGGTGGAGAAGAGCGCCACCGGCAGGGCCGCGGCGGCCAGCGCGACCGGCCAGCGGCGGCGTACCCAGAGCGCGAGGCAGAGCGCGGTGGTCAGTACCGAGTCGATCGCGACCGCGAGTTCCGAGTCGGCCCGGTCCGCCACCAGGGTCGGCCGCGGGCTCAGCACGTCCCAGAAGGCGATGAACGCGTATCCGGAGGCGATCAGGAAGCAGATCGTGTCGACGATCCAGTCCCGGGTCGACCGGCGGGGCCGGGGCCGGCCGGTGGCCGGGTCGGCGGTCAGGGTGGCCGGCAGCAGCCAGGGATGCTCGGGGCGCGCCGCCACACCAGTCATCTGCCAACTGTACGAACCGGCGTCGGCACCGGACACCGACCAAAGTCGAGGTCTGGAAGTAGCCGAAGGTCGCCGGCTATGGACTCCGGGCCGCAGCGCCCGACCCGCCGGCCCCGGCAGGCTCGACTGCATGATCAGTGTCGAACACCTGACGAAACGGTACGGCCGGCACACCGCGGTCGACGACGTCTCGTTCCGCTGCGAACCGGGCACCGTGACCGGGTTCCTCGGCCCGAACGGGGCCGGCAAGTCCACCACCATGCGGATGATCTGCGGTTTCACCCCGCCGACCGCCGGCACCGCCACGGTCGAGTCGGTCGACTACCGCCGGCTGCCGAACCCGGGTCGGCGGGTCGGGCTACTACTCGACGCCGGTGCGCAGCACCCGGGCCGGTCCGGGCGGGAGACGTTGATGCTCTCGGCCCGCACCATCGGGGTCTCCCGGCGCCGGGTAGACGAGTGCCTCGACCAGGTCGGGTTGAACGCGGTCGCGGCCCGGCGACGGGTCCGGGCGTACTCGTTGGGGATGCGCCAGCGGCTCGGCCTGGCACAGGCGCTGCTCGGCGACCCCCGGGTGCTGATTCTGGACGAGCCGGCGAACGGCCTCGACCCGGAGGGGATCTTCTGGATGCGCGGCCTGCTGCGCGACTTCGCCGACCGGGGCGGCACGGTGCTGCTCTCCTCGCACCTGCTCCGCGAGGTCGAGGCGGTGGCCGACCGGCTGGTGGTGATCGGTGCCGGCCGGGTGGTCGCGCAGGGCAGCAAGGACGAGTTGCTGGCCGGCGCGGGCGCGCTGGTCCGGGCCCGGGACCCGGAGGCGCTGCGCGGTGCCCTGGACCGGGCCGGGCTGCCGGTACGGTCCGGCACCGACGGCGGCCTCCTCGTCGGGGCCGACCCCGGCGCCGTCGGACAGGCCGCCGCCGACTCCGGCGTGGCGCTGCTGGAACTCCGGCCGGCGGAGAGCGCCGGCCTGGAGCAGATCTTCCTGACCCTGACCGCTGGCGAATCCGCCCGGGAGGCCGTGAGATGACCACCGATGCCACCACGCGCACCGAGTTGGCGCCGCAGGACCGGGACTCCGGGGCGCACCGGCCGGACGCCTCCGGCCGGCCGACGCTGCTCCGGCTGACCCTGGTCGAGCTGCGCAAACTCGCCGACACCCGGGCCGGCTACTGGCTGCTGATCACCATCGGCCTGGTCGCGGCGATCATCGTGGCCGTGCTGCTCTTCACCGCGCCCGACCCCGACCAGCGGTTCGAGAACCTCTTCGCACTGTCCCAGATCCCGGTTGGCATCCTGCTGCCGATCCTCGGCATCCTGCTGGTCACCAGCGAGTTCTCCCAGCGCACCGTGCTGACCACCTTCGCGCTGGTGCCGCAGCGGCACCGGGTGGTGGCCGCCAAGCTCGGCGCCGGGGTGGTCGCGGCGCTGATCTCCGTGGCGGCCAGCCTGGCGACGGCGGCGGTCGGCACCATGATCGCCGGACTGACCGGCGACGGCGGGTCCTGGTCCACCGACGGGTCGGCGTTCGTCGGCGCGGCGGTCTTCCAGGTGGTCAACGTGCTCCTCGGCATCGCGTTCGGCCTGCTGCTCCAGAGCACCCCGCTGGCGATCGTGCTCTCCCTGGTGCTGCCGATCGCCTGGTCCACCCTCGGCGGGATGATCGAGCGGCTGCACGGTGCCGCCGAGTGGCTGGACACCGGGCTCACCACGGCCGCGCTGGTCGAGCCGCCGAACCCCGGGCACCTCGACGGCGGCCAGTGGGCCCGGCTCGGTGTCTCGGTCGCGGTCTGGGTGCTGGTGCCGCTGCTCGGCGGGCTGATCCGGACGGTACGCCGGGAGGTGTCCTGAGGTGCCCGCCGACGCGACCCCGCCGGACCGCACCCGGCCGCCGGCCCGCGAACCCGCCCCGGGCCGTACCGGGTCGTCCGGCGAACCCGCCCCGGGCCGTACCCCGGCGGCGGCGCCCGGCGAGCCGACGGTGGTGGCCGAGCCGGCCGGCCGGGTGGCCCTGGTCTGGATCCTCTGCCCGCCGCTCGGCGCCGCGCTGCTCTGGCTGGTGCAGTTCTCGGCGGGCTGGCTGGCGTCGCTGCGCTGGATCCCGATGCGCGGCCCGTTCATGCTGATCGATGCGATCGACGAGCCCTGGGCCACCGGTGGCGCCCTGGTCCTCGGCACGCTGGGCGGGCTGCTCCTGGCGGGGATCGCCGCCGCCGAGCGGTTGACCGTCACCGTCGCCGCCGACGGGGTGACCCTGGTGCGGGGCACCGTCACCCGGCGCATCGGCCGGGACGAGATCACCGGGGCGTTCCGGGACGGCAAGCGGCTCGTCCTGCTCGGGCCCGCCGCCGAGGAGCTGGCCCGGGAGCCGTCGGACCTTCCGGCCGACCGGCTCCGGGTCGCCTTCGAGGCGTACGGTTACCGCTGGTACGCCGACGGCGACCCGTACCGGGCGGACTTCCGGCGCTGGACCGACGGCGGCCCGGAGCTGCCTCCCGGGGCGAACTCGCTGCTCAAGGCCCGGCAGCGGGCGCTGGACAAGGGTGACAAGGCGGACGTGGCCGAGTTGCGGACCGAACTGGTCCCGCTCGGCGTGGTGGTCCGGGACGAGGGCAAGCGGCAGTACTGGCGCCGGACCCGACCGCCCGGAGAGCCCGGGGACGGATCGGTCGGTCGGCCGGCGGAGCCCGGCTGACCCGGTGGCCGACCGTGCCGACCGGGGCCGGGGTGTGCCGTGACCGACAGCCGATGGTCGTTGCCGCCCTTTCCGAGCCGGCAGTATGGTTCGCCGAATGAGCCTCCAGCGCAGCGTCGACCCTGACCAGGTCGGCTTCGACCCGGCCAGGCTGGCCCGCGTCGACGACCACTTCGCCCGGTACGTCGACGCGGGGCAGTTGGCCGGTTGGCAGATCGTGGTGACCCGGCGGGGCGAGATCGCCCACTCCTCGACCTACGGCATGCGGGACCGGGAGGCGGGGCTGCCGGTCGAGTCCGACAGCCTCTGGCGGATCTACTCGATGACCAAGCCGGTCACCTCGGTCGCCGCGATGATGCTCTGGGAGGAGGGCCGGCTCCAGCTCACCGACGAGATCAGCCGCTGGCTGCCGGAGTTCGCCGACGTCCGGGTCTACGACCGGGGGTCGGCGCTCAAGCCGTACACGGTGCCGGCGGTCGAGCCGATCCGGGTCTGGCACCTGCTCACCCACACCGCCGGGCTGACCTACGGCTTCCTACAGACCTCGGTGGTCGACGGGCTGTACCGGGCCGCCGGGTTCGACCTCTATCCCCCGTCGGACTTCGACCTGGCCACCGCCACCGAGGGCCTGGCCCGGCTGCCGCTGCTGTTCCAGCCCGGCACCGCCTGGGGCTACTCGGTCGCCACCGACGTGCTCGGCCGGCTGGTCGAGGTGGTCTCCGGCCAGTCGCTGGACGTCTTCTTCACCGAACGCATCCTCCGTCCGCTCGGCATGACCGACACCGGCTGGTGGGCCGAGGGCGCCGACGCGGACCGGCTGGCCGCCTGCTACGCCGCGCACCCGACGACCGGCCAGGCGGTCCGGTACGACCAGGTCGGCGCGCTGGCGCACAAGAAGCCGGCCCTGCTCTCCGGCGGTGGCGGCCTGCTCTCCACGGCGGCCGACTACCACCGGTTCACCCAGTTCCTGCTGCGCGGCGGAGAGCTGGACGGGGTACGCCTGCTCGGTCCGCGTACGGTCCGGTTCATGACCCGCAACCACCTGCCGGAGGGGCAGGACCTGGGACGGCTCTCGACCGGCGGGTTCGCCGAGACCACCTTCGACGGCATAGGTTTCGGGCTCGGCTTCGCGGTGGTACTCGATCCGGTGCCGAGCCGTACCCCGAGTAACGCGGGCGAGTTCTACTGGGGCGGCATGGCGAGTACCGCGTTCTGGGTCGACCCGGTCGACGAGGTGACCGCGCTGCTCTTCACCCAGCTCGTCCCCTCCAGCACCCATCCGCTCCGTGCGGAGCTGCGCCAGCTCGTCTACGCGGCCCTGGTCGACTGACCCGGCCGGTGGGGTCGGCCCGCGTCGCCGCACAGCCAGGCGTCGCCGGCCAGAAGGGGCCGCTCGGGGCATCGCCGGGCCGGCGGGGCTGGCGGGGCAGGGGTAGCGTGTTGATCGCATCCGGGGGAGGTTCGCCATGGCGATGAGGGCGAAGCGGGTGAGTCTGCTCGACATCGGGCTCGACTCGTCGTTCGACGCGGCGATGACGTTCGTGCAGTCCACGTTGCAGAACATCAACGCCGAGCACCAGCAGCCGATCGTCGACATCGACTTCGTCCGCTCCCGGGACCCGGACACGGTACTGACCGCCTTCACCGCCTCCTGCGACGTGCTGCACGTGATGGCGCACGGCGACCACAGCAGTACCCCCACCTTCGCCAGCAGCGACGGCCGGACGAAGATCTCGCTGGAGGCGCTGGGCGAGGAGGCGGCCGCCCGGGGCCGGGGCATCTCGGCGCACGCGATCCTCGCGGACGGCTGCCGGACCGGCACCGGCGCCTGGCAGAAGGCGGTCCGGGACTGCCTCCAGGACGAGGTCACCTACATCGGCACCTCGGCACAGATCGGCTGGCACGAGAGCGGCGTCTTCTGCTCCGCCTTCTACGGCGCGCTGTTCCGCAACCGGGGCCGGGGCATGACCCCGGCCGAGCAGGCCCAGGACGCGGCCGAGCGGGCGATCGAGGCGTACACGCTGCTCACCGACCGGCACTGCCCGTTCCGGGTGCTCACGCTCAGCCCGAGCCGCTGGGCCCGGATGGCGCTGGCCTGATCCCGCGCGCCGGTCAGGCCGCCGATCGGGGGGTCGTCGCCCGGGAGAACCGGCTCGACCCGCCGGCCCGGCGGGTCGGTGCGGGCGGCCGGGAGGTGCTCGGCGGGCCGACCGCCTGCTGCCAGTGGTCCAGCATCGGCAGCAGGTCCCAGCCCACCTCGCGCCGTCGGGACGCGGCGGCGGCACAGCGGGCCCGCCAGCTCCACTCGCCGAGCTGCACGGACGGCCCGGTCAACTCCGCGCGCAGGTCGAGCAGGACGTCGACGGAGTGCCGGAACGCGGTTCGGCTCCGCTCGTCGTCCGGCCGGTCCAGCAGCCAGTCGAGGCCCCGGCCGGCACAGGTCGGGCAGTCGCAGTGCCACATCCCGTTGTCCGGGTACCGGCGCATGGTGGCCTCGATCTCGGGCAGCGGCGCGTACGACAGGCACTGCCGGACCACCGCCGACGGTCGGGGTACCCCGGTCGGTGGCCGGGATCCGGCGGGCCGGCGCGGGTCGAAACGGCGCAGCGCGGGTTCGGTGCCGATCGCCACCGCGGTCGCCCCGGAGCAGAGCACTCCGAGCACCGGCAGGTCGGCCCGGAGCACCAGCACCGGTACGCCGCAGCCGAGCAACTGGAGCAGCCCCCGCACCGTACTGGCCGGGGTGAACGGGTTCGCCGACTCCTCCACCACCACCGCCACCGGTACGCCGACCGCCGCCACATAGCGGACCAGGGTCTGTCGGGCGATCCGGTCGGCGAGCCAGCCCGGGTGCATCGGCAGCAGCGCGATGGCGTCACCGAGCCGGGCGGCCCGTTCGAGGATCCCGGCCAGGCCGGCGGTGTCGTCCCGGTCCAGGTAACCCGAGTCGGTCAGCACCGGCAGCCCGAGGTCCCGCTGGCAGTCGATCCACCGCGGGTCGAACGGGGCGGCTGCGGGCAGCCGGCCGTCTCCGGCGTACCGGGCCGCGTCGAGCAGCACCGGCCGGCGGTAGTGGTCGACCTCCCGCAGGTGCCGGGCCCGGCCCAGGCAGCCGCGCAGGTTGCCCCGGTCGGCGGTGACGACCAGGCCGCCGCCATTCCGGTCGGCCACCTCGGCCGCCTGGGTGACCTGGCTGGTCCGGCAGTGCAGCAGCAGGCTGCGGTCGAGATCCGCGATCCGCCGCCGCATTCCGCCCGATCGCCCGTCAAGGTCCCGCGCCACGAACCCTCACCCCGCTGATCGTCGTCAAGACATTGATCACCATGAGTGCTTAGATGGTAACTTGACGCAACCGCAAGAGGTAACCGGGGTGCAATTCCTTTGGCAGATCGCGGAAAGTGCCTTGGCCACCACGACCGGTTCCGGTAACGGAACCCCGCGCTGCCCGGGTGGACGCGCAACTCCACGCCGATGGGTGACCATCACCCTCGGCGTGGCCCGCCTCTCGGATCTTTCCAGAAGACTATCGAGCCGCGAGACAGCTACGCGCGACCAGCCCGGACGGCGGTCGGCTCAGAGCACCATCTCTCGCCAACCCGGGCGCCCACCTAGCCAGGCATCCGCGAGAATGCGCGCGGATGCCTCACCGGGGCACTGTTGCACCTTCGAGCGCCCTTGGGCGCCCCCGACCTGGGCCTCGACTTCCCATAGCTGCCCATCCGTACGAATGTAGACGTCGCGCCGTGAGCGCGGACCCCGATCGCCGTTCCACCAGTGCCGCTCGACTCTCACCCGGTCACGGTATAGCACGGAGAGACCTGCTGGATATCCTCAATAACCAAACCTTGACCTCCCAGTTATCGTCCGGGCCCCCGCCAGCGGCTGGCGAAGCCGGACCGATTAGGTGGCGGAGGGGTCGGCACCGGGGCGGGCTGGGCCGGCCGTCAACTACGGGGGAAGGTGACGGCCGTACTGCGGGCACCCGCCCCGGGGCCTGTCCGGGGTCGGCCACCGACGACGTGGCGCCGATGACCGCCCCCCACCGGTCCGCCGCCACGCCGGCGGAGGGCGGCCCGCCGGCGTCGGGTCGCGCGGCGGACCGACCAGCGAAGCATGTCGTCGCCCCGGGTCCCGATGTCGGACAATCCGTCCGGTTAGCCCGAAACCACCGACGACGGCTCGGCACCGCGCGGGCGTCGCCTCCCGAGGAGGGGGCCCGTCATCCGCCGGCCGCCCGGAGGATGACGGTACGCCCCACCGGAGCCCGCCAGACCTGCAACAGGTAGTCCTCCACACGGCCGGCGACGGGCCGGCCGACGCAGGGGTGCCGCCCCCGGGCGTGCACCCGGATCCGGTAGCTGCCCGCGCCGCGGAAACTGACCCGGGGAAAGTCGGTACCGCCGCCGCGCGCCGACCGGACGTGCGACTGGCCGACCTCCGTCCGGTACGAGATCTCGACCGCGTCGTCCCAGCCGGCCGTCTCCGCCGCCGGCCGTTCGGCGTGCAGCTCGACGGTGAGGTTGACCCAGCCGCCGCCGCAGCCGGTACGCACCAGCATGGCCCCCTCGGTCACCCCGACCAGCCCGTTGTCCCGGGCGTTGGCCTGCCAGTGCCAGCGTGGCGGCGGATCGGGATCGGTCAGGCAGAAGAAGGACCGGGCGACGCGTACGACCCCGGCACAGACCCACATCGCGTCGGTCACCCGGTACTCGAGCAGCGACCCCGCCCCGAGGGGTATCAAGGTCGCTCACCTGTTCCACGTAGGGCGGTGATGGGCAACACCGCGCTTCTCCCCGCGTCCGCGCATCAGACAGTTGTATTCGTAAATGTCTTCCCTTGCACTCTGGCACAGCACCTCGATGCCGTCCACTCGCATCCCGTGATGACCTGGGAAGCGCACGTGCATTTGCGGTTTGCAGACGCCACGTGCAATCACACTCCGTTTTGGTCACTGTGCGCAGTGATGCGATGCGTAGAACGACCCCCCATGCCGCGCAACATCGGTCGTATCGCCCTGTTCCATCGCGGACGGGTCAACAGTAAGTTAGCTGCACAGACAAATACCTGTCTCGCGAGATGCAACTTGCACCACGGCATGCCACTCTCCTCCGAGGAGCAACTCGCGCGTCAGACCGGCCGCCGCCCACATTCGCCGTTCAGCGGTGATGGCACTACGGGCAGTGACGTTCACACCAAGAATGGAGGCGCTGTCAGTGGCGAAGCACCAGCCGATCCGGCCGCTGAGTTCCCGCGCGGGCAAGGAACCCATCCGTCATGCTGCTCCGGCCTGCCCCCAGGTTGACCACGCATCCGCCCCGCGCCACGCGCGCCAGGTCGAGGAGCGGTGATGACCGTGACGCAGTTCCAGGACGCCAGAGGAGGGGACCTGTTCGACAGCCCGCTGCCCCGGCGTTCTCCAGGGGCCCGACTGGACAGCGGCGGCGAGGACGCCCTGCCCGAGAGTGCCTTCGACCAACCGGGTCCCGGTGCCGCCGGCCAGCCCCGCTCCGGCCAGTCGGCCGTACACGCCGAGTTGGGTGTGCTCCGGGACCGGGTGCCCGGAGTACGCGGTGCCGTGCTCGCCGGCATCGACGGGCGGCTGCTCCTGCACGACCTCACCGCCGGCCCCGAGCCGCTCGACCTCGCCGCGCTCGCGGCGACCACCTTCGGGCTCGGTCGGCAGTGCGGCCTGACGCTCCAACAGGGTCCGCTGCGCGAGCTGACGGTCCACAGCCACCAGGGCTACTTCACGGTGTACGGGGTGAGCGACCAGGTACTGCTCGCCGTGCTCGGCGACGACCGGTTGAACGTGTCGTGGCTGCACCTGGAGGCGGGACCGGTCGCCGAACGGATCGCTGACCTGCTGCACGTCGGCGGCACCGCGTAGCAGCATGGGCTGGGGCCGGCGCCGGGCTTACCCGGCGCCGGCCACCCGCCAACTCCCGCACCACCCGCCGGCCGGAACCCCCAGCAGACCCGTGACGCGGTCAGCCGATCATCAGGTAGCGGGTCACCACCCCGGCGGCGGCGGTGACCGCCTGGCGCAGCGTCGCGGCCGCGTCCACGATGCCGGCGTCCAGCGCGGTGACGTACGCCCCGGCCACCACGTCGAAGGTGACCCCCGGACCACGGCGGCACAGGTCGGCCGGTCCGGCCTCCGGGTCCCGCCCCGCGTTGCGCATCAACTCCTCGTACGGCGCGACCAGCGCGTCGACCACCACCGCGTAGCCGAGCGCCTCGTCACCGCCGGGCGGCAGCCGGGGCCCGATCCGACCGGCGACGGTGAGCAGGGCCGCCCCGCCGCCCGGTACCAGTCCCCACTCGACGGCCGCCTTGGCGTTGCGTACCGCGTCGTCGATCTGCCGCTTGCGCTTCTTGAGCTGCCCCTCGGTCGACTCGCCGACCCGGATCACCGCCACCCCGCCGCCCAGCCGGGCCAGCCGCTCCCGCAGCAGTTCCCGGTCGCGCCCGGCCGCCCGCCGCGCCAACTCGGCCCGCAGCCCCTGCACCCGGCGCCGGGCCAGGTCCGGATCGCCGGCACCGTCCACCAGCGTGGTGTCCCGGCGGGTGGTGATCACCTTTCGGGCACCACCGAGCACCTGCGCGGTGGCGGCGGCGAGCCCGCCCTCGGCGTCGCCGACCACCTGCGCCCCGGTGAGCAGCGCCAGATCCGCCATCACGGTGCAGCGCTCCTCGTCCGGCCAGGGCAGCCGGACCGCGACCGAGTTGAGGGTGTGCCGCATCTTGCCGACGATCAGAGCGGTCAGAGCGGCGTCCCGGACGTCCCGGGCGAAGACCGCCAGCGGCCGGCCGGACCGGCCGACCTCGTCCAGCAGCGGCTGCAACTCCGGTACGGCGGAGAGCCGCTGGTCGACGATGAGGATCGACGGGTCGTCGAGTACCGCCTCGGCCTCCTCGGGGTCGGTCACGAAGTACGGCGAGACGTGCCCGGCCGGCACCCTCGTCCCCCTGGTGAGTTCGAGTTCGAGCCCGAAGAGGTTGCTCTCCTCGACGATCACCACGCCGTCCTTGCCGACCCGCTCCATCGCGGTGGCCAGCAGGTCGCCGATCACCTCGTCGCCGGAGGCGATCGTGGAGACCATCTTGAGCTGTTCCTTCGTCTCCACCGGCACCGCCAGGTCGCCGAGTTCGGAAAGGACGGCCAGGGCGGCCGACTCGATCCCCCGGCACAGCGCCACCGGGTTGGCGCCGGCCCGCAGCGCCGCCGAGGCACCGTCCAGCATGGCCTGGGCCAGTACCACGGTGGTGGTGGCGCCGTCGCCGACCCGGTGCCGTACCCCCTCCACCAGTTCCCGGACATAGCTGGCGCCGATCGCGTCCCGGGTGTCGTACGCGGTGAACAGCCGTACCACGCTCGCCGCGTCGGCCAGCTCGTGGTACGCCCCGGAGGCGTCCTCGACCAACACCCGCCGGCCGAGCGGACCGAAGGTACGCCGCACCAGGTCGGCGCCGGCCCGGAAGCCGCGGGCGACGATCGCCTGGTGCCGGTTGAAGTTGCTGGGCCGGGGCACCGCCGCGGCGGTCGCCTCGACCACTCCGCCCGGCCGGCCCTCGCCGGCCGCGGGCAGGTTGGCCGTCGGCGGCACGGTGGCCAGATAGATGTGCGGCTCGGCGTTGTACGCGCTCCACTTCGGCTTCTGGTCCGGCCGGCGGCGGACCACCCCGTCGTGGACGTACCGGAACAGCTCGTCGACGCCGACCCGGCCGTCGCCGTCCAGGTCGGCACCGCCGGTCGCCAGCCCCTCCAGCAGCACGTCGGTGAAGATCGAGCCACGGGGCGCCGACTCGACCAGGCCGTCGGACTCGAAGGCGTACTCGTAGCTGTCGCAGGCGCTGATCACCACGTACCCCCGGCCGACCTGGCCCTCCAGCGCACCCTGCGGCGCACCCTTGAAGCCCTCGGCGAACGCACCGGCGAAACAGCAGTCCAGCACCAGGACCTTGGCGGCGGCCCGGCACGCCTCCAGTTGCTCGTTGACGAAGGAGCGGGAGATGGCGGTGCTGGCCGGTCGGGTCCGCACGGTGTTGGCGGCGGCGAAGTAGAGCCGGTGGAACGGGTCGACGATGCCGTGGCAGGAGAAGTAGAGCAGCACCAGGTCGTCGTTCACCCGGTCGGTGAGCAGGTCCTCGATCTCTCGGCGTACCTCCTGGTCGGGGGCGTCCTGCAGGGTGCGCACGGTGAAGTTGCCCACCGACGGGTCCTCCAGCACCGCCGCCAGTCGTTCCACGTCCTGCTCGGGAGCCCGGAGTTGGTCCAGCGACGGGTCGTCGTACTCGCCGACCGCGACCAGCAGCGCGTAACGGCCGGCCGGCGGGTTAATCCGCACCGGAGCCGGGGCCGCTCTGTGTCGGCGGCACGCCGAGCCACTCGACCACCATCTGCTCGGTGTCCTCGCCGGGCGCGCTGATCGTCAGGGTGCGCCGGCCGTCCCGCAGGGTGATCCGCCGGGCGGCGCCGCGTTCGAGGAAGGCGACCGCGACCTGGGCCAGCGCCGCGACGGTGGTGGCTGAGAAGAGGCCGGTGACCACGAGTTCGGCCAGTGACCCGGCGCCGCCGCCCTTGCGGGCGAACGCGCCGGTGCCGCCGAACCCGCCGAGGTCGGGCAGGTCGCCGCGACCGGGCAATCCGTCGAGTTCGGGTGGTGCCTCGGGGTCGGACGGTGTGTCGGGGTCGGACGGGGCCGTCGGATCGTCGACACCGGGCCGGACGACGTGCAGGATCGTCCGGGTGTGCAGCTCCCGGGCCAGCGCGGAGGCGGATTCGGCGTCGCCGTGCACGCTACCGGGGACCGGCCCGGAAACCACCAGGGTGAGCACACCAGCATTCATAGAGTAATGGTGTCGTAACCATGAGTAATGTTGTGTCGGGTTACCGACACTGTCCCGTCAGCCTGCTGACACCGGTGCCCCGGATCGTCCGGCCAGCGAGGTGGCGGGGGCGGCGGGCGTGTCCGGCCCGCCGGGTGGGCCGGGGCGGCGGCGCAGCAGGATCGAGAAGGCCGCGGCGGCGGCGCAGAGCGCCCCGGCGGCGTACCAGGCCAGGGTGTAGCTGCCGAGCTGGTCCCGGATCAGCCCGGCGCCGGTGGCCGCCACCGCCGCCCCGACCTGATGAGCGGCGAAGACCCAGCCGAACACCACGGCACCGCCGGCCCCGAAGTACTCCCGGCACAGCGCCACCGTCGGCGGCACGGTGGCCACCCAGTCCAGCCCGTAGAAGATCACGAATACCAGCATGCTCGGCTCGGTCGAGCCGCTGAACAGGCTCGGCAGCACCAGCAGCGACAGTCCGCGCAGCGCGTAGTAGCCGGCGAGCAGCACCCGGCTGTCGAACCGGTCGGTCAGCCAGCCCGACGCGATGGTGCCGGCGATGTCGAAGAGCCCGACCAGGGCGAGCAGGCCGGCGGCGGCGGTCTCGGTCATCCCGTGGTCGTGCGCGGCCGGGATGAAGTGCGTCCCGACCAGGCCGTTCGTCGAGGCGCCGCAGATCGCGAAGCCGCCGGCCAGCAGCCAGAACGCCGGGGTCCGGGCCGCGGTGCGCAGCGCGCCGAGCGCCCGGGAGGCCGCCCCGCCGGTCCGGGCCGGCGCCGGCACGACCTCGGTCGCACCGTAGGGCGGCAGGCCGAGATCCGCCGGGTGGTCCCGGAGCAGCCACCCCACCAGGGGTACGACGGCCAGCGCCGAGCCAGCCACCACCAGGGCGGCCGTCCGCCAGCCGTACGCCTCGACCAGGTTCGCCAGCAGTGGCAGGAAGACGAGCTGCCCGGCGGCGCCACCGGCGGTGAGTACCCCGGTGACCAGTCCCCGGCGCCTGACGAACCACCGCCCGGTCACGGTGGCCACGAAGGCGAGCGCCATCGACCCGGTACCCAGCCCGACCAGTACGCCCCAGCAGAGGATCAGCTCCGCGCTGGTCCGCATGAACACGGTCAGCCCACTGCCGGCGGCGACCAGCGTCAGCGCGGCCGCCACCACCCGCCGGATGCCGAACCGGTCCATCAGGGCGGCGGCGAACGGTGCGGTCAGCCCGAACAGCAGCAGGTTCACCGAGACCGCGGCCGAGATGGTGGCCAGCGGCCAGCCGAACTCCTCGTGCAGGGGGTGCAGCAGGACGGACGGGGTGGCCCGGAACCCGGCGGCGCCGACCAGCGCGACGAAGGCGACGGCGGCGACTACCCAGGCGGGGTGCAGGCGGCGGGATCTCACCCGACGAGTCTGCGGGCCGGTGGGACCCCGGACGAGTGGCCGGACAGCCATGATGCGCAAGAATTGGGCCAACAGCACTGGAGAGCGGAGCAGCGGGTGACCACCATCACGCCGGCGGGCAGGTCGCCGGAGAACAGGTCAGCGGGCAGGTTGCCGGAGAACAGCGCGGCGGGCAGATTGCCGGGGAACAGTCCGGCGGGCAGGCCACCGGAGGACTCGCCGGACGGACGCCCGGGGACGGGCGAGCCGGGGCAGGGTCGATCCGGCCGGCCGCCGGCACCGCCCCGGCCGCACCGGGTCGTGGTGCTCGCCCTGGACTCGGTGGTGGGACTGGACCTCGGCACTCCGGCCCAGGTGTTCGGCACCGCCCGCGACGCCGCCGGGGAGTCCCTCTACACCGTCACCACCTGCACCTCCGGCGCCCGGCCGGTGCGCAGCACCGCCGGATTCCAGGTGCTGCCCGACCACGGGCTGGAGATCCTGGCCGACGCCGACAGCATCGTGGTGCCCGGCATCCACGACGGCGCGCCGCTGACCGACGGCACCGTCGACCCGGAGATCCGCGCGGTGCTGCGCGAGGCGCACGACCGGGGCGTACGGATCATGTCAATCTGCACCGGCGCGTTCGTACTGGCCGCCGCCGGGCTGCTGGACGACCGGGTCGCCACCACGCACTGGGCGTACGCCAACCGGTTCCGCCGGTTCCACCCGAGGGTCCGGCTCGATCCCGAGGTGCTCTTCGTGGACGACGGTGACCTGCTCACCTCGGCCGGGGTGGCGGCCGGCCTCGACCTGTGCCTGCACGTCATCCGGACCGACCACGGCAGCGGGGTCGCCAACCGCTCCGCCCGGCGCTGCGTGGTGCCCTCCTGGCGGGACGGCGGGCAGGCGCAGTACATCGAACGACCGCTGCCGGACGCGGCCGCGACCGGCACCGGCCGGACCAGGGACTGGATCCAGCACCGGCTGCACGAGCCGCTGACTCTGCCGCAGATGGCCGCGCACGCCAGCATGAGCGTCCGGACCTTCACCCGGCGGTTCCGCGAGGAGACCGGCCTCAGTCCGGCGCAGTGGCTGCTGCGGCAGCGCACCGAGCATGCCCGGCTGCTGCTGGAGTCCACCGATCTCGGCGTCGACCAGGTGGCCCGGCGGTCCGGCTTCGGCACCGCCGCCGCGCTGCGGCAACAGCTCCACCAGCGGATCGGGGTGCCGCCGACCGCCTACCGGCGTACCTTCCAGGCGCCCCGGGCCGTCGGTGCCGACCCGGGGCAGGTGTAGCGAAGGGGCCCCGCCGGTGCGGCGGGGCCCCTTGGCGGATCGCAGCCCTGTGGACGGACCGCTCGCGGTGTCAGGCGCAGGTGTTGCCGTTGAGGGTGAAGGCGGTCGGTGCCGGGTTCGGGCCGGTGTTCGAGGCGAGGAAGCTGAACTGGACCGTGCCGCCCGGCGCGATGTTCCCGTTCCAGTTGGTGTTCCGGGCGGTCACCACCGCGCCGGACTGGCTGCCGCTGGCGTTCCAGAAGGTGCCGGCGCGCTGCGCGGCGGGGAAGGTCCAGCCCACCGTCCAGCCGCTGACCGGCTGGGTGCCGGTGTTGGTGACCGTCACGGTCGCGTTGAAGCCGGTCCCCCACTGCTGGTCGACCCGGTAGCCGATCCGGCACGCGGCCGGCGGGGCGGTGGTGCCGAACTCGATCTTGTGGAGCTGGCCCGGTAGGTCGTTCACCAGGTACAGCTCGCCGTTGGCGTCCTGGCCGAGGCTGGTCGGCTGGATGGTCAGTTCGGTCAGCGCCCGGGTCTCGTACGCCCCGCCGGGGGTGGCCGGGGGCCGGACCACGAACGCCGTACCGGAGCAGTAGTCGGTGGCCAGGTAGGTGCCGGTGGCGACCTCGGCGTACTGCTCGCCCCGGTAGACGTACCCGCCGATCACCGCGCAGCCGTCGGTCGAGGTGCGGTACGAGTAGATCGGCTCGACGTACTCGGCGCCGGCCTGGCAGCGGTCGGGGTCGAAGACCTGTGGCCCCTCCCGGCAGGACCAGCCGAGGTTGGCACCGGCCTGGTCCGCGCGCAGGTGGTCGATCTCCTCGAAGGTGCCCTGCCCGACGTCGGCGATCCAGAGCGAGCCGTCCCCGCCGAGGTCGTGCGAGAACTTCCACGGGTTGCGCAGCCCGTACGTCCAGATCTCCGGCCGGGCGTTCGCGGTGCCCACGAACGGGTTGTCCGCCGGTACGCAGTACGGCCGCCCGTCGCAGGAGCGGTTCACGTCGAGCCGGAGGATCTTGCCGAGCAGGGTGTCCAGGTTCTGCCCCGAGTTGAGTACGTCGTCCGAGCCGCCGCCGTCGCCGATGCTCCAGTAGAGGTAGCCGTCCGGACCGAAGGTGACATGCCCGCCGTTGTGGTTGGAGAACTCGGCGTGTGCCTGGGTCAGGATCACCTGCTCCCCGTCCGGCGGGATCGGCGTCTGGCCGGCCGCGTCGAGGGTGAACCGGGAGAGCGTGACCGTGCCCTCGGGCAGTGCGGTGTAGGCGACGTACAGGGTTCGGGTCTGCGTGAAGTCCGGCGTGGTGACCAGGCCGAGCAGTCCGCGCTCGTTGCCGGAGGTGTCGACCCGGTCCCTGATGTCGAGCAGCGGGTCCGTCGCCAGCCCGGTGTCCGGGTGGTAGACCCGGATCGTCCCCTGCTTCTCGGCGATCAGCAGCCGGTCGCTGCCGTCGTCGGGAGCGAAGATCGCGGTCGGCCGCTGAAGGCCGAAGGCGAGCTGGGTGGTGCTGACGGTGAGCTGGTCCAGGGGTGGCACGGCGGCCACCGCCGCCCGGTCCGGGGCGGGCTGTCCGGCGGCGGGCGGCGGGCCGAACGCGACGAGCGGGGCGATCAGGGCGGCCGCGCCGGCCAGGCAGAGGCGCCCGACGGATTGACGTCGCAACATATTCACTCCCATCGGTTAACAGGAAGGTAATGCCGCGAACGATCGCTAGATCACGACGTCCCGAAGTGTGGGAACGCTCCCACGCGCAACTACCGGACGTCGGTACGCATGGCGCGCAACTGTTCGAGGTGCGCCGGCAGGTGGATCCGGCCGTGGATGTCGAGCATCCGCCCCCAGGGCAGAGACTCCTCGATGTGCAGCTCGAAGCCCTCCCGCAGATGCGAGTCGACCGGCGTCTCCGCCTCCGGCCCCAGCCGGTCCACCAGCGCGCAGAGCCGCTCGCTGGTGGACCGCAGCCGGGCGGCCAGCTCGGGCAGCCCGCCGTCGCGCGGCAGCATCGCGTCCACCTGCGGGCGCAGCGTCGACTGCCCGTCGTAGTACGCCCACGGCGAGCCGGCCAGCACCGCCTCGGTCGCCTCGGTCAGCAACTCGTCGTTGGCGGCGAGGTGCACCAGCACCTCCTCGACGGTCAACTCCCCCGGCGGCGGTGGCCCGAACGAGCTCCCGTCGACCTCGGCGAGCAGGTCCGCGTACGCCCGGCGCAGCTCGGCCGTCTCCATTCGACCGAGTCTAGGAAGAGTTCCCGTGCCGTACCCGGATATCGCCGGACCCGGCGGTCGCCGGCCCGGCGCGACCGGTCGTCAGCGACCGCGCCGGCCGCGCCGCGCCCGCAGGTAGTCGGAGACCACGTACTCGCCGAGGTCGTCCAGCTCGGGGGTGAAGACCCGGCCGCCGCAGCGCCGCGCCACCGCGTCGACGAACCGGCGCAGCCCGGGATCCTCGCCCAGCATGAAGAGGTTCATCGTGGCGCCGTACCGGGTCAGCTTGTCCACCTCGGCGACCGTCAACTGGATCGTCTCCGGCAGTGACGGCCAGTTGAAGACCCCGCCGCCGGCCTCCGGATCGAGGTGCGCGGTCGGCTCGCCGTCGGTGACCACCAGCACCACCGGCTCGGAGCCGGAGTGCCGACGCAGGTGCCGACCGGCCAGCATCAGCGCGTGTTGCAGGTTGGTGCCCTGCACCATGTCCGGCTCCACCCCGGCCAGCTCCTGCTGGGTCAGCGGCATCGCCTCCCGGCCGAAGCCGATGATCTGCAACGCGTCCTGCGGGAACCTGGTGGCGACCAGGTGCGACAGCGCCAGAGCGGTCTGCTTCATCGGACCCCAGCGCCCCTCCGAGATCATCGAGAAGGAGAGGTCGACGCAGAGCGCCACCGCCGCCGAGGCGCGCCGCTCGGTCTCCACCACCTCGAAGTCCTCGACCGCCAGCGCCACCGGTACCCCGGCACCACCGCGCCGGACCGCCCGGCCGAGCGTACGCACCACGTCGAGCGGCTGCTCGTCGCCGTACTCCCAGGGGCGGGACGCGCCGGTCACCTCACCGGCGGCACCGGCCGAGCGCAGATCGTGCTGCCCCTGCCGGCCACTGCGCAACTCGGCAAAGATCCGGCGCAGCGCCGTACCGCCGAGCCGGCGCAGGGCCTTCGGGCTCAGGGTCAGCCCGTCGCCGCCCCGGGTCACCCAACCCTGCCGGCGCAGCTCCCGCTCCAGCTCGCGCAGCCGGCGTACGTCGTCGGCGGCGTCCCGGCCCAGGTTGCGCTGCACCGACTCCACGTCGATGTCGTCCAGGGTCGCCCCCGGATGCTCCTGGCCGAGCTGGTCCAGCAGGTCGTCCAGGTCGGCGATCTCGCCGAGCGCCCCGGCCGCCTCGCCGTAGCCGAGCGGCTGGTCCCCCCGGACCCGCTCCCGGCGGTCCCAGGCCAGGTCGGGGCGGAGCGAGCGCAGGTTGGCGTCCAGCGCGGAGAGCTGCCCGGCCAGTTCCGGGCCGAGCGAGGACTCCATCAGCCGGGACAGCTCCTCGCGCTGGGCCGGTGACAGCGAGCGCATCAGCCGCTCACCGGCGGCGGCCCGCCGGGCCAGCGCGTCGACCAGCTCGTCCACCGTCTCCGGATTCTCCGGGAAGAACTCGCCGTGCCGCCGCATGAACTCGGCGAACGCGTCGGTGGTGTCCTCGCCCCGGTCGTGCCGGGCCAGCAGGTCGTTGAGGTCGCGCAGCATCTCGGAGAGCTGCTGCTGCGCCGCCGGGTTGGCGGCACCGCGCATCGCGTCCCGCAGTCCGCTGAACCGCTGCTCCAGCACGTCCCGGCGCAGCCCGTCGAGAATCTGCTGGTAGGCGGCCCGGGCCTCGTCGCTGGCCCACTCGTAGCCGGAGAGTTCCTCCACCGCCCGGGCGGTCGACGAGGGCAGGTTGTCCAACACCGCCTCGGCGAACCGGGCGTTGTCGTCGTCCCGGCCGCGCAGCTCGTCGCGCTCGGCGGCGAGCGCCTGGTCGAGCAGGGCCTGGGCCCGGGTCACCGCGCCGTCCAGGTCACCCCGGCGCAGCGCGTCCCGGCGCATCCGCCGGGCCCGGGCGACCAGGTCGTCCAGGCCGCCCCGGCCCTGCGGGCCGCGCCGGAGAAGGTTGCGCAGCGCCTCACGCAGGCTGCCGCCGGCCAGCACCTCGGCGCCGACCGAATCCACCGCTGCCCGCACGTCGTAGGGCGGGGCGAGCGGGTCGGGGCCGCCGCGCCAGGAGCCGTACCGGAAACGGTTTCCGCCGGCCACGCTCAGGCCCAGTCGTCGTCGCGGGCCGAGCGCTCGCCGGGGCCGCGGCCGCCGTCGGGGCTGCGCCCGCCGTAGCGGGTACGTCCCTCGTCGGTCACGTCCTTGGCCAGCCGCCGGGTCAGGTGCAGCCCTTCGAGTACGAACTCGATCCCGGCCGCCGCCTCCGCCGGGGTGGGCGCGTCGCCCAGCCCGAGCCGGTCCAGCGCCTTGGCCAGCCCCGGTACGGTGCCGACCTGCCGGAGCAGCTCGGTCGGGCCGACCAGCTCACCGGTCTCGACGATCGCGCCGTCGGCGACCAGCGCGGTGAAGCCGGAGACGTCCAGCCCGGCCAGCCGGGCCCGGAAGGTCTCGGCGGTGGCGGTCCGGAGCAGGTGACCGAGGATCTCGATCTCCCGGCCCTCCTCGCCGCTCTCGAACTCGACCTTGCCGCGCAGGGTGCTGGTCACCGAGACCGCGTCACCGACCCGGGCCACCGGCTCGGTGTCGGCAGCGGCGGCAGGCTGCCCGTCCGGGCCACCGGCACCGAGCAGTCCGGCCCGGCGCAGCGCGGCGGCCGAGACGGTCTCGGCGGCGGCGATGGCGAACCGGGCCGAGACACCCGAGCGCGGGTCGACGGCCGGGGACTCCCGCACCGCCCGGGCAAACCGGGCCAGCACCTCCAGCACGTGCTCCGGCACGGCCGCGACCAGCGCCGCCTCCTGCCGGATCAGGTCCAGCTCCAGCTCCAGGTCGAGCGGGTAGTGGGTGCGGATCTCGGCGCCGAACCGGTCCTTGAGCGGCGTGATGATCCGCCCCCGGTTGGTGTAGTCCTCGGGGTTGGCGCTCGCCACCAGCAGCAGGTCCAGCGGCAGCCGGAGCTGGTAGCCGCGTACCTGGATGTCGCGCTCCTCCAGCACGTTGAGCAGCGCCACCTGGATCCGCTCGGCCAGGTCGGGCAGCTCGTTGACGGCGAAGATGCCCCGGTTGGTCCGGGGTACCAGCCCGAAGTGGATCGTCTCCGGGTCGCCGAGGGTACGCCCCTGGGCCACCCGGATCGGGTCCACGTCGCCGATCAGGTCGCCCACGCTGGTGTCCGGGGTAGCGAGCTTCTCGCCGTACCGCATCGACCGGTGCAGCCACCCGACCGGCAGTTCGTCGCCGGTCTCCTCCACCGCCCGGCGGGACGCCGGGGTCAGCGGGTGCATCGGATGCTCGTTCAGCTCGGAGCCACGGATCACCGGGGTCCACTCGTCGAGGAGTTGGCCCAGGGCGCGGATCAGCCGGGTCTTGCCCTGGCCGCGCTCGCCGAGCAGTACCATGTCGTGCCCGGCCAGCAGGGCCCGCTCGACCTCGGGCAGCACGGTCTCGTCGTAGCCGACGATGCCGGGGAAGCGGGGTTCGCCGGACCGGAGCCGGGCCAGCAGGTTGTCCCGGAGTTCCTGCTTGACCGTCCGGTACCGGTGCCCGGTGGCGCGCAGCTCGCCGAGGGTGCCGGGAAGCTCGGCCGGTGGGGTCGGTGGGACCTGGGAAATTTCCGTCACGCACCTACGCTAGCTCCGGATCGTGTCGAACGCGGATCACCGGCGGTCGGCCGGGCCGGTCGAAGTGTAGGAAACCCGTCACCAGCCGTACCGCCCAGCCGGTTGATTCACCTCCACCCATACCCAAGAATGGTCGAATTGTCCACGGGACGGCACGCGGGGAGCGGTATGACACTTTTCGGCCGGCGGCACGCCGTCGAGCTGGTCCGACAGGTTATGGCCAGTCCACAGGACAGACCGCCGCCACCGGTGCTGGTCTTCGAGGGCGGCCGGGGCGTCGGAAAGTCGGCGCTGCTCGACGCGGTGGCCACGCTGCTCGACGGGCGCGTGCCGTTCGCCCACATCGACCTGCGTACGCCGGGCCGGCCGGGCACTCCCGAGGTGCTGTTCGCGCTCGCCTTCCATCTGGGCCGGCCCTGCCCGCTCTACGGCACGCTGCGCTTCCCGCGACTGGCGGTGGGCAAATTGATCATGGATGATGCCGGCCTGGACCTGCACGACCGGGACGCCGCTCGGCGGCGGATCAACGAACTACTGCGTGCCCACCGGGGCATCGACCAACTAGTCGCCACCATCCGCGATGGCGCCGGCAACCTCCCGGCCGTCCTGCCATCTCCGGTACAGGCCCCGCTCAGCCTCGCCGGCCGGATCCTGGCCGCCACCATCGGCGGGCTGGCCCACTGGACCTGGAGCAGCCGGTTCGTGCTGGGTCAGGCACAGAAGTGGTACGGCACGCGGGGCAGCACCCACCGCTCCCCGGTCGAGATACTGATCGAGCTGAACCAGTGGCACCGCCATCCCGAGCGGGGCAACAACGCGCGGCAGCGCGACGACCTGCTGTGGGCGGCGTTCCACGCCGACCTCGCCGCCGGCCTCGGGCGACGACGCCGCCGGTCGTGGATGCCGCGCTGCGTGGTGCTGCTCGACAACGCCGACACGCGACTCGGCCGCACCGTACTCACCGACCTGGTCCGGCGGCGGTCCGACGGCGAGCACGACCCGCTGGCCGTGGTGGTCACCGCCCGGCAGCCCTTCCTCGACCACCTGTCCGGCGGCGAGCAGCGCCACCTCGGCCCCGACGAGGCGCTGCGGCTACCCGACAATCGCCCGTGGCCCCGATGGATGCGCTACCGGCTGACCAGACTGACCGACGAGGACATCGCCCGCAAGGTCAGCGCCGAGCACGTCCGCCTCGACCACCGGATCCCACTGCTGATCCAACAGTTCGCGCAGGGTAATCCACTCGCCGTCAGCCTGCTGTTGGAGACTGCGGACAAGGTGGCGAAATGGCCGGAGGGTGGTGGTGAGCTGGCCGTACTCCTGCACTGGCGGGAAACTCCTCCACCGGAGGACGCCAGTCGGAAGGAGCCCACCATCGCCGAGCGGCTCTGCCGACGGTTACTCGGGATAGGCGACAACGACACCTTCCCGGACGAGACCGTCGAGACGGTGACCACCTGCGCGGCGGCACGGACCGGCCAGGAGGCGGGGGCTCTGGCGGTGGGCAGCGGCCTGCTCACTCCCGAGCAGTACACCGGCGAGCTGATCGCCCTCTTCAACGATCTCTGGCCGGCCGACCACGACGCTCCCCCGCCACCGCTGCGCCGCCTCCTGCTGCGCCGGCTCGCCGACCGGCCCGCCGACGCGCAGGACGGCTGGGTGGCGGTACACGAACGACTCCGCCAGGAGAGTGCGGAACGCGGCGACCGGGTCGGCGAGCTGTACCACCTGCTGGCCCTCGGCGAACTGGGTCAGGTCGCGGCGTACTTCACCGAACGCGCCGGGCTCGCCCCGACGCACGAGTGGCTGACCACCATGCGCCGGGTGGTCACCGCCCCGAGGAACCTGGCCCAGGCCGGACCACCCGCCGATGAGGCGCGCCGGCTGGCCCGGCTCACCGGAGCCGATCCGGAGAGCCGGCTCGGCCGGATGACGCGGCTCGTCGCCGGGCTGTGGGTGCTGGCCGACCCGTTCAGCGGCCGGGATCGGGCCAGCCTGCACGACGAGATCAAGCGCGAGTACCGGGCGATCGCCCTTCAGCTCCACGACGACCAGTCCCGGCTGGTCGCCGCGGCCGACGCACACCGGGTCTTGGCGGAACGATGGCAGTGAACAGCACAGTTCCGGTGGCCGACGTCCCTCTGGACTATCTCGCCCCGCAGGTGCCCCGGCTGCGGACGGTACTGCGCCGCGTCGCCGCGGTGGTCACCGTACTCGCGGTGATCGGCGTCGGGACGGTGGCGGTACACCGGATCGTCGTCTCCTGCGCGGGCGTGCGCTCCGGGCTGATTCGGGTGGACGGCGAGTGCGTCGGGACACTGACGGATGTCGACCGGCATTTCTTCAGCGACGACCTGCGATCGGTGCAGGCCGCCATCGCCCGGGAGAACGCCTGGGTGCACGAGCAGTGGCAGGCCGATCCGGAGCGCAACCGGTACGTCCGGGTGGCGCTGCTGTCCCCGATGACCGCGACCGCAAAGAGCTTCATGAGCGCTGAGCAGATCCGGCACTCGGTGCAGGGTGCGTACGTGGCCCAGCGGCGGGCCAACCATACGCCGGACTTCGCCGACCCGCGCCCGCTGGTCCAACTCGTGCTCGCCAACCCCGGCAGCCGGCAGACGCAGTGGCGCCGGGTCGTCGAGGCGCTGGAGCGGACGACCGACGACCGGCATCCGTTGGTCGCCGTGATCGGCATGGGGACCAGCATCACCGCCACCCGGGATACGGCCCACTACCTGTCCGCCTCCGACGCCGACCTGCCGATGGTCGCCGGGGTCGCCACCAGCGACGAGTTTCGCGACATCCCCGGCTTCGTACGGACCTCGCCGAGTAACACGGACTACGTCCGGGCGCTCGGCGCGTACCTGGCCGAAAACCCGGAGCTGCGTACCGGCATGCTGGTCTACGACGACTCCGAACCGGACCTGTACGTGCGGGACCTCCGAGCGGTGTACGAACGGCTGCTCGGTCGGTATCTGACCGTGCCCGCCAAGGCGTACTTCGGCGCGGCCGACCCGGAGAATCGCACCCAACTCTTCTCCACCATCCAGACCAGCGTCTGCAACACGCCGCGCCCCGACCTGATCCTCTACGCCGGCCGGGCGCTGGACCTGGACGACTTCGTCCACTCGCTCGCCGTCCGGAGCTGCCGCGACCCGATCTCCATCCTGGTCGGCGCGACCGGCCTGGGCCCGTTCGCGGACCTCACGCCCATCCTGCAACAGGGGCAGATCACCATCATCAACGCGGCGGGGGTGGATCCCGCCTGGTTCGCCACGGAGAGCCCTCCGTCCGGCACCGCGCCCGACGGCCTGATGCCGTTCCTGACCGCGTTTCGCGCCGAGGAGTTCGGCGAGCCGGGCGCGCTCGACGACGGGTACGGGCCGACCCACCACGACGCCATGGCCACCGCCGTGATGGCCATTCGCGCCGTCACGCCCGGCCTGCCGCCCGACGAGATCCCCCGGGCAGGCAACGTACGCGGCCAGTTGATGAACCTGAACAACAGCAGCTATGTGCCCGGTGCTGGCGGACGGCTCACCTTCACCACCACCCGGATGGCGGACCCGATCGGCAGGTGGATCCCGGTGATCAGCATCCCACCATCGGCCGCCCCACCCGCCCACCGCCCCTACGTCACGTCCGGCTGAGGACAGTGGCGAACTGGCTCCTGTGGCCGATGTCGGCCGTCAGCCCGTCTCGGCCAGCGCCGGCTTGGTGGCTTCGAAGAGGGCGACGCAGCCGCGTACGGTGAGCTGGATGTCGGTGAACCGCTGGTCGAGTTGCCAGCGCAGCCCGGCCAGGTCGTCGTCGGCGTTGTGGAAGATTCCCCGCGCGTTGTAGACCTTCATCAGCCGCCGGGCCGGGACGTTGACCGGCACTCCCGAGGAGAGGATCGTGCTGCCGAATACCCGCCCGCCGGGGCGGAGCGCCGCCGCCGCGTTGTCGAAGACGGCGGCCTTGTCGGACCAGGAACCGGGCAGGCAGTGCAGCAGGAAGTTCGCCCCGACCGAGTCGTAGTGGCCGGTCCGGAGCGTGTCGTCATCGAAGGGAAGCGGCTGGAGCACGTCCGCCTGCACCACGGCTGGCTGATAACGGGCCACCCGGGTCGCGCTGACCCGCAGCACGGTCGGGTTCAGGTCGACCAGGGTCAGTTCCGGCGTCACGGTCGGGAAGCCGCACCGGTCCAGGAAGTACGCCGTGCCGGTGCCGAACTCGACGTGCCGGCCCCCGATGTTGCGCTGGTAGTTGTCCAGCATGTGCCGCTTGGCGCAGCGCCAGACGAGGCTGCAGGAGAAGCCGAGCACGAACCCGTCGTAGCCGGCGAGCACCAACCGGTTGTAGACGGCCTGGCCGGCGATGACCTCCTCGGGTGGTGGTGACACGGTAGCGTTTCCTCCCACATATTCCCTGGTTACTGCCTCGCATCCCCAGCTAACCGGCTCGCGGATGGCCTGGCCAGCCTCAAGATGCGGTTGTTCACCCACTGCCGAACCGGATTCGCGGGCGTCGTACCTGGTCGTGATGCACCTTCGTTCCCCGAGATGTCGATCTGTCGTCCGCCGTCGTCGTGCTGACCGGGCGATGGCCGCCGGGAAGTCTACGGTGGCACAACGCCCTGCCCCCGCGCCGCCGGGCACGGCCACGCGGCGCCACAGGCCCGGCACAGCCAGCTCGGCCGTTGCGGCAGATGCGCCCGTCCCAGCCGCCCGCCCACTTCCCGACAGGTACGCCGGCTGGCCGGTGGCAATACCTTGTCTGCGAGACTGTCGAGCTGCCCCGTTTGTGCATCCGCCCGACGACCGGGCTCCATCATCGCTGAGCGCCCCGTAGAAACACCTCGTAGGCATTTGGGAGTTGAGGTCGAGAACGTCCCCCTGGTTTGTGCACCCAGCTCTAAAGGCTCTGCGGCGGACCACCTCTTTCTCGGGCCGGCGGAGGTCGTCAACGCTCATCCGACCGCGCATCCGGACTCGGGTCGTGGGCAGGCCCGGATTCGACCGCGCATCCGGACTCGGGTCGTGGGGCGGGTCCGGTCATCGCTCGGCGCCCCGGGGCCGGCGGTCGCCGCCGGACGGCTCGACCTCGGCGGGCGCTCGACGGCCGGCGTGTCGATCACCGTTCACACCCTTCCGACCATTCCAGTCGCGGAGGTGTCCCCGGTTCGTCGGCCGTACCCGCCCACGCACCGACGGCCTCGGCGAGGGCGGCATCGGCATCGGTGGCGGCGACGCCGGAGCCGGCGGCGGAAGTGTGCCGAGGCAACCCCACCGGTGCCCGCACCGGCAGTACCGCCAGAGCCGTCGCCAGTCCCGGCGGTGAATTCTCGGCGTACGTCGAAACCAGCTCACACCCGGCCACCTCCTCGATATCTGGAAGCGGGGGCCGCCTCGGGTGGGGAAGGGAAACCGACGGCCCCCGCGCGGTCCCGCCCGTCCTTTCCGATGCCATGGCTCCGAGCGGTTCCGCTAGTGACACTCTGCTGTGGATGGCACTACGCTGAGGAGCTTCTCGATCGGTACGACCCGTGCGTATCCGGGTTTATCCCGCCTGTACGCCCTTCGTCATGGAGGAGTCATATGGAACGGTCTCCGATGCTCGAACACTTCGCCGAGGAACTGCGGCTCGCCCGGTCTGCCGCCAACATGTCGCAAACGGCGCTGGCCGAGGCGATCAATTACTCGCAGCCGATGGTCGCCAAGGTGGAGAGCTGCGAACGTCGACCGAGCCTCGACTTCGCCCGGCGCTGCGACACGGTCTTCACCACCGACGGCCGCTTCGTACGCATCCAGAAGCGGATCAGCCGAGAAATCGTCGTCCAGTACTTCCGGGAATGGGCCGGCGTCGAGCAGGAAGCGAAAGCGCTGCGCTCGTTTCAGCCGGCCTACGTCCCAGGTTTGTTGCAGACCGAGGCATATGCCCGCGCGGTTCTCTCCGGGCCAGGGCTGCTCTCCACCGAGGAGGTCGAAGAGCAGGTGACCGCCCGACTGGACCGGCAGGAGATCCTGTCGCGAGCCAAGCCGCCGCTGCTCACCTTCGTGCTCGACGAGTACGTGTTGCGGCGCCCGATCGGGGATCAGGCGGTGATGCGCGAGCAGTTGCTGCACCTGGTCAAGACAGGCACGAACGTGCCGCAGGTGAAGATCCACGTCGTGCCGGCCTCGGCCGGTTCCTACGCCGGGCTGGACGGCTCGTTCGTGCTGGCGACTCCCCCGATGGGTGAACCAGTCGTCTACTTCGAGGGACACCGGCACGGTCAGATGGACGACCGGTCGGACTACGTGAACTATATGATCGATGTCTGGGAAACCGTCCGGAGCGTGGCACTGCCGCACCAGCAGTCGCTCGACCTGATCGCGGAGGTGGCGGAGACATGGACCTGACCGGAGCCCGGTGGCGCAAGAGCACCCGGAGCAACAGCACCGGCGGCGACTGTGTGGAGGTCGCCGACAACCTGGCTGGCGTCGTCGCGGTGCGGGACAGCAAGGACCCGAGTGGTCCGGTGCTGAGTTTCGGGCCGGACGCCTGGCGGATCTTCGTCAGCGACCTGCCCGGGCGGTAGATCGCGTGCTGTGCCGTACCCAGACGTTGCTTTTCCGTCGGTCGGACCGGAGCCAACAGCACGTCGTGGCCCTGCCGCGCGGCCGCCTGTCGCAGCGCGGTCACCATGCGGTGGGACAGACCACGGCCGAAGTAGTCGACGTCGATCGTGATCTCCAGCGCGCTGGCGACGGTCGGCACGTTCCCCCGGCGCCGGTCGTTGAACGCCCACACCAGCACCACGTCCCAGCCCTGCGCCGGCATTCCTCCCGGTCCTTCAACACGGCGTTGAACGGGACGGCGAACCCCCGCGACGACCCGGTCGCCACGACGCAGTACTCCGGGAACTCGCCGGGTACCCGCAGGTGCAGCGCGCTCGCCAGCAGGTCCTCGCTGGCGAAGACCGGCCAGGTGTCGGTGATCTCGTAGATCCGGGCCGTCAACCCGGGCCGCTCGGCGAGCGTGGTGATCTGGATGGCGTCGAGGTCTGTCACGACCGCGCATACTGCCATGACCAGGTAATTCGAGCCACGCATTTGCCGATCCGGGTACTCATCGAGCACTGTCGGTAGGCTGGCCGGGTGAGTCAGCCGCCTGCCGAATTCCCGCCGCCCGGTCCCGTCCCGCCGCCCGGTCCCGTCCCGCCCGCGTCGCCGTACCAGACGGGAGCGCAGCCGGCGCGGAGCCGCCGCCCGCTGGTGATCGGCCTGGTGGCCGCGGCCGTGGCGATCGTGCTCTGCCTTGGCATCGGCTGCGCCGGCCTGGTGGTCTACTACGTACAGCTCGGCAACGACGGCAGATCGGACGCCAGCACCGAGAGCACGGAAACTCCGCCGAGCGCGGGGTCGCGCAACGCGTCGGCGCGGTGTGCGGGCAGTATCACCCCGGCGCACGCCCAGACAAAAGTGGTCGGGCTGCCCGACTTCGACGGGGCGCCGCAGACCGGTACCGCCACGATGCGGCTGAGCACCAACCTCGGGCAGATCGCGATCACCATGGACCGGGCCCGCACCCCGTGCACGGTGGCGAGCTTCCAGCATCTCGCCGAGCGGAAGTTCTTCGACGGAAGCCGCTGCCACCGGCTCGTCACCGAGGGGATCTTCGTGCTCCAGTGTGGCGACCCGAGCGGCACCGGAATGGGCGGGCCGGACTACCGGTTCGCCGACGAGAACCTGACCGGCGCGCAGTACGGCCGGGGCGTGGTGGCGATGGCGAACACCGGGGAGCCGGGCACCAACGGCAGCCAGTTCTTCATCATCTTCCAGGACAGTACGAGCGGGCTCCAGCCGCTCTACACCCCGTTCGGCACGGTCAGCACCGGGCTCGACGTGGTGGACCGGGTGGCAGCCGGCGGCCACGACAACTCCATCGCGGCCGGCGGCGGGACGCCGAAGGTCGGGATCACCATCCAGACCTTCTCGGTGGACTGACGCACAGCAGCCCGCCCCCGCTGCCCGGAGAGCGGGGGCGGGCTGCTGTGTTACGGACGTACCGCCCCGGTCACGCTCGGCCGGCGGGGTGACGCGTCCGTCCCCCGTCAGTCTGGCGCTCCGCAGACCGCCGCTGCTGGTCGGCGGTCCGGTGGCACCCGACCGTCGGTCGAGCGCAACGTGCCGGTGCCGTCATCTGGTCGACTTCACCACGGGTCCTGGCCACGTCCGTGACCACTGGTTGATCCGGTCGACATGCGCCGTCGCCTCATCGTCATCTCTCAACTTCCTGTGATCCGGTCGGGTTCGCGCCGCACACCCTTGTGCCCCCGACCGGCCATCCGTCCCCGAGACTGCCCCAGCGACCTAGCGCATTGCCTGTAAGAACCTTGAATCCGCTGGTCAGCGCCGGTTCAGCGGTACCCAGTCTTCAGCCGTTCGGCGGCGGCACCACGAAGCCCGATCAGCAGGAAGACTTTTCGGCGCTAGGTGGCGCCACCGGTCAGCGGTGCCAGTGCGGCCCGGATCGTCACCCGGCCATTCTGCCTCGGGACGGCTCGGCTGATCCGGGGCGGCTCGGCTCGGCCAGCTCAGCGGTGTTCCTGGACGTACGCCTTCGGGTCCTTGTCCTGGAAGGTCAGGTCCCGCCCGCCGGGGTGCTCGCCGTAGAAGGTGAGCCAGCGGGCGCCGAGTTCGGCACGCAGTTCGAGGCTGGAGTTACGCCGGAAGTCGGCCAGCGCGCCGTCCTCCTCCTCGGCCAGGTGCTCACTGTTCTCCCGGCGGGCCTGCCGGACCGCCGCCCACCACCCGTCGGTGCCGGGTACGTGCCGCTTCGACTCGGCGATCGCGTCCCGGATCTTGTTGTGGTCCCCGATCGCGTCGTCGGTCTCCTCCCCGGCACCGGGATCGCCGTGCCGGACCAGGTACGGGTAGAGGATCGCCTCCTCCGCCTCGGCGTGGATGTCGAGGTGCAGTGCCAGCGGCTCCCAGACCGCCCGGAGTGCCGCCTCGCCCCGGGCGTCGTCGAGCCGGGCGAATCCCCGGCGGAACGCCGCATGGTCGTCCAGGATCAGCGCGGTGACGTCCTCCATCGTGGTCTGACCTCCTCGATCGGATCAAGCACTCGCCGGATAGACACGGAAGTTCCATTTTTGCGGGGTACTAGCGAAAGTATCGCGATAAAGGACAGAATTCCCCGCATGGCTGTTGGAGAGTTCCAGACGCAGGTCGTCCGGCGTGCCCGGGGGATCAGCGCCGCCCTCAGCACACCGCCGTACGTGAAACCGGGGCACTTCTACTCGCCGGCCACCTCGCCGGCGGACCGGGCCACCGCGATCGGCTGGCGCGACCTGGCCCCGGTCGGCGTCGACCTGCGGGAGCCGGAGCAGCTCCGGCTGGCCGCCGAACTCGGTCCGCTGATGCGTGAACTCCCCAGCGACCGCTGGCACGACCACAACGGCATGTACGGCCGCGCCGACGCCGCCGTGCTGCACGCGATGCTCCGGCACCACCGGCCGGCCCGGCTGATCGAGGTCGGCTCCGGCTACTCCACCGCGGTCGCCCTCGACGTCGCCGACCGCTACCTGCCGGATCTGCGGATCACCTGCGTCGAACCGCATCCGGAGCGGCTGCGCTCCCGGCTGCGCCCCGGTGACCGGGTCGACCTGGTCCAGCACCGGGTCCAGGACGTCGACCGGTCCAGTTTCGCCCGGCTCGACTCCGGCGACATCCTGCTGATCGACTCGACGCACGTGGCAAAGGCCGGCTCGGACGTCGTCTGGCTGCTGTTGCACGTCCTGCCGACGCTGCGTCCCGGGGTGATCGTGCACATCCACGACATCCACTGGCCGTTCGAATATCCGGAGCGGTGGCTCCGGGAGGGCCGGGACTGGACCGAGGTCTACCTGCTCCGGGCGTTCCTCACCGACAACGCGGCGTGGCGGGTGCTGCTCTTCACCTCGTGGCTCTGGTCGTGCCACCCGGACTCGCTGCCGGCCGAACTCCGGGGACTGCCCACCGGCGCGTTCTGGATGCGTCGCGCCGACCAACCGCCCGGCACCGGCTGACCGGCCCGGTGGGTGCCACCCGTCGTGCCCCACTGCGGGCACCCCGGCTACCCGACGCTCCCCCGGCTACGCGCCGCTCACGCCCGGGCAACCGGACCCGGCTCACCAGGCCAGGTCGGCGTCCCGCTCCGGCGAGCCGACCGGCAGGATCGACCGGAGGCCGCGGGGCGGCTTCGCCCGCCGCTGCCACTCACGCGGATAGCCGAGCGACACCTCGTCGAAGCGGACCCCGTCGAACCAGTTGACCCGGGGGATGTGCAGGTGGCCGTAGACCACGGCGGCGGCCCGGTAACGCCGGTGCCAGTCGGCGGTGTGCACGGTGCCGCACCACTGCGCGAAGACCGGGTAGCGCAGGATGTCGGTGACCTCACGGACCAGCGGAAAGTGGTTGACCAGCACGGTCCGGGTGCCCTGTGCGAGTTCGGCCAGCCGGCGTTCGGTGAGCGCCAGCCGGGCCGCGCACCAGTCCTCCCGGCTCGGATAGGGATCGGGGTGCAGGAAGTACTCGTCGGTGCAGACGATCCCCGCCTCGTGCGCCAGCGCCAGCCCGGCCTCCTTGGTCTGCGCGCCCGCCGGCCGGAAGGTGTAGTCGTAGAGCAGGAAGAGCGGCACCACCGTGACCGGCCCACCCGCACCCGTCCACACCGGGTACGGATCCTCCGGGGTCAGTACGCCGATCCGCCGGCACATCTCGACCAGCAACTCGTACCGGGCGACCCCGCGCAACTGGACCGTGTCCTGGCGGGGCGTCCACAACTCGTGGTTGCCGGGCACCCACACCACGGTGGAGAAGCGCTCCTTCAGCAGCCGCAGCGCCCAGTAGATGTCCTCCACCCGGTCGGCGACGTCGCCGGCCACCAGCAGCCAGTCCTCGTCCGAGCCCGGAACGAAGCTCTCGACCAGTGTCCGGTTCTCGGGATAACCGACGTGCAGGTCGCTGACGGCCAGCAGGCTGCCGCCGGGACGCGAGGTGGTCACCGGGCGACCCTACCGGGCCCGCACGTCGGGCCGAACGGCCGTGCTCAGGGCTCGACCCAGCCGTGCGACCGGGCCAGCCCGACCAACTGCTGCCGGATCGCGCCGATCTGGGCACCGGTCAGCGACGGCACCTTCTCGATCAGCAGTTCGGTGACCTCGGCGCTGAACTCGGCTCCGGAGAGTACGTCGCACAGCTCGTCGTCGCCGGCCGCCCGGCTCGGACGCGGCTTGGCGGGCCGGTCGGTGATCCGGATCGTCGACGCCTTCAGCCCCCGCTCCCCCTGCTCGACCTCGTATTCCAGTCGCATCCCGGGTTGGATCAGGTGCTTGTCCTCACCGAAGTCGTTGGCGTGCACGAAGACGTCCTCACCACCGCTGTCGGGGGCGATGAACCCGTAGCCGCGTACCTCGTCGAACCTCAGCAGCTTTCCCGATGCCACCACAACCACCGCCACCCCTACCTCACCGACCACCAACACACCGGCCGCCCGGCCCGACACCACCGGCCGGACCGGCCGGACCGGCCGGACCGCCCCTGGCGACACAGTAGCGAGCGAACCGGCCCGCCAGCAGCCCCGCGCGGCGGGCACCGGCTACGACGCGATCGCCCGTGCCCACGGTACGACGAGCCGCTCGACCGCCACCACCAGGTAGAACAGCAGCGCGCCCATCAACGCCAACAGGGTCAGCGCGGCGAACGCGAGCGGGGTGTCGGCGGAGGCTCCGGAGTTGACGATGACCGCCCCGAGCCCCCGGTCGGGGTTGACCACCTCGCCGATGATCGCGCCGATGATCGCCAGGGAGATCGCCACCTTCAACCCGACGAAGATCTGAGGCAGCGCCCAGGAGAGTCGTACCTTGAGGAAGGTCTGCCACCACGAGGCGGAGAGCGAGTGCACCAGCTCGCGCAGGTCGTTCGGGGTCGAGGTCAGCCCGGCCATCGCGGAGACCACGATCGGGAAGAAGCAGACCAGGATCACCATGACGATCTTCGGTTCCGAGCCGAAGCCCATCCAGACCAGCAGCAGCGGCGCGAGCGCCACCTTCGGTACGGCGTTGACCGCCGCCATCAGCGGCATCGTCATCCGCTCGACCGTCCGGGACGCCGCCAGCAGCAGCGCGACCAGCAGCCCGGCGCTGGCGGCGATGCCGAACCCGATCACCGTCTCCAGCAGGGTCACCCAGGTCTCCGCGAGCAGATAGCCGGGCAGCCGGAGAAACGCGTCGACCACGTCCGGCGGCGCCGGCAGGAAGAACGACGAGATGTCGAAGAGGCGGGTGACCAGCCACCAGAGGCCGATCGCCAGCACGGCACCCAGTACCGGCAGTCCGACGTTGGTCCAGAGTCGGGCCAGGCGGGTGTTCGTCGGCGAACTGGTCATGACGGCCTCCGGGTGGGGTGACGCGGCGACGGAAGGGGGTTGGCCGGCGGCCCGGTCGGTGCGCCGCCGGGAACGGTGCGGGCGATACCGGGACGGCGGCCGATGCGACCGCCGTCCCGGCCCGGCTCCGTCACCGGCCGGCCTTGCAGGGCATCGGTACGGAACCCTCGGCCCTCAGGACTTCGGGACGAACCCGAAGTCGACGACCTTGTCCGGCGTCAGTCCGGCGGGGATGAGGCCGGCGCCCTGCATCACGGCAATGGTCCGCATCACCCGCTGCTCTTCCATGAAGCCGATCGGCGCGCCGCCGACCGGTGCCACGTAGGGCGTCATCGCCTTGATCTCGCCGATCCCGGACGGCACGGCGTAGCTCGGCTCCGCCTTGTTGAGGATCTGCGCCGCCTCCTCCGGGTGTTCGATCGAGTACTGCAAGCCCTTCAGCAGTGCGCCGGTGAACCGGCGGACCAGCTCGGGGTTCTTCTCGATCAGGGCGGGCGTGGTGATGACGGCGTTGCCGAACAGGTCCCGGAGGTAGTCGCTGTACGGCAGCACCACCACCTCCTTCTTGGAGACGTTCGCCAGGGCCGTACGGCTGAGCAGGAAGGTGCCGAGCGCGTCGACCTGCCGGGACGCCATCAGACCGTTCAACGCGGTGGCCTGTGCCCCCTGGATCTTCACCTTTGCCGTGTCGATGCCGGCCAGCCGGGCGTACGCCGGGAAGAGCAGTTCGGTGACCGACCCGGCGCCGGTCGCCATGGTCCTGCCCTCCAGGTCCTTCGGGGTGTTGATGTTGGTGTCCTTGGTGGTCATCACCGCAACCAGCGTCTGCTGGTGTACGGCGGCGATGGCCCGCCATTCGGTGAACTCGCCCTTGCCGGCCTGGATCACCGCACCGGTGAAGTCGAGGGCGGCGAACTGCACCTTGTTGGACTTCAACGCCGTCAGGTTGGGGACGTTGCCCGCACCCTTCTGGATGTCGACCTCGATGCCGGCCTCGGCGAAATAGCCCTTCTCCTTGGCCACCCAGACGAACGCGTCCCGGCCGACCGCTCCGAAGGCAGTGATGTACGCGACCTTGTCCGGGTCCTTCTTGGACGCTTCGGCCTCCGCACCGGAGTCGCCGCTGCACCCGCTCGTGACCGCCAGCGCCGCCGCCAGTAACACCGCGGCGAGCAGGCGAGAACGTCTGATCATGTGTGCCTCCCGCTTGTGGAATGGACCCGAGGGCGGGCAATCGACGCCTCCCGCGCGAACAGCACGCCGCGACCCCTCGGCGCGTATCCGGCCTGCCGGCCCTCGTTCGGTCGAGAATCGTAAATGAGCCTTGTCCGAAATGTCATCGACAAGATCCGGTCAAGATTCTGGCAAGCAGACGCATGATCGTTTCCCGTCGGAAGATATCAGCAGGTCACGACGATTGACATTCGGCATCGACAGCAGCAAACCTGTCCGCAATATTGTTGATAATTCAGGAGACAATGTTGCGTTCAGCCGCACTGAGCTGGGAGTTGGCGGGGTGCCGGCACCCGGTCGACCCGCCCGACACCGGTCGCGCCATGCCGGCGTACTGCCCGGTTGGCGGGCGCACTCCGGCTAAGGTCCGACGCGTGCATATCCCCGTCGACACAGTGGACTCCGCGGACCCGACATACCAGTCTCACCGTCCCGATCGATTCCGTCGCGGCTGCCACCGAAATCGCCCAAATGTTGACCGACGTTGGACGTTGGACAGATTTCCGCCCGGATCGACCGGGCACGGATCGCTCCGGTGACCGGATCATGACCGAATCCGCGCAGCAGCCACCATCAGCCGACCGAGCTCGTCCCCGGGGCGCCCGGCAGCACCGGGCGGTCGACCCACCGCAACCGTCGGCCGACCGGAACGACCCACCGGCCACTTCGGAGCGACCGGCGCCCGGCCGGCGGGGCCCGGCCCGGTCCGCCGAGGAGGCGTACGACCAGCTCCGGCAGGAGATCTACCGGGGCGAGCTGATGCCCAACGAGCGGCTGATCGAGATCGAGCTGGCGACCCGGCTACAGGTCAGCCGGGCGGTCGTCCGGACCGTACTGGTCCGACTCGGTCAGGACGGACTGGTCGTACTCACCCCGAACCGGGGCGCACACGTCCGGCTGGTCACCGAGGAGGAGGCGGTCGAAATCCTCCAGGTCCGGGCGGTACTGGAGGCGCTCACCGCGCGGCAGGCGGCACTGCACGCCACCGCCCGGGAGATCGCCGGGATCCGCCGGATACTCGACCGGATGGCCCGAAAACTCGACTCCGACGACCTGCTCGGCTATTCGGAGGGGAACGCCAAGCTGCACGCCGCGATCATCGCGGCGGCCCGGCACGAGACCGCGGCCCGGATGATCGCCGGGCTCCGGGCCCAGCTCGTCCGGTTCCAGTACCGCACCATCCTGGTGCCCGGCCGGCCGAACCGGTCCTTCGAGGAGCACACCGCGATCGTCGAGGCGATCGCGGCCCGGGACCCGGACGCCGCCGAGGCGGCGATGCGCCAGCACCTCGGGCACGTCGAGTCCACCCTGGCCAGGACCACGACCGCGATCCGTCGCCGGAGCGGCCGGCCCGATCCCACCCGTCCGGGCTGACCGGCGTACGGTCCGCCCACCCCGCCAAGGAGCGTCATGTCAGAACATCCCGTCCCGTCCGCCCGTGCCCGTGCCCTGGTGCGGGGGGCGTACGACACCCACGTGCACATCGCACCCGACGTGATGGAGCGGCGCATCGACGACCTCGACCTGGCCGGCCGGTTCGCCGAGGTCGGACTCGCCGGCTTCGTCCTCAAGTCCCACTACGTGCCGACCGCCGAACGCGCGGCCGTGGTACGCAAGGCGATACCAGGAGTGGACGTCCTCGGCGCACTCACCCTGAACGGCACGATCGGCGGGATGAACCCGGCCGCCGTCGAGATCGCCGGCCGGCAGGGCGCCCGAATCATCTGGATGCCCACCGTCGACTCCGGCAACCAACGCCGCAGCACCGCCACCGACCTACCCGGCGCCAAACCGGCAATGTGGGGAGCACTCCAGGCCGACCTGCACGCCCAGGGCATCGTCCCCGACATCGTCGAGGTACTCGACCCGCACGGACACGTACTCGAACGAGTCCGCCAGGTACTCCGGGTCATCGCCCGACACGACCTCGTCCTCGCCACCGGACACCTCAACGGCCCGGAAATCCTCGCCGTGGTCCACGCCGCCAGGCAGGAAGGGGTACGCCGGATCGTCGTCACCCACCCCGAGTTCACCTCACAACGCCTCTCCGCCGACCAGCAACGCGAACTCGCCGAAGCCGGCGCCCTGCTCGAACGCTGCTACACCACCGCGTACACCGGAAAGGTCTCCTGGGACAACCTGTTCGACAACATCCGAACCGTCGGCATCGCACACTCGATACTCTCCAGCGACCTCGGACAACCATTCAACCCACCGGTCGAGGACGGCCTCGCACTCTTCGCCGACCGCCTACTCGAAGCCGGCTTCACCGAGCAGGACATCCAGACGATGGCGGTGGAGAACTCCCGCCGGCTGGCGGTAACCGACGCGGACCGGGTGCCGGCATGACC
>NZ_JAWQRR010000052.1:0-135429 GCF_033446045.1 Plantactinospora sp. KLBMP9567 | reverse complement strand
CGCGACGGTCAGGAAACCCATGACGGTACGGCGGCGCGCGGCCATTCCCACGCCAGCGGCGAGCAACAGCAGGGCGGTCAACGCGATCACGACGAGCGACACCAGGATGCCCGCTACGCGGGCGGCCAGCAGAACCGGCACGGCCGCCAGCACCGTCAGCATCCACAGTGGCACGATCCGGGCCGCGACGAGACTGGCTGGTCGAACGGGGCTGACAGCAAGGGCAGCAGTGATCCCGGTGGCCCGGTCGGCGACGGTGAGGGCGCCGGCGACGAACGTGCCGACGGTGGCGACCTCGATGAACAGCAGGTACGGCACGGTGGCCGGCAGCACGGCAGCCAGGACGGTCCACGGCACGACGAGGCCGGCCACGAGGGCGGGAACGTGGTGCCGTGCCTGCACCAGCCACCCGGTGCGCATGAGCACACCGCTGACGGTCACAGCGTGCCGCCGGTGACGGCGACGAAGACGTCCGCGAGGGACGCTTCCCGGGTGTGGATGGTCCGTACGGTGCCGGTGGCCAGAATCTGGCGTAGTGCCGGGTCGGCGGTGCCGGCATACTCCCGACCGTGCAGAGTACCGTCGGTGACGTATTCGACCGCGACGGTGACCGCGCCATGAGCCATCCGCAGCGCGCGGGGTGTGTCGATCGCGGCCAGCCGACCGTGGTGGATGAACGCGACCCGGTCACACAGCTCGTCGGCGGTGGCCATGTCGTGCGTGGTGAGGAATACCGTGCGGCCGGCGGCGCTGGGGCGGCTGCCGGTGAGGCGTTCGGTGAGGCGTGGGCGTTCACTCCGATCGGTGCGCTGATCGTGGACTTCGTCCTGACAATCGCGGTCAGCGCATCGGCCGGGGCGGCCGCGCTGATCGCGTACGTACCCGGCCTGGCGCCGCACCGGATTCCCGTGGCGCTGCTGTTGATCGTCGGGGTCGCCGGGTTGACCTGGTTCGGCCACCTCGGCCGGGCCGTGTTCGCGCTGATGACGGTGGCGTTCGTCGGCGTCGCGGCGGTCGTCATCGGCTACGCGGCGCAGACGGCCCGGAGCCGACTGGACAGATCACCTCGGTCGAGCCACAACTACCTCGCGTAGAAGACGACTCGCACGGCTCCGGTCGGTGCGACTGCCCACCCGAGGAGGCCGATTCCTTCGTCCGCGGTCCGGTACAAGCTGATGACGCGTCCCCGCCGAAAGATAGAAGAGGAAGGACCAGGCGGTCGCGATCCTGCTCGGGGCGGGTCAGTGGGCGTTGGCGAACCGTTCGACGTCGCTGATCCTGCCCACGACGAGGACGATGTCGCCATACATCAGCACGGTGTCCGGCGTGGCGTAGGTGAACGCGGAGCCCCGTCCGTCGGCCTGCCGCTTGACCGACACAACGGTCACGCCGTAGCGGCTGCGGAGTCGAGACTCGCGCAGCGGCACGCTGACGACATCCCGGGGAGGCTTGGTCTTGACCATGGCGTAGTCCTCGTCGACCTGGATGTAGTCGAGGATGCGGCCGGTGAGCAGGTGCGCGACGCGCTCTCCCATGTCATGTTCGGGCAGCACCACATGGTGGGCGCCGACCCGTTGCAGGATCTTGCCGTGCTGGCGGCTGATCGCCTTGGCCCAGATATCCGGGATCTCCAGGTCCACCAGCAGCGAGGTAGTCATGATGCTGGCCTCGACGTCGGTGCCGATCGCCACGACCACGCGGGGAAACTCCGGTACGCCGAGTTGCCGCAGCGCCTCGATGTCGGTGGTGTCGGCGGTCGCCACGTGCGGCAGCTGCCCCGCGAAGCTCTGTACCACCTTCGGACGATGGTCGACGGCGAGTACCTCGGTGCCCTGCCGGTGCAGTTCCACGGCGAGCGCGCCGCCGAAGCGACCGAGGCCCGCTACCACCACCATCTCTTCCGTGCCGTCAGCCAACGATCGTCCTCTCCTCGGGAAGTTCGAACCGGCGGGTGCGCTCCCGCAGCGCGAGCGCGGAGGCGAGGGTCAGCGGCCCGGTCCGCCCCAGGAACATCAGCCCGACCAGGAGCAGCGCCGCGGCCGGCGGCAGGTCGGCGGTGAGGCCGGTGGACAGGCCCACGGTACCGAAGGCGGAGACCGCCTCGAACAGCACCCGGTCGAAACTGTGGGCGGTCAGGGCCAGCAGGATGAACGTGGAGACCGTCACCGCGCCGATACCCAGCAGCGCGATGGTGAGCGCCTGGCGTTGGTTGCTCTCCGGAACCCGACGACGCCCGACGTTGACCTTGGGCTCGCCGCGCATCTCCGACCAGATGACGAACGCGAGCAGCCCGAAGGTGGTCACCTTGATGCCGCCGGCGGTGCCGGCGCTGCCTCCGCCGATGAACATCAGCACATCGGTGGTGAACAGACTTTCCGGGCGCAGCGCGGACACGTCGATGCTGTTGAACCCGGCCGTGCGCGTGTTGACCGAGTGGAAGAAGCCGGCAAGCAGTTTGGCCGGAGCATCCAGCCGGCCGAGCGTCGCCGGGTTCGAGTACTCGGCCAGGGTGAACACCGCCGTGCCGGCCGTTAGAAGCGTCACGGTGAGGAACACGGTGATGCGGGTCATCACCGACCACATCCCGGGCCGCCGCCAGTTCCGGGCCAGTTCGAACACCACCGGGAACCCGAGACCGCCGATGATGATCGCGGCCGCCACGGTCAGCGTCACCCAGGGGTCGGCGACGTAGCGGACCATGCTGTCGGTGTTGAGGGAGAAGCCGGCGTTGTTGAACGCCGACACCGCGTGGAACACCCCGTCATACACGGCACTCCCGAACGGCTCGTCGTAGCCGATCGCGAACCGGGTGGTCAGCACTACCGCTGCGACGGCCTCGCTGAGCAGGCTGAACAGCACGATGTTGCGCACCAGGCGGCGGATGTCCCCCAGCCCGAGTGTCTTCGTCTCGACCTGCGCCAGCAACCTGCCCCGTAGGCCGAGCCGCCCGGCGAGCAGCACCGTAAACAAGGTTGCGAGGGTCATGATGCCCAACCCGCCGGCCTGGATCAGTGCCAGGATGACAATCTCGCCGAACCGGGACCAGTGCCCGCTGGTGTCCACGGTGACCAACCCGGTCACACACACCGCCGAGGTGGCGGTGAACACCGCGTCTACCACCGCGGCCCGCTGCCCCGACTCGGTAGCGGCCGGCAACGACAACAACCCGGTGCCGACCGCGACCGCGGCGGCGAACCCGCCCACGACCACCTGCGCCGGCTGTTGGAAGCGAGCCAGCACACCCAGCCGTAGCCGTCGACGCCACCCACGCACCCGGTTCCCCCACCCATTGCCAAGCCAATCACGCCCCACAGGAAGCTCTCGTCCGCGGGCCGTAGTCCGACGACCTTAGTAGCTTGACCGTATTCTGCCGTCACCCCCGAAGGCGGCTGGTCAGAAGGCGTCCGGACGCCGCAGGCGCCACCGCTCCGCGTTGCGATGCCAGATGTTCCGGGAGTACCATACGAAGATGGTCAACGGGCCCATGAGGAAGGCCAGGATCAGCGCCGCCGCGTCGTCGCCGAGTCCCGCATACAGCAGGGATCCCACCGTGAACAACGATCCGGTGGCGAGGGACGGTTCTGGCCGGCGCATCCAGTAGCCGATGGACCTGGGTCGCGGCCGAAGGCTCTGCCAGGCGCGGCGGGGGGTCTCCACCCGCTTGAGTCGGGGCGGTCGGCCCGGAGCCTGTCGCTGTCTCCTTCTGCGGCGTCGCATCGCATCTGGCTCCCGTAACGGCTAATGGATCGACCTTTCGGCCTTCCACGGCGAGTGCCTGGCGTTCCTGGCCGACCTGCGCGGCGGCGTACCCCGGGCGCGGATCGAGGAACTGGCCGCCCGCGTCGATCTCGACCTGACCGCCCGGATCAAGGCCCTGTCGAAGGGCAACCGGCAGAAGGTCGGCCTGGTCCAGGCGTTCATGCACCAACCAGAACTTCTGATCCTCGACGAACCGACCTCCGGACTCGACCCGCTCGTCCAACAGACCTTCCTCGACCTCGTCCGCGAGGCCAAGGCCGCCGGACAGACCGTCTTCATGTCCTCACACATCATGACCGAGGTCGAAGCCGTCGCCGACCGGGTCGGGATCATCCGGGAAGGCCGGCTCGTCGCCCTCGACACCGTCGCCCGGCTCCGCGACCACGCCCTACACCGGTTCGAGATCACCTTCACCGGCCCGGTCGACCAGGCCGCCCTCGCCACGCTCCCCGGCATCTCCGACCTGACCATCGACGGCGCGACCGCCCGGTTCGCCCTGGCCACCGACCCGAACGAGTTGATCCAGGTCCTCGCCCGTCACCGGGTCGCCAGCCTGCGGGCAAGCGAACCCGATCTCGAAGAACTCTTCTTCGCCTACTACCAGCCCAGCGAGGCCAAGGAGCCCAGCCGTGCCTAACATCCTGACGAAGACCCTCTGGGACTCCCGCCGCAGCCTCGCCGGTTTCGCCGTCGGCACCGCCCTGGTCGGCACGATGTACGCCGGCTTCTACCCGCAGGTCGCCGGCGGGGCGATGGGGCAGGCGGTCGAAGGTTTCTCCCCTGCCCTGCGTGAGGCCCTCAACATGGAAGACATCGGCAGCGCCGCCGGCTACCTGGGTTCCAGCGTCTTCGGCATCATCGTGCCGCTGATCGCCGTCATCTACGGCATCGCCACCGGCACTCGGGCCATCGCCGGTGACGAGGAGGCCGGCTATCTCGATCTCCTCCTCGCCCACCCGATCAGCCGGACACGGCTCCTGTTGCATCGCTGCGCCGCGCTGGCCATCGGCGCCTTCATCCTCGCCGGCCTCGTCCTGCTCGCCATGCTCGCCGTCCGTCCCGGTGCCCAACTCGACACCGTCACCGTCGGCCAGTTCGCCGCGCAGTGTGCGGCACTGGCACTGCTCGCTACCGTCTTCGGCAGCATCGCCATCACCATCGGCGCCGCCACCGGCCGCCGCGCCGCCGCACTCGCCGGCAGCGCCGCCGTCGGCGTCCTCGCCTACGCCGCGAACACCTTCGCCACCCAAATCGGCGCCGACGACCTCCGCTACGCCTCCCCGTTCCACTACTACATCGGCAACGAACCCCTGCGTAACGGCTTCCAATGGGCCGACCTCGGCATCCTCGCCGCAGCCATCGCCGTACTCGCCCTCATCGCCACCGCCGTCTTCAACCGCCGCGACCTGACCAGCTGACCACCGCCGTCCCGCCCCGCCGACGACCGATCCGTCGGCGGGACGGGCGCCGCCCAGCACCGGGTCGCCCGGCTCAGCCGGATCTTCGACCGGCTGGCCGAGGTGGTCCGGTTCCCCGCGGCTCTGCACAGGCATGTCCGCCCTGCGTACGGGCCATTCACGGGCGGTTGCGACTGCCAGTCGCATATGACGTGCTCGTACAGCAGCCCGCGCAAGTGTCCTGGTTTCCCGCCTGTGGGATCGAGGTTGCCGTCGCGAAAGTCCCCCTCCGCTGCCCGTCGAAACCGAACGGCTCGACCTTCCGCTGGCTCCGGTATCAGGTGGTCAGGCGGTGCTGGTCAGGTCGCGTCGGCGGAACGCGGCCACGGCCGCCTGGGCGACCGCGGCGGCGAACACGCTCAGGATGAGTACGGCGGCGATGCTGACCTCGTCGAGCGGGTACTCCCCGATGTGTTCGAACGGCGACAGGCGTACGACGCCGACGGGGATGTCGAGGATCGGTGCGAAGAAGCCGACGATCAGGGCGTATCCGAGGACTGCCCAGATCGCCGGCATCAGCCGTGGCGCGGCAGCGTACAGGATGGCGGCGGCGGTGAGGACGAGCCAGACCGCCGGGGTGTGGGCGACATGACCGATGATGAGGTCGCCGACCAGTCCGGCGTCACCAGTGCTCACCGCCGCGCCGATCCCCATTCCGGCGCCCGCGATCAGAAGCAGCCAGGGCACGCCGACGGCGGCGACGGCGAGGTGGCTGCCGATCCAGGCGGAACGGCTGACGGCGGTCGCGAGGACGGGCTCGGTACGGCCGCCGGTTTCCTCGCCGCGTAGGGCATGCACGGCGAGTATGGCGAAGATCGCGACGGTGAACGCCATGGTCAGGCCCATCAGGCCGAGGAAGCCGGCAAGCATGTCCTGCGAACCTCCCATCACCGCCACGAGATCTTCGGGCGCGTTCTCAAAGCCGTCGAGTATCGGCTGGGTGAACGATCCGTAGGCGAGGCCGCTGACGAGCAGAGCGGCGCTCCAGCCGATCAGGCTGGCCCGTTGCAACCGGAAGGCGAGCGCGAGCGGACCGGCCAGCCAACCGGCGGCGCGGGGAGAGCCCGGGCGCGGCGGGATCAGGCCGGCATCGAGATCGCGGCGCGCCGACAGCGTGTAACCCACGGCGGCGGTCGCCGCCGCGAACGCCAACGAGACCACCAGTGGCCACCAGCGGTCGTGGACGTACGACGCGGTCTGCTGGGACCAGCCGATCGGCGACAGCCAGGACAACCACGAGGGACCACTACCCTGGACCGCTGCCATGTCCCCCAGGCCACGCAGCAGAAACGCGGCACCGAGGACGGCACCGGCGATGCCGCCAGCAGCCCGAGGGTACTCCGACAGCTGGGCGGTGACCGCCGCGACCGCCGCGAAGGCCAACGCCGCGGCGCCGATGGCGGCACCGAACAGCAGCGACCCACCCACGCCGTAGCCACTGGCGGCCATCAGCACGCCGACCAGCAGCGCGACCAGCACGCCCATCGCGGTGGTGAGGGTCAGCGCGGCGGTGAGCTGGGCATGCCGGCCGACGACATTGGCGCGGACCAGTTCGGCCCGGCCGCTGCGCTCCTCCGCCCGGGTGTGCCGGACGACGGTGAGCAAACCCATCAGTCCGGCGCCGACGAACATGTAGAGCCCGTACTGGCCGGCGAGGAACCGCTCGATGGTCAACTCGTCGAACCCGAAACCGGGCCCGCCGAACACGGCACCCGCCGGGCTGCCGGAGAACGCGCTCAGGCCTTGGAGGTCCTCCGGGCTCTGGACGACGCCTCCGATCGCGGTCGAGTAGTAGGTCATCATCAGCGTCAGCCCGAGCGTCCACGCGGGGAACCGGATCCGGTCGCGCCGCAGCATGAGCCGCAGGAGCGTGCCGGTTCCGGTGAGCACCGTCCCGGAGGAACTGGTCGAACGCGTCGGCCGGTCGACGGTCATGGTGGCCATCACGCCACCTCCCGGGCAGCGTCGTGACCGAGCCGGTCGTCGTAGTGGCGCAGCAGCAACTGCTCCAGGGTCGGCGGGCGGGCGGTCAACCCGTGCACACCGAGTTCGGCCAACTGCCGCACCACCGCGGCGAGGTGGTCGCCCTCGACCTCGAAGCGGACATGGCCGTTCTCGGCCCGCAGGTCGTGTACGCCGGCCAGGCCGGCGAGCGCGTCGGCGGGACGATCGACCATCGCCTCGACCGAGGTGCGGGTCAGGTGACGCAGCTCGGCCAGCGAGCCGGTCTCGACGATCCGGCCCTGCCGGATGATCGAGATCTGGTCGGCGAGGACCTCGACCTGGGCAAGGATGTGGCTGGACAGCAGGACGGTCCGGCCGGCGGCCTTGGCCTCGCGGATGCAGTCCTGGAACACCGCTTCCATCAGCGGGTCCAGCCCGGCGGTGGGCTCGTCGAGCAGGAGCAACTCGACGTCGCTGGCCAGCGCCGCGATCAGGGCCACCTTCTGCCGGTTGCCCTTGGAGTAGGTCCGGCCCTTCTTACTCGGGTCCAGATCGAACCGCTCACACAGCTCGTCCCGCCGGGCCGGGTCGGTGCCGCCGCGGAGCCGGGCGAACAGGTCGATCGCCTCACCGCCGGTCAGATTGGGCCACAGCTCCACGTCACCGGGTACGTAGGCGAGCCGGCGGTGCAGCGGCACCGCATCCGTCCACGGGTCACGGCCGAGCATGCGGACCTGGCCGGCGTCCGCCCGCAGCAGTCCGAGCAGGATCCGGATAGTAGTGGACTTGCCGGCGCCGTTGGGGCCGAGGAAGCCGTGCACGTGGCCGGTCTCGACCGTCAGGTCGAGACCGTTCAGCGCCTTCACCCGGCCGAAGGACTTGTCGAGGTGTTGGATGTCGATAGCAGCAGTCATGGTCGTATGTCCCGTTCGAAGGCAGCCCAGAGCAGTCTCTGGGCAACGTGTCGTCGGATGGTGAGAGAAGCCCCGCGCGGGGGCGTGGTGATTACCGTGCGGCCGTGGCCGCGTCACCACCCGACGGCGGATCCGGGACATACATCAGGTAGTCGTCGAGCATCGACCGGTCGACGAGCAACCCCTGGCTGAACAGCTCCAGGGCGGGCAGGGTGATCTCCTCCACGTACCGGCGGAACAGCGTACGGAACGACTCAGGCTCCGCGGTCGCCGCGTGCACGGTGAACCACAACACCATGCCACCCGCCGCCTGGTAGGCCAGGTACCGCGTACGGGCAGCCCGGTCGCGGCTGGGCAGGATCACCCCGGCCGCCTCCCCCGCGGCCAGGTACTCCTCGGCGTCGGCGATCATCTGCTCGATCAGCGTCACCGCCAGGTCCCCGCCGGCCTGCAGGCTGCGCAGCAGATATCGCACCACCGGCGCGAACCGCTCGACCTCGGCCAACTGCGCCATGAACATCGCCGCCGTGCCGTCGGTCAGCGTCTTCGTCTTCTGCTCGCGCATGACCGCCAAGGCGTACTCGTCGCAGACGCGACGCAGCCCGTCCTTCGAACCGAAGTGGTGAACGACCAGGCCGGCGGTCACCCCCGCATCGGCGGCGATCGACCGCAGCCCCGCGCGGAAGCCGTCCCGGCCGAACCGCTCGATGGCAGCGTCGCGGATCCGATCAGTGGTCAGGAGGTCGTCATCCCGCCCACCGAAAGCCACGTCGGCCGATGCCATACCCACACATTAAACACTCGTTCAATCCGGTGCAACGGCGGAAGCGGTACGGCCGCCCGGGCATCTGGAACCGATATCGGGCCGAGATGTCTACCCAGCGAGGGCAGAGGGCTGGCCGGGGCCTGCTGATCGCGGTGGCCGCTGTGACGCCAAGCGCCTGGTGTGAAGAAACCGTGAAAATTTGGCCATTTGCCGTCATGGTCGCGTCACGAACCCTGTCCTTGAGTTGCGACGGCGTTGTCATTGCCCGGCGGCCGAGAGGCGGCCGCGTCGAGCGAGTCCGGTTAGGGAGAGTCAGACGTGTCTGACGTCGTTTTCGTACTGCTGACGGTGGTGCTGTTCGCAGTGCTCGTCCTGGTGGTGAGGGGCGTGGAGAGGCTGTGACCGTCGTCAACGCCGTCGGCTTGGTGCTGGCGATCGGCCTGGCCATATTCCTGGTGGCCGCCCTGCTGTTCCCGGAGCGTTTCTGATGACCGTGACGACAGCCGGTGTGTTGTTCATCGCATCGCTTGGGGTGGCGCTGGTCGCCGTCCACAAGCCGTTCGGTGACTACCTGTATCGGGTGGTGTCCGGTACGCGGCATTCCCGTGTCGAGCGGGGCGTCTACCGCCTGGTTGGGGTGGACCCGACGGCTGGGCAGTCCTGGGGTGTGTACGCCCGTGGTGTGCTGGCCTTCTCCACGGTGTCGATCCTGTTCCTGTACGGGTTCATGCGGTTGCAGGACCACCTGTGGCTCTCGCTCGGCTTCGACCCAGTGGTCAGCCACGGCGCGTGGAACACCGCCGTGTCGTTCGTGACCAACACGAACTGGCAGTGGTACTCGGGCGAGTCGACCATGGGCCACCTGGTGCAGATGGCCGGGCTGGCGGTGCAGAACTTCGTCTCCGCCGCCGTCGGCATCGCGGTCGCCGTCGCACTGGTCCGGGGCTTCGCCCGCCGCCGCACCGGCGACCTCGGCAACTTCTGGGTCGACCTGACCCGGATCACGTTGCGCGTCCTCCTGCCGATCTCGGTGCTCGGCGCCATCGTGCTGATGATCGGCGGTGCGGTGCAGAACCTCTCCGCCGGCACCGACGTCAGCACGCTGACCGGCGGCGGCCAGACCATCACCGGCGGGCCGGTGGCCAGCCAGGAGGCGATCAAGGACCTCGGCACCAACGGCGGTGGCTTCTACAACGTCAACAGCGCCCACCCGTTCGAGAACCCCACCGCCTGGACCAACTGGGTGGAGATCTTTCTGCTCCTGGTGATCCCGTTCACCCTGCCCCGGGTCTTCGGCCGGATGGTCGGCCAGAACCGGCAGGGCTACGCGATCGCCGCGGTCATGGCGATCCTGGCGATCGCCAGCATCGCTGTGACCAACGCGTTCGAACTGGCCGGAAACGGCACGGTGCCGCAGGCGGTCGGGGCGGCGCTGGAGGGCAAGGAAGTCCGGTTCGACGTGTCGAACTCAGCCATGTTCGCATCGGCGACCACGCTGACCTCCACCGGCTCGGTGGACTCGTTCCACGACTCGTACACCGCGCTCGGCGGCGGAATGCTGCTGGTCAACATGATGCTCGGCGAGGTGGCGCCCGGTGGCGTCGGCGCCGGTCTCTACGGCCTGCTGATCCTGGCCGTCATCACCGTGTTCGTCGCCGGCCTGATGGTCGGCCGCACCCCCGAGTACGTCGGCAAGAAGATCGGGTCGCGGGAGATCAAGCTCGCGTCGCTGTACTTCCTGGTGACCCCGGCCCTGGTGCTGGTCGGCGTGGCGGCGGCGTTCGCCAGCGGCAACAACGCCACCGCGCTCAATGTCGGCCCGCACGGCCTGTCCGAGGTCCTCTACGCGTTCACCTCGGCGAGCAACAACAACGGCTCCGCGTTCGCCGGCCTCGCGGTGAGTACGCCGTGGTGGAACACCGCGCTGGGCCTGTGCATGCTGCTCGGCCGGTTCCTGCCGATCATCTTCGTACTCGCCCTGGCCGGCTCCCTCGCGCGTCAGCAGCCGGTACCCGCCTCCGAGGGCACTCTGCCGACCCACCGCCCGCTGTTCGTCGGGATGGTCGTCGGCGTCACGGTGATCCTTGTCGCGCTGACGTTCCTGCCCGCGCTCGCGCTCGGCCCTCTGGCTGAAGGGCTGTGACACCCATGAGAGAGAAGGACATGACCACCTCCTCGCCGGCACCGCACGGCACCGCCGACGCGGCGACCGCCGGCACGCCGGCCACCCAGGGCAACCGGGCCGGCGGCGGCCTGCTGGACCCGAAGCAGTTGATCAAATCCCTCCCCGACGCCCTGCGCAAGCTCGACCCGCGCACCCTGTGGCGCAACCCGGTCATGCTGATCGTGGAGGTCGGGGCGGTATTCACCACCGTCCTCGCCATCGCGGACCCTTCGGTGTTCGCACTCGCGATCATGGTCTGGCTCTGGCTCACGGTGCTCTTCGCCAACCTCGCCGAGGCCGTCGCCGAGGGCCGCGGCAAGGCCCAGGCCGCCGCCTTGCGCAAGGCCAAGACAGACACCGTCGCCACCCGCCTGGTCGACTGGACGCCAGGCGCCGCCCCGGACTCCTACCAAATACAGGACGTCCCGGCGACCCAGTTGACGCAGGGCGATGTCGTGGTGGTGGAGGCCGGCCAGGTCATCCCCGGTGACGGGGACGTGGTCGAGGGCATCGCCAGCGTCGACGAATCCGCCATCACCGGCGAGTCCGCCCCGGTCATCCGGGAGTCCGGCGGCGACCGCAGCGCGGTCACCGGCGGCACGAAGGTGCTCTCCGACCGGATCGTCGTGCGGATCACCCAGAAGCCCGGCGAGAGCTTCATCGACCGGATGATCGGCTTGGTCGAGGGCGCCAACCGGCAGAAGACGCCGAACGAGATCGCGCTGAACATCCTGCTCGCCGCACTCACGATCATCTTCCTGCTGGCCGTGGTCACCCTCCAGCCCTTGGCCATCTTTTCCAAGAACTTCCAGGGCGCCGCCCCCGACACGCAAGCGATCACCGACGCCGGCGTAAGCGGAATCGTGCTGGTGTCCCTGCTGGTCTGCCTGATCCCGACCACCATCGGAGCGCTGCTCTCCGCGATCGGGATCGCCGGCATGGACCGCCTCGTGCAGCGCAACGTGCTCGCGATGAGCGGCCGGGCCGTCGAGGCGGCCGGTGACGTCAACACCCTGCTGTTGGACAAGACCGGCACCATCACGCTGGGCAACCGGCAGGCCGCCGAGTTCGTGCCGGTCGAGGGCGTGGACCCCGCTGCCGTCGCCGACGCCGCGCAGCTGTCCAGCCTCGCCGATGAGACCCCGGAGGGTCGGTCGGTCGTGGTGCTGGCCAAGAACGAGTTCGGGCTGCGCGAGCGCGAACCGGGCCTGATCCCGCACGCCACGTTCGTGGCGTTCAGCGCGCAGACCCGGATGAGCGGCATCGATCTGACCCCCGAGGGCGCCGGGCCGGCGCGGCGGATCCGTAAGGGCGCGGCGGCCGCGGTGATGAAGTGGGTACGCGAGCACGGCGGCCACCCGACCGAACAGGTCGGCCAGATCGTCGACGAGATCAGCGGCATAGGCGGCACCCCCCTCGTGGTCGCCGAGCACCTCGACGGCCAGCCGGCCCGCGCGCTCGGCGTGATCCACCTCAAGGATGTGGTGAAGGCCGGGATGCGGGAACGCTTCGACGAGATGCGCCGGATGGGCATCCGAACCGTCATGATCACCGGCGACAACCCGCGTACCGCGAAGGCGATCGCGGACGAGGCCGGAGTCGACGACTTCCTCGCCGAGGCCACCCCGGAGGACAAGCTCGCCCTCATCAGACGGGAGCAGGAGGGCGGCCGGCTGGTCGCGATGACCGGCGACGGCACCAACGACGCACCGGCGCTCGCCCAAGCCGACGTCGGGGTCGCCATGAACACCGGCACGTCGGCCGCGAAGGAGGCCGGCAACATGGTCGACCTCGACTCCGACCCGACCAAGCTGATCGAGATCGTCCAGATCGGCAAGCAGTTGCTGATCACCCGCGGCGCGCTCACCACGTTCAGCATCTCGAACGACATCGCGAAGTACTTCGCGATCATCCCGGCCATGTTCGCCGGCATCTACCCCAGCCTCGACACGCTGAACATCATGCGGCTGTCCAGCCCAGAGTCGGCGATCCTGTCGGCGGTCATCTTCAACGCGATCATCATCATCGCGCTGATTCCGCTCGCCCTGCGCGGCGTCCGCTACCGGCCTGCCGCCGCGTCGACGCTGCTCAGCCGTAACCTGCTGGTCTACGGCCTCGGCGGCGTCCTGGTGCCATTCGTCGGCATCAAACTCATTGACCTGCTCATCCAGCTCACTCCGGGGATCTCGTGATGCGCCTTCCCACCTGGCTCGCTCAACACCTGGCCGCCCTGCGCGCGCTGCTCGTCTTCACCGCCCTGCTCGGGCTGGCCTACCCCCTCGCACTGGTCGCGGTCGGCCGGATTCCCGGCCTCGCTGACAAGGCGGACGGGTCGCTCGTCACCTCAGGCGGGCAGACCGTCGGCAGTACGCTGCTCGGCCAGTCCTTCACCGACGCTGACGGCAACCCCGTACCACGCTACTTCCAGTCCCGACCCTCAGCCGCCGGGGACGGCTATGACCCCACCGCCACCAGCGCCAGCAACCTCGGCCCGGAGGACATCGTCGACACCCATGCCACCGAGCCGGCCGAGTCGACGCCCAGCCTGCTCACCCAGGTCTGCCAGCGCAGCAAGGCGGTCGGGGAGCTCAACGGCGTCGACGGGCGCCGCCCGTACTGCACGCCGGACGGGGTCGGCGCGGTGCTGGCCGTTTTCCGCCGCGACGGGCTGACCGGCCCGGTCGTCCGGGTGATCAGCGTCAACCAGGTGGCGCCGGCCACGCCGTTCCTCGCCGCCTACCAAGGCGTGCCGGTGGAGCTGGCCCGGCCCGGCGTGGACTACATCGCCGACGGCGGTCTGGTCACCCCGATCCGGGGCGACGCACCAGCCGCCCCGGCGGTACCCGCTGACGCCGTCACCGCCAGCGCGAGCGGGCTCGACCCGCACATTTCCCCGGCGTACGCGCGGATCCAGGTCGCCCGGGTAGCCCGCGAACGCGGCGCGGACCCGGCCGCGGTCCGGCGCCTCGTCGCCGAGCACACCACCGGCCGGGCGCTCGGCTTCATGGGCTCACCCGGGGTGAACGTGCTGAACCTCAACCTGGCGCTCGACCGGGAGTTCCCCGCCCCTTGACCACCTGCCCTGGGCCGGGCCCTCCGGGTCCGGCCCAGGGCCACCTCGCCCGTCCCAGGGCCACGGATTCGCCAGCAGAGAGGATGGCCGCGTGCCACGAGGGGAGCTGCGCATCTACCTGGGCGCCGCACCGGGCGTCGGAAAGACGTACGCGATGCTGGAGGAAGCGCACCGGCGTCTCGAACGCGGCACCGACGTGGTGATCGGGTACGTCGAGACCCACGGCCGCACCCACACCGCCGCCATGATCGGCGACCTGGAACAACTGCCCCGACGCACCATGACCTACCGCGGCGCCGAGTTCACCGAGATGGACCTCGACGCGGTGCTCGCCCGCCGGCCCGAGGTCGCCATCGTCGACGAACTGGCCCACACCAACGTGCCCGGCTCCAGCAACTCCAAGCGCTGGCAGGACGTCCAGGAACTGCTCGACGCCGGGATCTCCGTGCTCTCCACGGTCAACATCCAGCACCTGGAGTCGCTCAACGACGTCGTCGCCCAGATCACCGGCACCACCCAGCGGGAAACCGTCCCCGACGCCATCGTGCGGGCCGCTGAACAGGTCGAACTCGTCGACATGACCCCCGAGGCGCTGCGCCGGCGCATGGCGCACGGCAACATCTACCGCCCGGACAAAATCGACGCGGCGCTCGGCAACTACTTCCGCGTCGGCAACCTCACCGCGCTGCGCGAGCTGGCACTGCTCTGGCTCGCGGACAAGGTCGACGAGCAGCTCGACGCGTACCGGGCGCAGCAAGGTATCTCGGCAACCTGGGAAGCCCGCGAACGAGTCGTCGTGGCGCTCACCGGCGGGCCCGAGGGGGACACGCTGATCCGACGGGCCGCCCGCATCGCCGCCCGCAGCAAAGGCGCCGACCTGCTCGCCGTGCACGTCGCCCGCAGCGACGGCCTCGCTGGCGCCGATCCCGCCCAACTCGCCCAACAACGGGTGCTCGTGGAGAGCCTGGGCGGCACCTACCACCACGTCCTCGGCACCGACATCCCCGCCGCGCTGCTCGACTTCGCCCGCGGCGTCAACGCCACCCAACTCGTCCTCGGCGCCAGCCGCCGCGGCCGGTTCGCCCACCTCATCTCCCGCGGAGTCGGGGTCACCACCACCGCGCTGTCCGGACCCATCGACGTCCACCTCGTCACCCACCCCGAAGTCGGCCGGGGCCGGCGGGCAGCCACAGCGCCGACGGCGCTGTCCCAGCGGCGCCGACTACTCGGCCTCACCCTCACCATCGCCGGCATGCCCGCCCTGACCGCGCTGCTCAAGGCCCTACCCGACCTCACCCTGATCAACGCCATCCTCATCTTCCTCGCCGTCGTCGTCGGAATCGCCCTCACCGGCGGACTGTGGCCGGCGTTGCTCGCCGCACTCGGCGGATCCCTGCTGCTGAACTGGTTCTTCACCCCACCCTTCTACACGTTCACCATCGCCGACCCCGACAACCTGCTCGCCCTGGCCGTATTCGTCGGCGTCGCCATCGCCGTCAGCGGCGTCGTCGACCTCGCCGCCCGCCGCACCCGCGAAGCAGCCCGCGCCTCCGCCGACGCCCAGACCCTCGCCACCGTCGCCGGCGGCGTGCTCCGCGGCGAACGACCGTTGCCCGCCCTGCTGGAACAGCTACGGGAAACATTCGGGCTGCGCGCGGTCAGCATCCTGGAAATCGCCCACGACGCCGCCGGCCGCCCCGACCGCAGCCGCGACGACGCCGTGTGGCAGGTGGTCGCCACCGTCGGAGACAACCCGCCAGCCAGTCCCGACGCCGGCCAGACCACCGTCCCGGTCGACGAACGACTCACCGTCGTCCTCGCCGGCCGCCCCCTACACGCCTCCGACCGACACATCATCGAAGCGTTCGCCGCCCAAGCCGCCCTCGCGCTGCGCCAGGAACGCCTCGCCGCGGAAGCCGCCACCGCCAAGCCCCTCGCCGAAGCCGACCGCATGCGCACCGCGCTCCTCGCCGCCGTCAGCCACGATTTGCGCACACCACTCGCCTCCGCCAAGGCCGCCATCTCCAGCCTGCGCAGCCCGGAGGTCGAATTCGACGCCGCCGACCGGGAAGAACTACTCGCCACCGCCGACGAGTCCCTCGAGCGGCTCAGCCGACTCGTCGCCAACCTGCTCGACATGAGCCGCCTCCAGGCCGGCGCCCTCGGCGTCCACCCCATAGCCCTCGGCCTGGAAGACGTCGTACCCCGCGCACTCGACGAACTCGGACCCGCCGCCACCGACGTCGCCACCGACATCCCCGCCGACCTACCCGCCGCGCTGGCCGACCCCGGCCTACTCGAACGGGTCCTCGTCAACATCATCGCCAACGCCCTACGCCACAGCCCACCAGACCAGCCACCGACCATCACCGCCAGCGCCCACGCCGGCCAGGTCGAACTGCGCGTCATCGACCGCGGACCCGGAATCCCCCAAGACCAGTGGGAACCCGTCTTCCAACCGTTCCAACGCCTCGGCGACCGGGACAACACCACCGGGACCGGCCTCGGCCTCGCGCTGTCCCGCGGCCTCGCCGAGGCCATGCACGGCAACATCACCCCCGAAACCACCCCCGGCGGAGGACTCACCATGGTGCTGCGGCTGCCCGCCGCCACACCGACGCCGCTCACGGAGGGCCCGCAGGAATGACCCGCGTCCTCGTCGTCGACGACGAACCACAGATCCTGCGCGCCCTACGCATCAACCTGCGCGCCCGCGGCTACCACGTCGAACTCGCCGCCACCGGCACCGACGCGCTCAAAGCCGCCGCCAGCCACCCACCCGACCTCGTCGTACTCGACCTCGGACTGCCCGACATCCACGGCGTCGACGTCATCCGAGGACTCCGCGGCTGGACCACCGTCCCGATCATCGTGCTCTCCGGACGCACCGGCAGCAGCGACAAGGTCACCGCGCTCGACGCCGGCGCCGACGACTACGTCACCAAACCCTTCGGCGTCGACGAACTCCTCGCCCGCATCCGCGCCGCCACCCGCCGACACAGCCACGGCACCGAACCAACCACCAACCCGACTGCACAGGTCGGCCGGCACACCGTCGACCTCACCACCCGCACGGTCACCCACGACGACGGCACCGACATCAGACTCACCCCAACCCAATGGGGCGTACTCGAACAACTGCTCCGCAACCCCGGCAAGCTGATCACCCAACGACAGCTCCTACACCAGGTCTGGGGACCCGAATACCAGAACGAAACCAACTACCTCCGCCAATACATGGCCCAACTACGCCGCAAACTCGAAACCGACCCCGCCCGACCCCGCCACCTCATCACCGAACCCGGTATGGGCTACCGCTACCAACCATGAAGACCAGGAGACCCATGGACCTTCTCAAGCACCTAGCCGTGGCCGTCCTAGCCGTCGCAGCGATCTTCCTCGCCGTACTCCTCGGCGCCAGCCTGCTCAACAGGGCCCCACTACACCCGCCTGCCGAACCCCCACCCGAACCCGACAAGAACGGATCAGAAGACTAAACAGTCGCCGGAATCCCACCCGATCCCGAAACACGCGCGCCCCCCCATAGACACACACAGACACCGGCGCGAAACGTCCTCCGGCATCGAGGGAGCGGGCCGCGGCCCTACAGCAAGGATCCAGGCTGAGCACCGGCGCCTGTTTCGACATGCGTCTAGATTGACAGATCTCAAATCCGCCTGTTCCGCCGCCGATCCCCTGTCGCCAGGGTGCGGCTCTGCGACGGCTGCGCCGAGGTCACCACCGCCGACCAGCGCGCCCGGCGCCGCTACGACCGCGCCCACGCCGACATCTACCCGCTGACCCTGCCCCGCTGACACAGAGGAGTCTCACCATGACCGGAACTGACAGGGTGGGCGCGGGCCGCCGGTGCTGGCGCTTGACCTGTCATCGACGGCCAGCCAGGTGCTGTAGCCCTGGCAACCACACGCGATCGCCGGTCCCAAGCCGTACGCGGGTTCCTGCCCGCTCAGCAGCGGCGCCCACCACGGCGAGTCCCGCCCTGGCTAGAAGTCACGGTTTCCACCCACCCGTGTGCCGTCCTGCTCAACTCCACCCGGCCCGTCGGTTGGCACGGTGAAGGCGTGCACGTCGATGCCCGCAACCCCGGTCGCCCGCTCGGCCATCCGTCACCCCTTCGTCGGGTACGGCTTCTGCCTGGTCCGACCACGCCCTCGCCGCATCCCTCGTCACGGAGTCCCAGCAGCGCCTACCCCGGCGCCGCCGTGACAAGCGGGTGAGGCGCGTACACGAGAAAGCTCAGCGGGGCCGGTCGGAGTCAGCAAAATCGGGCAGCCCACGGCGAAGTTCCGCTCCCACGCCCCTCATCCTCGTCCCGGGTCGGGACCGTCTCCCGTCCAATCGCCCGCCTCGCCCTCCTGCGCGGCATGCCGCACCATCTCATTGGCCTCCGGAATCGAGCAGCCCGTCGCTCTGACCACGTCGCTCGCGGTGACACGAACCTGTGCCACAACGGCATCGCCGAAGAGCTGGACGCCTTCGCTGCGGGCTCGGCCAGCCGCATGGACAGCCTCCAGCGCCCGCCGTCGGGTGGCTTCGGGGTTACGCCCAGTCCGCGCCTCCCGGTGCAACTGCCGGACCGCATCCGCCAGCACCTCCACACAATCGATCATGGATTCAGGCAACGGCTCCCGGTACCCGACCATCGTCGTCGCACGGCGCGCGAGATCCTGAGCGTCATCCACCACCCGGACCAGATGTTTGACGCCCCGGGCGTAGTGTTCGAACTCCTGCCGGCGTCCCCAGCGAGCCGGAGCCACCGTCACGATCTCCTCCGCCCCAGCGACCGCCTCCTGCAGCCGCTCCAGGTCCGGAGACAGCGCCCGAAGAGTCTCCATTGCCCGCGCCGCACGGTTGGCGTCCCAGGTGCGGAGCGACGCGGCTGTCTCCCTGAGCTGAGTCTCCAAGGTTTGGAAGATCGGTCGGGCCGCCCCGTTCACGATGTGAATCGGGCTTAGCGGCAGCAGCAACGCGACAACGAGGAGTCCGACCCCTCCTCCCGTCGCCGCGTCGACGATTCGCGGCAGTTCGAGGTTGCGCTCGCTGGACGACAAGGTCGCGATCAACACGGCGGTACCACCCACCTGGCTGACCACGGTCCCACCACGACCCACCAGACCCAGAGCGATGCCGATCGCCATGGCGACAATGACAGCGGTCTGCCATGGGCCGTACCCGACGATGATGATCAGAGCGTCACCGACGGCGATGCCGAGTCCAACGCCGACCAGCAGTTCTACGGTGCGGCGAGTCCGTTGGCCTATACCGGCGACGATGGTGCCGACGGCCGCGGTCGGTGCGAAGACCGGGTTGGAATTACCCAGTACATTCCCCGAGAGCCAGGCGGCCAGACCGGCAGCGAGCCCTGCCTGGACCGAGATCAGCACCAAGATCTCCATCTGACGTAGCCGTAGCCGCCCTTCCTCCGCACTCCGGCGCTGCACCCCCGGGGCCACCTTTGCCAGCCAGTTCAACAGGGAGGTGAGCGACGATCGGTAGCCCGGTCCAGAAGCCGCCATAGCAGGACCTACCCGTCCGGATAGGAGCCAAACCACGCTCGCTTTCTCGAACTCCCTGCGCCGTCTGCTCTCTGACCCGACCAGCAACCTAGGCAGAGAACGAAAATCGCGTAGGAAGTTCTACCTTGGCCTCGTCTGATTGTCGACATGGTCCAACGGTCCCGAGGAAGGAAGGGCTGCGACATGCCGCCAGTGCGAGCAGGCTTGGAATGCGGGGCATCGTTGACGAGGCCCGTCAGTGGCTCACTTCACCGCCAACGCCGACCGTACCCCTGTCACCGCCCCGGGCAGGATCCGGGCAGGACCTTCACCCCCGACCTCGTACGGCAACGAACAACTCAACACGCGCTCTTATCTGAAGCGCCGGTCCGCCTGCCTCGGGCCCAGCTCGCCCGTCACAGGACTGACACATGCCCGCGGACGGATCGCCACATCGGATGGATAACTTGGTCCGATACGACGAGGCCGGCCGATACCCACCCGGCACTGCCGCCTACGGTCATCCCCAGGCCATTGCTGGCACACCCAACGGGATGCACCCGACCTGATCGCACACCAGGGTGTATGGCCTCCCAATTTCCATGGAGGAATCATGACACTAATCATCGCTACCCGTCGGCTGCCCGACGCGTCGATCGCAATCCAACCCGACGGTGCCATCACCTCGGCCAACGCATTCAAACTGCGGGACCGGGTTACGGCGGTGCTGGCCGCCACGAAGCCCGACACGATTCTCGTCGACCTTCGAGCGGTACCGGCGATCGACGACGCGGGTGTGGACGCCCTGAGGTCGGGCTACACCGCCGCCGCCGCGTGTGGCGCCGCTCTCGTGGTCGTCGAGTCTCGCCCCAGTGTCTACGAACACCTTCGCACGCGCGGTCTCACCGCTGTCCTGCCCCGGGCCGCAGCCGAAGAGGCGCAGCACCAGGTGAACGGCGACACCTGACCGACCTCGTCACCCCAGGGCACGAGGCCGTTGCGGATGGGCACCCGCCTTGGGGAGGTGCTTGCACGCACCGCTGCCATCGGCAGGCTAAGCAGGCGGCGTCGCCCGCGTGGTGGCTGAGCGGATGCCGGAGGGTCAGCAGGACTTGTCGTCACTACGCACGCGGCCCGAGGCCACCTGGCACTCCGTGTGCCCGTCGGGATGACGACTCCCAACCGAAGACAAGTACCGAGGCACGCAAGGAGGAGAACGATGAGGCAAGAGAGCAAAGCCTCCCTGGTCAGGCTCAGCGATTCCGGGCAGGTCCTAGCCGACCCGGCCGAGGACATCCGAGACCGGAAGGTCCGCGATCGCGACGGTAACGACATCGGCAAGGTCGAAGACCTGCTGATCGACGGTGAGCACCACAAGGTCCGCTTCCTGCTCGTTGAGCAGGGCGGCATCCTCGGCATCGGCGCCACCCCGTTGTTCGTCCCTGTCGACGCCGTCGCCCGTGTCGACGACGACGCCGTCTACGTCAACGAGTCCGGCAAACGGGTCTCGGACGCGCCCGGATATGACCCGTCCCTGGTCGACGGGCCCGACTTTGAGGGGCTATACGGCCACTACGACTACGTTCCGTTCTGGGCGCCCGGGTATGTCTACCCCGGCTATCCTTACTACCGCTGACCCGCCTAGCGACACTGCGGTGGCTGCGGTGGCAACCTTCTCGGCATCGCCGGGCGAGGATCGTCATGCCAATCACTCGAACGAGGACGGCATCCCGAGGCAATCATCGAGTCCTGGCCAAGGGATGTTTGAAAGGCGCCCCAACCGAGTGCGTACAGCCATTTCGCCGCGACCCCGACCGCCCGCTGCTCACGGGCGCCCTCCCGGTGCGGATCCTACTGGTGGCGGCGTTGCTCGTCGCCGGCACGTGGTGGCTGTTTCAACCGGAGAAGGGACCACGGCGTCGACGTCGCCAGAACACGCACGGCGGCGACGGCCGCCGTGGTCACCGTCGACAAACGGCCTCGCAGGCCACTCTCACAAGTCTGATCCGCCGCTACCGCCACTGATCGCGTCCGGCAGGAGCGACACGTCCGATCGGCAGACGCACAATGCTTGGCAGATGGTTGGTCACGACTCGTGCGTCGGCTGCCACAGTCGATGCGCCAAAGCCGGTGAGGCTACCGAGCGTTGACCTCACGCGACGGCAATCTCTCGCGAGAGTCACCATCGAATGGCTATGACGGCTGGCAAGCTCCGGCAGCGAGGTCACCGCGCGGCCGTTGGAACCGCTGCCTATCGGCCGCTGACGAGGCTCGCGTAGTCGGCGGCGGTCGCCGGAGATTCGGACAGCGAGCCGTCGGCGCGGGGAACGCCGACGGGCTGCCCGGCGCGGGTGAACGACACGGCCGTGACGCCGGGCCTGGCCGCGAGGGTGCAGACGATCTGCGCGAACGCGAGGATCTGGTCGCTGCGGCCGGTCTCGTCCAGGGTATCGGTCAGTTCGACCGTGGCCCGACCGCCGCTGAACTGGACGCCGACGACGATGTCGTTGCCGAGTAGCGCGCTGGTGAGGCCGTCGCGTTGTTCGGCATCGGTGGGGCCGGCGAGCAGGGCGTCCACGAGTTCGTCGACGCTGGGTTGCGTATCGACGTGACGGGTGACGGCGACGAGTTCGCCGTCCCGCACCAGGTACAGACGGGCCGGGATGGCGCCGACGCCTGGAGCGGGATCGAGCGGTGTCTGGGTCGCCCAGGCGTGCGAAACCCCGTCCGGTGGATCCACCTCCCGGGCGGTGTCCTCGGCTGGTACTCCGCAGCCGGCGACGACGGCCGCGAGCAGCAGTGGCAGCGCGGCGGCCCGGCGGAATCCGATGGGGGTGGTCACGGGTTCGTCCTGCCCAGTTCGACGCGGAAGCGGGCGCCGCCGCCGGGCCGGTCGGTAACCGCCGCCTGGCCGCCGTGCGCGCTGGCGTGCCGGGCCACGAGGGCGAGGCCGAGGCCGGTGCCGTCGCTGTCTCCCCTCGCGCTGGCGGCGCGACCACGTACGAATCGGTCGAAGATGTCGGCGCGGTCTTCCGGTCGTACGCCGGGCCCCTCGTCGTCGACCTCCAGGACGAAGACGTCGGGTGTCTGGCTGAGGCGCACAGCGGTCGGTCCGCCCCCGTGCCGTTCGGCGTTGTCGAGCAGGTTGCTCAGGATCTGGCTGAAGCGGCGCCCGTCGACCGACCAGGTCGCTGAGCTTCCGTCGACCACCTGCACCACCTCCGGCGGCAGGCCGCGGGTGTGGCATTCCTCGCGCGCCAGGTCGGCGACCTCGACTGGTGTGCGCTGCGGGGGCTGGTCGTCGCGGGCCAGCTCCAGCAGGTCGGTGACCAGCCGCTGGAAGCGGGCCACCTCGTCGGAGAGCAGGGTGACGGCGGTCGCGGCGCGGTCATCGAGGCGCGGGCGGTGCCGGTCCAGCACGCTGGCGGCGGCGGACAGCGTCTGCAGCGGCGAGCGCAGCTCGTGGCTGACGTCGGCGGCGAACCGCCGATCCCGTTCCAGCCGGGCGGAGAGCTGGTCGACCATCTCGTTGAACGATGTCGTCAACCGTTCGAGATCCGGTTCCGTGGCCGGGTCGAGACGGGCGCCGAGGTCGCCGGCGGTGATCTCGCGCGCGGCAGCGGTGACCGTGTCCAGCGGGCGCAGCACGCGCCGGGTCAGATACCAGCCGAGTCCGGCGCCGGCCGCCGTCGTACCCGCTGCCACGAACGTGAGCACCAAGGCGAGGGTACGCAGGGTCTGGTCGAGCTCGCGCATCGAGTCGACGACGTAGAAACCGGTGTCGGACGGCAACGGGACGCCGACGACGACGGCCGGACCGCTGTCGGTACGGACCCGCTGCATCCCGACCTTGCCCTGCTCGACCAGCCGCTGCAGCCCTGACGGTATCGCGTCGGTCAGGCCCACGTCGGCGGCACGTGCGTACCAGCGGCTCTCACGACGAAGCACGGCCCGCCGCGTGTTTCCAGTGTTGAGGGTGCTGAGCACGGCCGAGATGTCGGGCGGCTCGGTAGCCAGACCCGCGTGCACGACACCGGCGTCAAGGTACGCCGAGCGCAGGGCACCGCGCTCGCGGCCGGCCATCAGCGCCTGGCTGGTGAACTCGTACGTGAGGGCCGCCATCGACGCCGACAGGGCGAACGCGCCCGCCGCGAAGCCAGCGGCGACCCTGGTGCGCAGGCCAGGACGTCTCATCTGAGCAGCTTGTAACCCATGCCGCGGACGGTCACCAGATGCCGTGGCGCCGTCGGGTCGTCCTCGATCTTCTGCCGCAGCCTGCCGACGTGCACGTCGACGAGGCGCTCATCCCCGTACGCGTACTCCCAGACCCGCTCCAGCAGTTGCGCCCGGGACAGTACCCGGCCCGGATGCTCGGCCAGCTCACACAACAGCCGGAACTCGGTGCGGGTCACCGCCACCGGCTCGCCCCGCAGGGCCACCTCGCCAGCCTCCGGCCGGATCTCGAGGTCCTCGAAGACCAGCGCCGGCACGGCCGAGACCGTGCTCGCGCGGGCCCGGCGCCGCAACGCCCGCAGCCGCGCGGCCAGCTCCTTCACCGCCACCGGCTTGACCACGTAGTCGTCCGCGCCAGCTCCCAGCGCCGCCACGATGTCGTGCGTGTCGTCGCGCGCGCTGATCACCACGATCGGCACGTCGTCGCGAGAACGCAGCTGCCGGATGCACTCGAAGCCATCGAGGCCGGGCAGCATCAGGTCGACCAGCACGGTGTCGGCGGGAGCGCGTCGCTGCTCCCGCAGTCCCTCCTCCGCCGTCGCCGCGCCCCGGACCGTGTAGCCCTCGTCTTCCAGTCCAAGCGTCAACGACAGCCGGATACGATCATCGTCCTCGATCAACAGCACGTGTTCCATCGCTAAATCATGCCCAGCCGCACAACCGTAGGCACGCCGGCGTGCGTCTTGGCGGTTTGTCACGCGACTGTCACATAACCGCCGGGGTACCGCCATACCGCGATCAGAGGCTGAATCCATCCCCAGAACAGCACCTGCACAACGCGGAGGTCGTCGTTCAGCCAGGCGATCGACGCGCGGGCCGTTCCTTGCCTACGCGCCCTCCCCGAAGCAGGGTTGGCACTCCGGCGGAAGCTGGAACGTCGTATGACCGCGGAGCGTCGTGCCGGTCGGAGGACGGTGCTGGCGTCGTCGTGGGCCCGGCCACGACGTGACGGACGGCGCCCTCGAGCCCTCACCCCGCCCGCCGCAGCCCCCGCCTGGGCGGGGTGAGGCAGGGCCTTCGAGCGTTTGAAAAACGCACAAAGACCATTGCGGCTTACTTCTTGATATTTATGGTACGACCCGCGATTCGGACAACCCCCGGAGGAAGCCGCCTGACGGGCCATCGCCCGTGTCATCTTGTGGGTGACGTTGTCCGCGATCAACACAGGTGGAACCAGGGTCAGCCGGAGCCTGCCGTGGCCGCACCGGCACGTCGCGGGTCACCGGTGGGGCCGCACCGAGGTCCCTGAGGCGAGGTCGTGTTTCTCGATATCATCACCCGTTTTCGGAACTGCGGTGGCAATAGCCACATCGACGTCACCGCCCGGGCGGGCATGCGACGAAAACGTGTGTCCGCTGCCACGCCAGGGTTGAGCATCGGGTTTGACGCCCGTCCGACGGCCACGAACCCGGTATGCCGGCGTCGTCGTTGGCCCGCGGGTTCGAACGGCCGTTCGTAGGGCAGGTCCAGCCGGACAGGAAGGCTGATTCGGATAAAAATCGGCTACGTCGCTTAAATGCCCGTAAGCGGGGATGTCCTTCTGTCCCTCCACCGTCAGACCTGACACCGGCCCGCGTCTCTGGGCCGACTCCCTGGCGACAGGTATGGTCCGTCGGGCAGCGGGCATGGTGCGCGGGTGATGTCCCGACCGCGAAGCTGGTCCTTCCAGGTCGCTTCCATCTGGAGCAGCTTCTGGTTGTTGCCAGCCCTGTTCGCGGCCGCCTCGGTCGCGTTGGCAATCGTCCTCTCGGCGGTGGAGGCGCGGCTCGTGCTCCCGCTGGGCGGTATCCTGCCCAGCGGTCCCGCTGGCGCCCGCGCCCTCCTCTCCTCGATCATCACTGCGATGATCTCGTTCACCGCCCTGGTCTTCTCCATAACAGTGGTCGCCCTTCAGCTCTTCAGCAGCCAGTACTCGCCCAGAGCTCTCCGGACCTTCCTGCAGGACCGCGGGATCCAGGTCGTACTCGGTACGTTCGTCGCGACGTTCCTGTACTCGATGGCGCTCCTTGCGACGCTCCCCGACTCCGCCGGCACCCGGCTGCCCGAGCTGTCGCTGACGATCTCCATCGTCATGGTGCTGATCAGCGTCGCCGCGTTCATCTACTACCTGCACCACATGACCACCATCATGCGGGTGTCACACGTGATCGCCTCGATCGGCGCCCAGACCCGCCGGTCCGTCCACCGGCATCTCGATCCGGGCGAAGGGGGCCCCGCAACGGGGCCCCTGGGACCGGTCGAGCAGGTCCTGACCGCACCTGGAGCGGGTGTTGTCACCACCACCGACCTGCCCCGGCTCGCCGCCGTTGCCGACCGGCGTCGCTGCGTTCTGGTGGTGGTGCCGCTGCCGGGCGAGTACGTCGTCGCGGGCGCTCCGCTGCTGAGGGTGCATCGGGCGGGGCACTCGCCACCGCTCCCGGTCCGGCCCGACGAGGTGTTCACGGCGATCGATGTCGGTCCTGAACGCGCCCCTGGGCAGGACATCGGTTTCGGATTCCGCCAACTCGCCGACATCGCCGAACGAGCCCTGTCCCCCGGCATCAACGACATCACCACCGCCGTCCGCGCCATCCAGGAGATGCACGACCTGCTACGCCGGCTCCTGCAACGATCGGACGGTCCGCACGTGGTGCGGAACTCCACGGGCGAGATCCGGGCCTTGATGCGGCGGCAGAGCTACGAGAGCTATCTCACCGTGGCCATCGACGACGTCCGGCATGCCGGGCAGGGCCAGCCTCGCGTCCTGCGTCTGCTCGCCTCGGTTCTCGAGGACCTCGCGGCCGACGCCCCAGCCCGATACCGGGACGCCGTCGACCGACGCCGCACGCCCGACGCTGGTTGACGAGTTTTACGCACCGGACAAGCCACCCGATGCTTCTCCGCCTCGCCAGCAACGGGAGGCATCGCCCAAGCCCCTTTGGCATCGGGTCCCGTGCCTTCATAAACCGGGCGTGGCTCAACCCGTACGACGGACTGCTGTCTGACGAGTACTCCCGACACCCGCATCGCCGGACAGCGCCGTCGGACGACCGATTCGCCAGACGGGAAGGCCGCGCCGGTTCGGCGTAGTTCTCGGGCGGATGGGGTATCGGCACGTCATGGCGACAACCGATGCCGCGCCAGCGCCAGAGCGGAACAGGACCTTCTTTGGACAGCCGCCACCGCTGGCGAACCTGTTCGGTGTCGAACTCTGGGAGCGGTTCTCCTTCTACGGCATGCAGGGCATCCTGCTCATCTACCTCTACTACGCCAGTGCCGACGGCGGCCTCGGCATCAACCGCGACACCGCCACCAGCATCGTCGGGGCGTACGGCGGACTGGTGTACCTGTCCACCGTGCTCGGCGCGTGGCTGGCCGACCGGTTGTTCGGTGCCGAGCGGGTTCTGTTCCACAGTGCCGTTCTCGTCATGGCCGGTCACGTCTCCCTGGCGCTACTGCCCGGCCTGCTCGGTGTCGGTGTCGGCCTGATCCTGATCGCGTTCGGCAGCGGCGGGGTGAAGGCCACCGCCACCTCGTTGGTCGGCACGCTCTACGCCGAGGGCGACGACCGCAGAGACGCCGGATTCTCGCTGTTCTACCTGGGCATCAACCTGGGTGCGCTGTTCGGGCCACTGGCTACCGGTCTGTTGCAGAAGACCACCGGCTTCCACTACGGGTTCGGCCTCGCCGCGGTCGGCATGGCGGCTGGTCTGACCCAGTACGCCCTCGGCCGCCGACGGTTGACCGGCGCCGCGCGTGAGGTGCCGAACCCGTTGCCGACCGCTCGCCGGCCCCTCGTCGCGGCGGCCGCCGCCGTCGTGATCGGTCTCGTCGCCGTGGCGGCGTTCGCAGGGCTGCTGCCCGCACGACGGCTGTCGGGCATCGTCGTCGTGCTCAGCGCCGCCACCGCGGTGGCCTACTTCGTGGTGATCCTGACCAGTAGGGCGATCACCGGCACCGAACGACGGCGGGTCGTCGCGTTCATCCCGATGTTCGTCGCCAGCGCGGCGTTCTGGTCGCTGTACCAGCAGCAGTTCACCGTCGTGACCATCTACTCCGACACCCGACTGGACCGCCGGATCCTCGGCTGGGAGATGCCGGTGTCCTGGGTACAGTCGATCAACCCCGTCTTCATCATCGTCCTCGCGGGTCTGTTCGCCGCCCTGTGGACCAGACTCGGCCCACGACAGCCTTCCGCCCCGGTCAAATTCGCCACCGGTACGGTCGTGATGGGCGTGGCGTTCCTGCTGTTCCTGCCACTTGCCGGCGGCGGGCCGAACAGCGCACCACTACTCGCACTGATCGGCATCCTGCTCGTGTTCACCGTCGCCGAACTGCTGCTGTCGCCGGTCGGACTGTCCCTGTCCACCAAACTCGCACCCCACGCCTTCCACACCCAGATGGTCGCGCTGTTCTTCCTCTCGGTGGCCCTCGGCACCGCCATGTCCGGCACCCTCGCCAAGTACTACAGCGAGGATCAGGAAGCCGTCTACTTCGGCATCCTCGGCGGCACCGCCATCGTGCTCGGCCTGATACTCGCCGCCCTCAGCCCACTCGTACGCCGGCTCATGAGCGGCGTCCGCTGACCATCACCGGAATCGCCGGCGCAGGTCCCGTCGATGATCTGCCGTCCTCTGCACGAAAACTGTCGCCGTCGCGTCCCAGGTGCCCGCCGTCAGAGCATCCGGGACGAAAGAGCGCGGGCCGGCCGCCGAGGCGTGGACGCCAGCGCTGGGCAAACATCTGGCGACGCCGGGCGTCGGGCGGATGTGGCTGCCAGAGGTGATGCGTCACCACCGGATCGTCGAGAGCGGGATCCGGCAGGCAGCCAGGAGTCAGGGAGCGGGTGATCTGGCCGCCGTCGTCCTGGAGACGAACGGCAGCCTCAGCGTGATCACCCGGGCACGGTACGACGGCGGCAACGCACTCACCGACGTGTCCCCGCCCCTCCAGGTCAAATGACCCCGCAGCCTGGGGTGGAGCGGAGCGGCCACCCCAGTCCCCTGCCGAGCCCACCGGCGTCGACACGGACGGCGGGTCGTTTCGGCACCCGGCCGCCCGGCTTCTGCACCACCCACAGGCGCCGGCACCGAGGCCGCCGCTCGTTTGGACCGAGAGAGCCAGGGTAGCGACTGTGGATGGAGGCAACGAAGCGACGGACGGGTGCAGCCATGGCTCCACCAGGAATCGCCGTCGTGAGCGCGGAACCCGCCGGCTACCACGCCGCGCGATCGCTGGCTCGCTCCTCGCCGGGGGCAGCGAGATCGTCCGGGTCGGCCCGGCCAGCGCCCGAGGCACTCGCCGAAGCCGACCGGCTCGCCCGGCCGATGCCGCTGAACCGCTTCGCCGAGCCCCTGCCGGCCGGCCCGACGCCGTCATTCCTGCTGACCCTGACCCCGCTCGCCTGAGGAGGTCGCCCGGTGCCCGGGCTCATCGAGGACTACGCCGTTATCGGCGATCTGCAGACCGCCGCCCTGGTCGGCCGGGACGGCTCGATCGACTGGCTGTGCCTGCCCCGTTTCGACTCCGCCGCATGCTTCGCCGCTCTGCTGCACGACGACCGCGCCGGCCACTGGCGAATCGCCCCTTCCGCCGACCGCCGCGCCGTCCGGCGCCGCTACCGAGGCGACACCCTGATCCTGGAGACCGAGTGGGACACCCCGGAAGGCACGGTCCGGCTCACCGACTGCATGCCACCCCGCGGCCAGGCCGCCGACCTGGTCCGGATCGTCGAGGGAATCTCCGGCGCCGTGCCCATGCACATGCGGCTGGCGCTGCGCTTCGACTACGGGCACGTCGCGCCCTGGGTCCGCCGGTACGACGGCGCTCTCGGCGCCGTGGCGGGACCCGACTCGTTGTGGCTGCACACCGAGGCCCCGTTACACGGTACGAATCTCGCCATCACGTCCGACTTCACCGTGCGCGCCGGCCAGAGGATGCCGTTCGTGCTCACCTACCAGCCGTCGCACCTACCGCGTCCCGACCCCGTCGACCCGCACGCGGCCGTCACGAACACTGAGCGGTACTGGACCCGGTGGATCGAGCGCTGTAGCTACCAGGGCCGCTGGCCCCAGGCGGTACGCCGGGCGTTGATCACCCTCAAGGCCCTCACCTACGCACCGACCGGCGGCATCGTCGCGGCCGCCACCACCTCACTACCCGAGCAGCTCGGCGGACCGCGCAACTGGGACTACCGCTACTGCTGGCTGCGGGACGCGACCTTCACCCTGCAGGCCCTGCTCGGTACCGGCTACGTCGAGGAGGCCAAGGCGTGGCGCGAATGGCTGCTGCGAGCCGTCGCCGGGGACCCCGCCAAACTGCGAATCATGTACGGCCTGGACGGCACCCGCCGGCTGCCCGAGTACACCCTTGACTGGCTTTCCGGCTATGAGGGCTCCTGGCCGGTACGAGTGGGCAACGCCGCCGCCGACCAACTCCAACTCGACGTCTGGGGAGAGGTCCTGGAGAGTCTCCATCTCGGCCGCGAGGCCGGGATCGCGCCGAACGAGACGGCCTGGGACCTGCAACGCGCCCTGCTCGACTTCCTGGAGGGCAACTGGCGCCAGCCCGACAACAGCCTCTGGGAGGTCCGTGGCCGGCGACGGCACTTCGTCCACTCCAAGGTGCTCGCCTGGACCGGCTTCGACCGTGCTGCCGAAGCCGTAGAACGGCACGGACTCGACGGGCCGGTCGAGCGATGGCCGGCAATTCGCAACGACATCCACGCCGAGGTGTGCCGGCACGGCTTCGATCCCGCGCGCAACACGTTCACCCAGTTCTACGGCTCCCGGGGACTCGACGCCGCACTGCTTCTCCTGCCTCGTGTCGGCTTCCTGCCCTGGACCGATCCCCGGGTGGCCGGGACCGTCGACGCCGTACAGCGCGAACTCTGCACCGACGGGTTCGTGCTGCGGTACCACCCCCAGGAGGACGAGAACGTCGATGGTTTGCCCGGCGACGAGGGAGCCTTCCTGGCCTGCACCTTCTGGCTCGTCGACGCCCTGCACGGCCTCGGCCGCCCCGAGGAGGCCACGAGACTGTTCGAGCGGCTGCTCGACCTGCGCAACGACGTCGGCCTGCTCGCCGAACAGTACGATCCGGTGACCGGCCGTCAGTTGGGCAATACGCCGCAGGCGTTCAGCCTCGTCGGCCTGGTCAATTCGGCACGCCAGCTCAGTGGCACCACCACGCGGACCTCGGCGAGCGCCGAGGAGCAGCACACCCGCACGGGATGACAGCACGATAGGCCGGCGGTGCCAATGGTCAGTCGTGACATTCGCGAGTCGCTGCCTGGCTCGACACCTCGGTTGACTGGGTTTCCCGACTGATTCCTGAGGTCTGCGGCATCAGGATCTCGTCGCGACCAGGTATGTCGGCGAGGCCGAACAGGCCGAGCAGCCCGGTCGCCCATAGCTGCCGGTGCGGGAACGGGGCAAGGTTCTCCAACCTCAGGACGCCACCGCTCACCGCAGCGGCCTGGTGACAACGAACCAGCTCACCCATGCCGGAGGAGTCGATGAACGACACGTCCTTGAGGTCGAGCACGATGGCCGACGGGTTGTCCCGGGTCAGCAGATCGGTGACCGCGTCGCGGATCTGCCCCACGGTGGCCAGGTCGATCTCGCCGGACAGCAGAAGCCGGACGCCGGAGTCAGTGTGCTGTTCAATGATCGAGATGGTCGCTTCGGGCTGCCCGCGGTCGTTCATGGCGCTCACGTCCCGGTCTCCGGTGGCCCCGTCAGGCCGCCGAGGTCGCCGCATGCGTGCCGCAGCGCCTGCCGTCGGAACGACGGGATCCGGCCGGCGAAGACCGGTGCGATCCGCGAGTACGCAATATCGCCCTCGGCATGCTCGTCCTGGTTCACATAGAACAGCTCGACAACCTTGGTATTCGTCCGCCGCGGTTCGGGCAGCAACCCCATCGTCCCGGTCACGTCGAAGGCGGAGCCAAAGAAGTCGATCATGTATCCATCGGCCCGTGGGCTGTCCTCCCGCGCGACCAGGACCACCTCCGAGGAGTCCCGTTCGAGCCACCGGGCCAGCGTGAGGCCAGCGATACCCGCCCCACAAATGATCGCCTGCACAGTTCCTCCCTGCCACCAGGTGCAGCCACCCCTGCATCAGGTGCGGCCACTGCCCGGAATCGGCTAGATGCCGGCCAAATCGTCCCCGTCGGACGACTCGATGGCGTTACAGACGTCGACGATGCCAATCGTCTGCCACGCCAGGCCGCCAGCGACGAATATCAACTCCGCCGTTTCGACCCGGCCGGTGAGGATCGCGACAGCGTTCTGCACCTCGACGGCGATGTCCTGCAGACGGGTCCGCTCGTCCTGGACCAACCGCGCCACGACCCGGTCAGCGAGCACCTCGTCCTCGTGCGGTCGAGGTACCTGGCGGCGGGACGGCGGACCAGACCAGGAGCCGTCATCGGGAAGCGGCCACAGCCCCGTCATGGCGCGCTCCGAACGCGCCCCACCCGCCCCGGCAGAACCGGAGGCGCCGCAGGCGCTGCGTGGAACACCTGCTCCACGCGGGCGATCCGCGATCTCCGCCGCAGCCGTCGTGTTGGCGCGCGAAGGGCGCAGCGGGCAGAGCTTCGCAGCGGGTGCCGGTGCACATCACGCAGCGGGGCGCCGCCTGCCGCTTCAGTCGCCACGGACCGGACCATGCCAAGTACCAACTGATCCGGGCGCAGTACCAACTGATCCGGGCGCAGCCGCACGACCGCGTCCAGCACCGCCCGCACCGACGCCCGGCACGTCAGGTCCAGCGGCCGATGAGATCGACCCCGATCACCGGCGTCCGTACGGCCGCTGGTTGCCCACGTAGTCACCGCGTCCCTCCTGTCGTCGGGCGGTATTGGATCCAGCCTCGTGCGGCTATGTGGAGAGGCTTACGCGGGCCTATGACAGTCTCGTGACATCAGCTACGACGGCGGGCGCGTTCTACGGCGCCGCCGGACAAGAAGCGGGTGTCGAGCGGTTCGGTTTCCCGCTCCCGGCGGTCCGTACCGCCACCGCCTACCTCAGGAACCACGGGCGGTGCGGCAGGCCGGATCGCTGCTGTCCGGCTCTGCACCAGCATCCCCTACGCGTGAGGTTCGGCACGGGAGCGCGCGTCAGCCGGCGCCACGGGCGTCATGGAACTGTCATATCTCCGCCGAACAGCCGCGAAGACCAGCAGGCAGGCTGATCCTGCACACCTAAGGTCGCGGAGGAGGCGTCGATGTCCGAGGACGAGAGTGCGATTGGCGGCGGATGCCGCCACGGTACGGCGACCGTCTCGACAATCGAGCTGGCGGTCTCCGGCTGGCTCGACCATTCGGCGGTACCGACGATCAATGCGACGTTCGACGCGGCACTCGACCGTAAGCCGGAACGGATCGTGCTCGATCTGGCGCACTGCGAGTACGTCGACGCTGCCGGGATCGCGTTGTTGCTCGAGGTGCACCGCCGGATGCGACGCACCGGCGGCATGTTGGAGTTGCGGAGACCGTCACCACGACTGTGTCGTCTCCTCGAGATCGCCCGGGTGGACCATGTGTTGCGGGTCGATGCCGCCGCGGAGGCGCAGAGTGATGACGGCGGGTCGAAAGCGGCCAGCCTTTCAACCTGAACCGCGCGGCGCGTGTGACCCGACACCCACCTGCGGCCACGACGGACCGCAAGGGGAGGTTGGAAGACGGCGGATGTTGTCTTTCGCCGCCCCCGTCGACTTACCTGGTCGCCGTCCTGCGGGCGAGGACTGCCCGGACCACTGTCAGGCGGGGCTGTGCGGGTCGGCGGAGGTGACGGTGTCACCGGTGGAGGTGGGTCTCGGCCCGGCGGCGCGGTTGAGGTGTATGTAGAGCTGTTTTCGGTCACGCGGCCCCACCGGTTGCGGTTGGGGTTCCGGAAGTTGGTATCGGACCGGCCGCTGGTGCTCCGCGTAGAGCCGATCCGGGTTGTACACCCGGGAGAACCCCCAGAGCATCCTGGCGAAGTTGGTCTGGCCATGCGCCAGGAGGCGGGAGACCAGTCCGGCGGTCCGGGCCAGCGCGACGATGCCGAGGTGCTTACGGTTGATCACCGATTGCGTGCGTACCAGTTCCCGGTAGAACTCGTGCAGCGGCAGCCGGGTGGGCGTCACCGCATGCTGGATGTCGAACAGCCGGTAGTCAAAGGTGGTGAGCTCTCGGGACTGGGTGTGCCAGATCTCCGTTCCCGGGTACGGCGTCATCACCGAAAGGTGGACGATTTCCGGCACACTCAGAGCCCATTCGCGGACCAGTCGGAACTGTTCACAGTCCCACTGCGGGTCGACGATCAGGTTGATGGCGACCGAAAGGCCGAGCTTTCTGGCCTGTTCCAGCGCCTTCATGTTCTCGTCCGGGCTGATGCGTTTGCGGAAGAGGTCCAGTCCCTCGGCGTCCAGTGCCTCCATGCCGAGAAACATGTAGTTCAGGCCGAGTCTCTTCCATCGGGCGAATACGTCCGTGTTCCGCAGCAGTACGTCGGCCCGAGTCTCCAGATAGTACTGTTTGCGGATTTTGCGGCGCTCCAGTTCGGCTGCGATGGCGTGCCCGTGTTCGGGTCGAATGAAGGCCACATCGTCGACGATGAATATTCCGGGCTCACGGATCCTGGCTATCTCCTCGGCGGCGACCGGGGCGGAGACCTTGCGATAGCTGCGGCCGTAGAACGTCCAGGCCGAGCAGAAGGAGCAGTCCCAGGGGCAGCCCCGGGTGAACTCGACCGATGCCGCGGGGTCGAGGACCCCGATGAAGTAGCGGCTACGGCGGCGGACCAGGTCGCGGGCCGGGCGTGGCGCGTCGATCGAGTCCAGCAGTTTCGGTTGGGGACCGCGGCCCTGGAGGGTCACGGCGCCGGATGCCTCGTGGGCAGCGCCGTCGCGGGCGGCAGCCAGCAGCGCCACCGAGCCGATCTCTCCCTCGCCCCGTACGACGGCGTCGATCGCCCCCTCGGCCTGCTCCAGGATGTGCTCGGCGATGAACGAGACCGAATGCCCGCCCACGAAGACGTAGGGCGACGGCGGCTGTTCCTTGAACCAGCGGGCCAGCTCGATGACCTCGGGCACGTTCGCCAGGTAGTTGAGCCCGAAGCCGACCGCGTCCGGCCCGAAGTTCAGGAACTCCCTGGCCAGCTCGGCCTTGGTGTGGGTCTGCAGATCGACGAGCCGCACGTCGTGGCCGGCCTCCCGTAGCGCGGCGGCCACGCACTCGAGACCCAACGGCTCCAGGCGGAGGAACAGCTCCGAGTACATCAGGACGCTCGGATGCACCAGTAGGACCTTCATCTCGTCCACCTCGTCCGGTTTCCGCCAATATGCCGGTTCATCCTTGCACACACTGCGCCACTGCACGCGGTGAATGTGAGCGCTGGTGCAGATCCACCCGTTCGTTGCCGAGGCAGGTTTTCGGGGAAAGTCGGCGGGTATGCCGCGTTTCCGACCAGAGCTGGGCGGAACGGTAGGATCAGTGAAGGAGAGAATGCCGTGTCGATTCATCCGCGGCTTGTTGTTCGGCCCGAACTCGCCCGATAGCTCGGCATGGCGGCCGTCCTCGGAATACACCTGCTCGTCGCGGCTACCTGCGCCGGGCTAGCTCGACGCTGGGGCGCCCGGGTCCTGGCCCTCGGCGCGGTCGCCCCCGCGATCGGTTTCGGATGGTTGCTGACCGCGGTACCGGATGTGCTTGCCGGCCGGGAGCGGAGGTTCTCCTTCGCCTGGGCCCCGGCACTCAATCTCGAGGTGTCGCTGCGGCTGGACGCGCTGGCCCTGCTGCTCGGACTTGTCGTCAGCGGCGTCGGTACCGTTGTCCTGCTCTATGCGGTCCGGTACTTCGCCGGCCGGCGAGACGGGCTGGGTCAGGTCAGCGCCGCGCTGGTGCTCTTCGCCGGGGCGATGCTGGCCCTCGTCATGGCCGATCACCTGCTTGCGCTGTACGTGGCGTGGGAGCTGACGACCATCTGCTCGTTTCTGCTGATCGCCGACTCCGGTCGGCACCGTTCGGCGCGCCGCGCCGCCCTGCGTGCTCTACTGGTGACCAGCGGTTGCGGCTTTGTCATGCTGTTCGGCCTGATCCTCCTCGCACGCGCGGCGGGCGGATACCGGATCTCCGCACTGCTCGCGGCGCCGCCGCGAGGTCCCACGGTGTCGGTCGCCGTCGGCCTGATCCTCGTTGGGGCGGTGGCCAAGTCCGCCCAGGTTCCGTTCCATCCCTGGCTGCCCGAGGCCATGGTGGCACCGACACCGGTCAGCGCCTACCTGCACGCCGCGGCGATGGTCAAAGCCGGGGTGTACCTCGTCGCCCGGCTGGCGCCCGGCTTCGCCGACGTTCCGACGTGGCGTCCGCTGATCCTCGGGGTGGGGTTGGCGACGATGCTGCTCGGCGGTACCCGCGCGCTCGCTCAGACGGACCTCAAGCGACTGCTCGCCTTCGGCACCATCGCACAACTCGGTTTTATCCTCGTCCTGGTCGGGGCCGGCACCCGGACCGCCGCTCTGGCCGGCGCCACAGTCCTGCTCGCCCACGCGTTGTTCAAGTCGACGCTGTTCCTCGTGGTCGGGATCGTCAATCACGGGGCAGGCACCCGGGATCTGCGCGAGCTGAGCGGGATACGCCACGCTTCACCCGGACTTGTGCTGGTGGCAGCCCTGGCCTGCCTTTCCATGGCGGGCCTGCCGCCGACGGTGGGATACCTCGGCAAGGAAGCCGCCTTCGACGCGTTCATCGGGCACGGTCCGGGCGGGGCATGGGTGCTGGTCGGTCTACTCGTGGGGTCCACGCTGACGGTCGCCTACACCGTACGTTTCCTCCAGGGCGTGTTCGCCGATCGACCCGGCGTACCGGCCCGTCTCCGGCACGTGTCCCGCTGGTCGCTGACGACCACCTTCGCCTGCGCAGGAGCCGGGCTGGCCCTCGGCTGCCTGCCGGCCGCCGCCGGCGCGATCGGCGCCGGCTACGCGGAGGTCTACTCCGCGTCGCCTGCGAACTACCGGCTCGCGTTGTGGCATGGCGTCGGGCTGCCGTTCGGACTTTCCCTTCTCACTCTCGTCACGGGCGTGCTCCTGCACCTGCTGCGAAGGCCGCTCACGTTCGCGGCGGGGTTCCTGCGGCCTCGCGCCGTCGGCGCCCTGGTCGTTCAGGACCGACTCGCCACAGCCGTCGTCACCGCCGCCCGGGTTCTGACCGCCCGCACACAGGTGGGGTCGCTGCCGAGATACCTCATCGTGATCATCACCGTCGTGGTGTTGGGCCCCGGCGCCGTGTTCCTGGCCGATGTCGGTCTTCCCCGCCAGATCCGTGCCTGGGACGAGCCGGAGCAGGCGGTACTCGGCGTCGGACTGGTCGCCGGCGTGCTGGCACTGCTTCTGGCCCGGCAGCGGCTCGTCGTGGTGCTGCTGCTCTCGGCCGTCGGCTACCTCGTCGCCGGGCTATTCGTCGTGCACGGAGCGCCGGATCTCGCGCTGGCTCAGTTCCTGGTGGAGACGCTGACGTTGATCCTCTTTGTTCTGGTACTGCGGCGCATGCCACCCAGGACGCGCCAGGCACGTACCCCGGCCCGTCTGCTGCGCGCCGGCGTCGCCTTGCTGCTCGGAGCGTTCATGGCCGGTGTCACCCTGGCGATGACCGCCGCTCGCGTGCCGTCCCGCGCGGCGTCGGGCTACTTCCGGGAAGCGCCGGACGCGGGTGGCCCGAACGTCGTCAACGTGATTCTGACCGAGTTCCGGGCACTCGACACCCTCGGCGAGGTGACCGTGCTCGTGGTCGCGTCGACCGGGATCGCGGGGCTGGTGCTCGCGAGCCGAGGCAGGACCGGGCCCGGTCGCTCCCGGACCGGCCCTGGTGGCGACGGAGACCCGGAACCGGCGAGCGGCCCCGGCAAGACCGTGGAGGGAACCAGATGAGTGCCGGCCAGCCTCGTTCCCGGCGGCTGCTCGCCGCCGACCGGCAGCGGCCGGAGCAGCGCAGCGTGCTGCTCGAGGTCATCACCCGGATGGTGTACCCGAGTGTGCTGCTCGTGGCCGGTTACCTGCTGCTGGTCGGTCTGCACCGTCCCGGCGGCGGCTTCGCGGCCGGGCTTGTCGCCGGGCTCGGCCTGGTGCTGCGTCGCCTTGCCGGCGGTCCCGGCGAGGTCGACGCGGCAGTACCCGTCCCGGCCAAGGTCCTGCTCGGTGCCGGCCTGCTCACCTGTGCCGGCTATGGCGTGGCCGGCCTGCTGCTGACCGGCGAACTCCTCGCCGGCGCCGCCTGGACGGTCACCTCCGGCCCGGTAACGCACCTCGAGCTGACTACGTCGCTGCTCTTCGAGGCAGGAATCGCGTCGATCGTGATCGGTCTCGTGCTGGACGTGCTGCGCGGCCTCGGCGAGGACGACCGGAGCCGGTCCAGCGACGGCCGGTCGGCGGAGGAAGCGCGGTGAGCCAGGGCAATCTCAGCCTCTCCCTGATCATCGGCGCACTCTTCGCCGGAGGGAGCTACCTCCTGCTGCAACGCGGACTGCTGCGGATCGTTGTCGGCTTTGTGCTGCTCGGCCACGGGGCCAACCTCACCCTGCTGTTGTCCGGCGGCCCGGCGAAGCACGTTCCCGACGCCGGCACCTCCACCCCGACGGACGCTTCGGATCCGCTACCGCAGGCGATGGCGCTCACCGCCGTGGTCATCACGTTCGCGATCACCGCCCTGCTACTGGCGCTGACGGACCGGAGTGTGCGGCTCTACCGGGAGGACGGTGTGCAGGACGACGTCGAGGACCGGCGGCTGGGTGGCCGGCAGCCCGATTCGGAGCAGCTATGAGCGGTGCCGTCCTGGTTTCGACGCCCGTGGTGGTCCCGCTGCTCGCCGCCGGCGCCTCCGCCCTGCTGGCCGGCTTCCTGGTCGTGCAGCGGATCCTCGGGCTCGGCGTGTTGGCGGTGGTACTGATCGCCAGTGTCCTACTCCTGGTCCGGGTCGACGGCCTCGGCACCCAGTCGATCCAGGTCGGAGGATGGCAGCCGCCACTCGGCATCACCCTGGTGGCGGACCGCTTCTCGGCACTGGTCCTCGTCGTCGCCGTCCTGGTGTGCCTGCTCGTGCTGGTCTTCGCAGTAGGGCAGGGCAGCGCCGAACGCCGCGTCGAAGACGTGCCCTCGGTGTTCCATCCGACCTACCTGGTCCTGCTCGCGGGAATCGCCCTGGTGCTGATCAGCGGGGACCTGTTCACCCTCTTCGTCGGGTTCGAAGTGATGCTGATGGCGAGTTACGTCCTGATCACTCTGGGCGCGACCCGCGAGCGGGTCCGGGCCGGTCTGACATACGTCGTCTCCAGCCTGACGGCCTCGATCCTGCTGCTCACCACGATCGGGCTCGTCTACGCCGTCACCGGGACGGTCAACCTCGCCCAACTCAGCGCGGTCACGGTGGACCTGCCGCCCGGCACGCGTGGCCTGCTGGCGCTGCTGTTGCTCGTCGCGCTGGGGATCAAGGCCGCCATGGTCCCGTTGCACTGGTGGTTACCGGACAGCTATCCGACCGCCGCCGCTCCGGTGACCGCCATCTTCGCGGCGCTACTCACGAAGGTGGCGGTCTATGCGATCATCCGGACGCAGACTCTCCTCTTCCCCCGGCAGGAGCCCTGGACGCTGCTCCTGGTGATCGCCGCGCTGACGATGCTGGTCGGCGTACTCGGGGCACTGGTCCAGGACGACCTCAACCGGATCCTGTCCTTCGTGCTCGTCTCGCACGTCGGGTTCATGCTCTTCGGGCTCGCCATCTTCTCGGTGGCCGGGCTGGCCGGTGCGGTGCTCTACCTCGTGCACCACATCACCGTGCAGACCGCGCTCTTCCTGGTCAGCGGCCTGATCGAGCGGGAGCGGCAGAGCGTTTCCCTGGCCCGGCTCGGTGGACTCGCCGCGACGGCGCCGGTGGTCGCGGCCCTGTTCCTCATTCCGGCGTTCAGCCTCGGAGGTCTTCCGCCGTTCGCGGGGTTCGTCGGGAAACTCGCGCTGCTGCAGGCAGCCGTGGCGCAGGCCGGTCCGGTGGTGCTCGCCACCGCGGCCGTCGCCCTGCTCACCAGCCTGCTCACGCTCTCTGCGCTGATGCGGATCTGGCTGCGGGTCTTCTGGAGCCAATCGGCCGCCCCTGCCCCCGCCGACGCCGACGGAGCGACGGCGGCCGGCTCCCCGGGTGGCCGTCTGCCCGGTCGGGTCATGCGGTTCGCCGCGCTGACTGCGGTCCTGAGTGGGTTGGCGGTCGCGGCGACCGCCGGACCGCTGGCGGCCCTGAGCCAGCGGGCGGCAGCCGACCTGCTGGACCGGGACGGCTACCGCGGCGCGGTGCTCGGCCACCGGGAGGTGGAGTGAACGGCGTCCTGGAGCGGCTGGCCCTCGCCGTCTGGCTGGCTCTGCTCTGGCTACTGCTCTGGGGGTCGGGCAGCCTGCTGGCCATCGGCTCGGCGCTTCTGGCCGGCCCGCTGTGTCTCGCCGCCGGTCGGTTGCCCGCACTACCGGCGGTGGCGCGTCCACGGTGGCGTCGGCTGCCGATGTCGCTGGTCCGGTTCGTGACGGACGTCCTGGCTTCGTCGGTCCAGGTGGCCTGGGCGACGCTGGCCCATGGGCCCCGGACTCGATCGGCGGTGCTGGCGGTGCCGGTGGGCCGCCCGTCGGCCACCGCGTTGACCGTGGTGGTCAACCGGCTCTCTCTCGAGCCCGGGACGCTGGTGCTCGGCGTCGTCCCCGAGGCCGGAGAGATCTACGTCTTCGTCCTCGACGTACGCAGTGGCGAGGGACTGGAACGGGCTCGCCGCCACGCCCGCCGGGCGGCCCACGACGTGCTGAGAACGCTCGGCGAGGACATCCCGGAGAGTCAGGAGTCCGGATCGGAAGGGAGCGACCGTGCGTAGTGCCCTCGTCGTCACCGCCGGCTTGCTGGCGGTGGCCGGCTTCCTCACCCTGGTACGACTGTTCCGCGGACCGACCCTGCACGACCGGCTGGTCGCCCTCGACACCCTGGTCGTCGTAGTGATCAGCGGGATAGCTGTCGAGGCCGCGCTGCGCGATGCCGCTGCCAACGTGATCCTGCTTGTGGTGGTGGCCCTGGTCGGTTTTCTCAGCACGGTGTCGGTCCTGCGGTTGACCGAGGGGGCGTGATGGGCCCGCTGACCCTGGCCGGTGAGGTGCTGGCGGCGGTGGCCCTCGTGACGGGCGGGGTACTGGCGGTCCTGGCCGGGCTGGGTCTGGCCCGGCTGCCGGACGCGACCGCCCGGCTGCAGGCGGCGACGAAACCACAGGTGCCCGGCCTGGCGCTGATCTGTGTCGGGGTCGCCCCGCAGATCGCTGGCGGCGAGATGTTCGCCCTCGTCCTGGTGGTGCTGTTCCAGTTGGTGACCGCACCGGTGGTGGCACAACTCGTCGGGCGTTCGGCCTACCGATCCGGTGTCGGGCGTGACACGTTGCTCGTCGACGAGTTCCGGAACCGGACGAGCGGACGGGACGGTGTCGACCGGACACCCGAGGGGTGACCGGCGAGCCCTGGCTCGGCTGGGAATGAACACCCGCCGCCGGGGTAGCCCCGGGAAGGGGGTGAGGGCGTGTATCAGGCGGACCGGCCGGCGGAGCCGGTTGACCGGACGGCGTCACCCGGTGATCGACTCGTCCGGGACATCCGAGAGTTGGCCGTCCAGGAGGCGGCACGGTTCCGGGGTGACCTGGCGGAGTCGCTGCGCCGGGCCGGGGTGGGCGCCGCGCTGCTGGCCGGGGCGGGCGTCGCCGTCGTGCTGGGGCTCGGATCGGCATCCGCCGCCGTGCTGTCGCTGGCGGAGTCGGATCGGACACCGCGGCGGGCGGCGCTGCTGCTGGCCGCCGGATACCTGGGCACCGGTGTGCTCCTCACCGTCGTCGGGCTCGCCCGGCTGAGCGCGGCCGGTGGCCGGACGAGCCGGCTCACCGCCGAGCTACGCAACCTCCTGACCGCGGTACGGACCGCCCGCCGGTAGTGCCTGTCTCGTGGATCTCGATGGTTCAGCCGCTACCGAGCAGTCGGCGGATTTCGGCTGCGGCGGGATGGTCCGGCGCCCGGGTGAGGAAGCGGCGCAGCATCACGCTCGCGCTGTCCGGATCGGTCACGCGCTGGGCGAGTCCCAGGATCAGCAGACCGTCCGGACTGTCGGGACGATGGGCCAGCACCTCGCCGGCCAGGCGTGCGGCCTCGCCGGGCTGTTCGAGTCGGATCAGCGTGAAGGCCAGTCGCAACCGGATCTCGTCGGCCGGTCGCTGGTCCAGCACGGTCCGATAGACCTCGGCCGCCGTCGCGTAGTGCCCCTGTGTCTCCAAGGACCGGGCCAGCGTCAACTGGTCGGCGACCGGGTCGGCGGCACCGGGGCCCGGCGGGGCGGGACGGGGCGCGGCCAGGGCGACGGCGCCGACCAGGGCGAGGACCAGGGCGACGGCGCCGAGGTTCCAGCGCCGGTTACCGGCGCTCGTGGCGACGCCCTGCCGGAACCGACCGCCGCCACGAGCGCGACCGGACGGATTCCGCCCGTCGGCGGCGGACGTACCAGCGCGTCCACGCTGACGGGCGGCCCGAGCGGCAGGTACCAGGCCCAGCGCCAAGCCCAGTACCGGCAACGCCCACAACAGCAGCCCCCAGCCCCGTACCGGCGGCGCAGCCAGCACCTCCGGCCCGTACCGGTCGACCAGATAGGACCGGATTTCGTCCGGATCGCGGCCCTGGCGGAGTTGGGTGCTGATCACCTCGCGCATCGCGGCGGCGATCGGCGAGCGCGAGTCCGCCACCGACTCACCCTGACAGGCCGGGCAGCGCAGTCCGGCGGCGAGTCGCCGGGCCGGATCACCGTCGCCCACCGGTGTCACGGAGCGCCAGACGCCGAGCAGCGCGGCGACGGCCAGAAAGGTCAGGCCGGCTGTGACGGCGAGCCGACGGAGGTTCATGATTCCAGCAACGGCGTCAGCCGCTCGTCGAGCCACCGAGCCGTGACCGGCCCGATCATCCGGTCGGCGATCCGTCCGGCGCGGTCCAGCAGGAACGTCTCCGGTACCCCGCGTACCCCCCAGTCCACCGCCGTGGTGCCGGCCGGATCGGGCAGCACGGGCAGGTTCCGGGCGCCTGTCCGGTCGAGCAGCGCGCGGACGGCCACCTCGCTGTCCCGGACGGCGAGTCCGACCATCCGCAGGTCCCGCCCGGACCACCGGCGTTCCGCGTCGACCAGCAGCGGCAGTTCGTGCTGGCACGGGCCGCACCAGGACGCGAAGACGTTGACCAGCACCACCTGTCCCCGCAGCCCGGCGAGGTCGAACGGGGCGCCGGCCAGGGTCCGTCCGGCAAGTGCCGGTGCCGTCATACCCGGACTGCCCGGCGCGGCGGCCGGGCCACCGCCACGGGTGCTGGCCAGCCCGACCGCCCCGAGCATCGTCACCAGACCGAGCACCAGTGTCAGGGGCAGCCTCCGCCGTCCGAGGCGGAAGAGCGGGAACGCCGGTCTTCGCCGGCGAAATGATGCGATCACAGCGCATTCCCCGGACCATCCGGTACCGTCGCGCCGGAGCGGCTGACCGCCGCCGGCGGCCCCGACCGGTCGCTGCGGGCACGACTTCCGGAGACGGATCGGCGGCGCCCGAGCGGGCGGGCCAGGGCGAGCAGCCCGCCGAGGACGCACAGCGATCCACCGGCCCAGATCAGGGCGACCATCGGGTTGACCGCCAGCCGGACGGTGGCCGACCGGCCGTCGGCCGAGACCGCCAGCAGGGTGGTGTAGGTGTCCTGCAGTGGTCCCGACCGAATGGCCGGGAGACTCACAGTGGTGTCGTGGTGCGGGTGGTATGTCAACTCCGGTACCAGCGTCCCGTCGGGGCGGTCTGCCGCTCCAAGCGTCAGCCGCGCCCGGACCGCCATTCCGGCGGTGGTGCGGGCCCGCTCGACCGCGGTCAGCCGTACCGTGGCACCCGGCACCCGCAGCGCCTCACCGACCGCCAGTTGCCGTTGCGCGGCGACGGTGTAGGTGGAGGAGGCGGCAACACCGACGGCGACGAGCGCGACTCCGAGATGGGCCGTCGTGCCGCCGAGCCGCACCCACGGGATGCTCCGGCGACCGTTGTCGGGTGACCGGCGGCACAGTCCGGCCACGGTGGCGGCCAGCGAGAAGCCGGCACAGCCGAAGGCGGCCAGGGCCATCGGCCCGGGACGGCTCGACAGGCCGGTCACCGCGATGGTGGCCAGTCCGACGGCGACCGGACCGATCGCGCGGCGGGCGGTCTCACCGGGTGACGTGCCGCTCGACGGCAACAGGGCGGCCAGCCCCATCAGGACCAGTACGCCGATCGCCAGCGGCACCGCCGTGCGGTGGTAATAGACCGGACCGACCGCGAGGGCGGTGCCGGAGACGGCCTCCGCCACCGCCGGCAGGACGGTGCCGACCAGCACCACGGCGGCGACGGTGGTCAGCAGGATCCGGTTGCCGACCAGGGCGGTGGCCCGGGACAGCGGCGGCGACGCAGGTGACGCGACCTGGGAGCCGGCATCGCCTCCGGGCCCACCCCGCCAGCCGACCAGGACCACCGTGCCGATCGACACCAGAAGAAGGAAACCGAGGAGCAGGGGGCCGAGCGGCGACTCGGTGAAGGCGTGCACGCTGGCTACCACCCCGGACCGGGTGAGAAAGGTGCCGACCAGGACGAGCAGGAAACTGGCGCAGGCCAGCGCGACCGACCAACCGGCCCGGGACGCACCACGACGGGTGAACACCGTGTGCAGGAAGGCGGTGGCGGTCAACCAGGGCAGGAGCGAGGCGTTCTCCACCGGGTCCCACGCCCAGTAGCCGCCCCAGCCGAGGACGGCGTACGACCACCAGGCGCCGAGTGCGATGCCGGCGGTGAGCAGCGCCCAGGCTGCCAGGGCCCACCGCCGGGCCGCACTGATCCAGTGCCGTCCCGCATCCCCGACCAGCAGCCCGGCGAGGCCGTAGCCGAACGGCACCACGAGCCCGACGTAGCCGGCGTACAGCAGTGGTGGATGCAGCCCCATCGCCGGGTGCGCGCGCAGCAGCGGGTTGGGGCCCGGCCCGTCGGCCGGCACGGGCTCGACCGGATGGAAGGGGTTGGCGGCGAAGTACGACAGGGCGAAGAAGAAGACCGCGACAAGGCTGACCACGGCCATCGCCCAGTGGTGCAGTCGCCGGTCCCCGGCCGGTACGGTGCGGGCGAGCAGGCCGGCGTAGCCGGCGAGAATCAGCAACCAGAGCAGCAGTGAACCGTCCAGCGCCGACCACAGACTGGTGACCGAGTAGTACAGCGGTACCTGCCGGCCGCCGTTGTCGGCGACGAACCGGACGCTGAAGTCGGGCCGCAGCAACGCCCACTCCAGGGCGCCGCAGGCGACGGCGGCGGCCAGCAGACCGACACCGCTGGCGGCCCGGGCCGGCCGGAGCGGCGCGTCCGGGTTCAGCGCGAGGCGCAGCCAGAGCAGGGTCGCCGCGACCGAGGCGGCGAGGCCGGTGCCGAGCGCCCAGGTGCCGAACTGACTGGTCACCGCGCCGTCCCGGACTTTGCCGGTGGTGGCGGCGGTGGGCGGTAGTCGTTGCCGTGCTTGACGAGCACCTGGTCGGCGTAGAAGACACCGTCGGATCCCAGGACGCCCTCCACCACGGCGTCCTGGCCGGCACGGAAGGTGTCCGGCGGCACACCGGTCTGCCGTACGGTGATCTCGTGGCCGTCCGCGGCGAGCCGGAACACGATCTGGTCGCCGTCCTGCCGGACGGAGCCGGGTACGACGGCGCCACCCAGCCGGGCCCGGGTGGTCCGGTCGTCCGGATCGGCGGCCAACTCGGTCGGGGTCCGGTAGTAGCTGAGCGTGCCCTGGAGACCGGCGTGGATCAGCAGTGCGGTGCCGGCGAGGACCACCAGGGCCAGGCTGAACCGGGCGCGACCCGGTCGGCTCATCGCCGGGTCCCGGCCGCTGGTGAGGCGGCACCAGGGTACGGCGCGGCGCCGGCGCGGGATGTCGGGGTTGTCCGGGGACGGATACCGCTCCACCGGACCGCCCAGGCGGTGGCGGCGGCGGTCAGGACGAGCCCGGTGCACACCACCGGCCAGCCGTTCACCGCGCCTCCAGAAGCTCCGGTGTCGCCGCCGGAGCCGGGCGGGCGACGGTGTGCTCGACGGCGTCCAGCCGGCGCAGGAAGATCCACATCGCGGTGGCGGTGAACGCGGCGACGCTCAGCAACAGCGCGGCCGCCATCAGCGGGTCGATCGGGGGACGCTCGGGAGCGAGGATCGTCGCGGGCTGGTGCAGGGACCGCCACCAGACGACGGAGAAGTGCACCAGCGGCACCAGCGCGAAGCCGGCCATTCCGACCAGCGCGGCGACCCGGGCGGCCCGGTGCGCGATCCGGGTCTCACCGCCTCCGTCGGCCGGATCGAGGGCACGCCGCAGCGCCAGGTAGCCGGCGTAGACGACGAGCAGCAGGGCGGTGCTGACCAGTCGCGGATCCCAGGCCCACCAGGCGCCCCAGACCGCCCGTCCCCAGAGCGCGCCCAGGCTGATGGTCAGCCCGGTCAGCCCGACGCCGAGTTCCGCGGCGACCCGCGCGCACCGGTCCCAGCGCAGGTCGCGGGTGGCGAGGTAGCCGAGACTGGCGGCGAGGACCGAGGCGAACGCCAGGTAGGCGGTCCAGGCGGCCGGCACGTGCAGGTACATCAGTCGTTGGGCGTCACCCTGGAGCGCGTCGGGTGGTGCGATCAGCAGGCCGGTCGTGGTGGCGGCGGCGGCCAGGCCGGCGGCCAGCCAGCCCAGGCTCCGCCGGTCGCCGGCCGCACGCCGTCCGCTGGTCAGCGGCGTACGAAGAGCGGCGGCCGGGTCGTTCTCGGATCTCGGTCTAGGAAGGCCCACGGTGTTGATGATGCAGGAGTGAGAGGAGATTACTGGATTGAATCCCCAAACAAGCTAATAATCTCCTTTGTCTGGTTAGCCTGGTTCGACGGACTGGGCGAGCGAGAGGTGGTGACGCGGTGGTGAGCGGGCACCGGGCAGGCCACCGACGGCGCTGGCTCGTCCTGCTCGCCGGCCCCGGGCTCGTGTTGCTGGCGTCCGGCTGTGCCGCCGGCGCGCCCTCCACACTGGATCCGGCCGGCGCGGGTGCCCGGCGAGTGGAGGGCTTCTGGTGGCTGCTGTTCTGGATATCGGTCGCGGTGTTCGCCGAGGTCATGGTACTGCTGGCCTGGGCACTGGTGTTTCGCCGCCGGCCGGACCGCCGGATCAACCAGTCCGATCCGATCCGATTTGTCGTCGTCGCCGGCGCCGGCCTGCCCTTTGTGGTGCTGGTGGCGGTCTACGGAGTCGGCCTGCGGGACCTGGCGGCGTTGGGAAAGCCGGACAGACCACCGGCGGCCACCATCGAGGTGACCGGACACAAGTGGTGGTGGGAGGTGCGCTACCCGGGGGTTGACGGGGCGACCGCGAACGAGATCCACATTCCCGTGGGCGAACCGGTGCTGGTCCGGCTGCGCACTGTCGATGTCCTGCACAGCTTCTGGGTGCCGCAACTGATGCCGAAGACCGACCTCATCGCCGGCAAGGTACGGGAAACCTGGCTGCACGCCCAGCGGCCGGGAGAGTACCGCGGCCAGTGCGCCGAGTACTGCGGCCTGCAGCACGCACACATGGCGTTCCTGGTGGTGGCCCACCCGCGCGCCGACTTCGACGCCTGGCTGGGCCGGCTCGCCGCGCCGGCTCCGGTACCGGACAGCGACGCCGAGCGCCGCGGCCAGCAGGCGTTCCTGCAGAGCGCCTGCGTCGCCTGCCACACCGTCCGGGGTACCGCCGCCAGCGGTGCCGTCGGGCCGGACCTTTCCACGATCGGCTCCCGGTGGAGCCTCGGCGCGGGCGCGGTGCCGAACGACGGTGGACACCTGGGCGGCTGGATCGCCAACTCCCAGACGGTCAAGCCGGGCAACGCCATGCCGCCGCAGCCGGTCGACGCGGCGGCCCTGCCCGACCTCATCGCCTACCTGCAATCACTGCGGTAGGAGCCGGATGCCATGTCGTCCAGCACCGCACAACACGACGCGACCGCCGAGGCACGCGAGTCGCTGGCCCGGCACTGGGCGGAGCCGGCGACGCTGCGCGCCTGGTTGACCACCGTCGACCACAAAAAGATCGGGCGTCGGTATCTGGTCACCGCGGCGGTGTTCTTCGCGTTCGCCGGGATCAGCGCGCTCGCCATGCGGACCCAGTTGGCTGGGCCAGAGGCGCAACTGCTGTCGCCGGGCGAGTACAACCAGCTGTTCAGCATGCACGGCACGGCGATGATCTTCCTATTCTCGACGCCGATGCTGTTCGGATTCGGCAACTTCCTGATGCCGCTGATGCTCGGCACCCGGGACATGGCCTTTCCCCGGCTGAACGCCTTCAGCTACTGGGTCTTCCTCTTCTCCGGGCTGTTCATGTGGGCCAGCGTGCCGGCCGGCGCCGCGCCGAACGGCGGCTGGTTCGCGTACGTGCCGCTGACCGACGAGCGGAACACCCCCGGCCTGCACCTGGACGTCTACACCCTCGGCCTGCTCTTCCTCGGCATCTCCACCACGGCCGGCGCGATCAACTTCATTGTCACCGCCCTGAAGCTGCGCGCTCCCGGAATGTCGCTGAACCGGGTGCCGATCTTCGTCTGGGCGATCGTCGCCACCTCCTTCATGATCATCTTTGCGTTGCCGGTGCTGAACCTGGACAACGCCCTGCTCTTTCTCGACCGCCGTTTCGACACCCGCTTCTTCGAACCGGAGCGGGGCGGGAACGTCCTGCTCTGGCAGCACCTGTTCTGGATCTTCGGCCATCCAGACGTCTACATCATCGTGATGCCCGCCCTCGGCATCGTCTCGGCGGTGCTGCCGGTCTTCTGCCGACGCGGCATCGTCGGCTACCCGCTGATCGTGTTCTCGATCGTCGCCATCGCGATCATCTCGTTCGGCGTGTGGGTGCACCACATGTTCGCCACCGGCCTGCCACAGCTGTCGTACGGCTTCTTCAGTGCCGCCAGCACCATCATCACCATCCCGTCCGGTCTACAGATCTTCGCCTGGCTGGCCACCATGCTGCTCGGTCGCATCGTGCTGGGCGTGCCGTTCCTGTTTGTCCTCGGCTTCCTGGTCACCTTCGTCATAGGCGGCTTCACCGGCGTGATGTTCGCGTTCACCGCCTTCGACCAGCAGACCACCGACAGCTACTTCGTGGTGGCGCACTTCCACTACGTCCTGTTCGGCGGGGCGGTCTTCCCCATCCTCGCCGGGATCTACTACTGGCTGCCCAAGATGACCGGCCGGATGTTCAGCGAACCGCTCGGCCGGTGGGCGTTCTGGCTGGTCTTCGTCGGCATGAACCTCACCTTCTTCCCGATGCACCTGTCCGGGCTGCTCGGCATGCCCCGACGGGTCTACACCTATCCCGGCGACCTCGGCTGGGACCCGTGGAACCTGGCCGCCACCATCGGGGCGTACCTGCTGGCGATCGGGTTGCTGCTGGTGGCGCTCGGCGTGGTGCACGCTCTGCGCCGCGGCCGGCCGGCGCCGGACGACCCGTGGGACGGCGACAGCCTGGAGTGGACCACCAGCTCGCCGCCTCCGGCGTACAACTTCCCGGTTCTGCCCCGGGTCTACAGCCTGCACCCGGCCTGGGATCCGCGGACCGCGGAGTCGACCGGCCCGGGCGCGAGCGAGGACCGGATCCTGGCCGACGGCCACCAAGCCGTGTTCACCAGTGAGTTCGACGGCCACTACGAGCGGGCGGTGGAGATGCCGGAGCCGACGTTGCGACCGCTGGTGACCGCCGTCGGTCTGCTGGTCGTGTTCGGCGGTCTGCTCTTCGCCTGGTACTGGGTCGCCGCCGCCGGCGGTCTCCTCGTCGCCGGCACGCTGGCCGCCTGGCTCTGGCCGCCCCGGCGCACGCCGGAAGAGGCGGGGGTGCCGGCATGACCACCCGGAGCAGACACCTGGCCCTCGGCCCGCACGGGCTCGCCACCGAGGAGCCGGTCGGCCGGTCGACCGCATGGTGGGGGGTGATGCTCTTCATCGCCACCGAGAGCACCCTCTTCGCCGCCCTGTTCGGCAGCTACTTCTACCTGCGGTTCCAGCACGGGGCGCCATGGCCGCCGGACGGGATCGGGGAGCCGGAACTGTTCCTGCCGCTGATCATGACCGGGGTGCTGGTGCCCAGCAGCCTGCCGTTGCTCTGGGCCGAGGCCGGCATCCGGCGCGGTCGCCGCTGGCAGTTGCGGGCCGGTCTGCTCGCCACCCTGGTCATGGGTGGCACGTTTCTCGGCCTGCAGGGTATGGAGTACTCCGAGATCCTGCGGGAGTACACCTTCACCAGCAACGCGTACGGATCGTTGTTCTACACGACCACCACCTTCCACGGCGCACACGTCACGATCGGCCTGCTCATGGTCGGCTGGCTGCTGATCGCGTCGCTGCAGGGCAGCTTCGGCGCCCGACGACACGAACGAGTCCGGATCGTCGCCTACTACTGGCACTTCGTCGACGTGGTCTGGGTAGCGATCCTCTTCACTGTCTACCTCTCGCCGAGGCTGTGATGACCGAGCGACTGTCGCCCCGCACCGCCCTGTCCGGCGGGCTGCTGCTCTGGTTCGCCGTACTCGGCGGCGTGCTCTCCTGGACCGTGCACTCGTTGGCCGCCTGGAGCATCGACGAACTCACCTGCGAGGCCGGGCACGACAACCTGGCCGGGTTTCCGCTGACCGGCGCGATCGCCCTGACCGTGCTCGTCCCGGCGGCCGGTGCCGCGGCCGCGCTCGCCCTCTCGGTCCTCGCCTGGCGGCGCACCCGGGCCGACCTGCCGTCCGGCCGCGAGCGGTCGGTGGGCCGGGCGCACCTGCTCGCCTTCGTCGGACTCTGGCTCAACATGCTGGCGCTGTCCATGATCGTACTCGGCGGCATGGCCGCCCTGGTGCTGCCGCCATGCCAGCGATGACCGGTTGGCCCGCCCCGGTCACGCCGCTGGCCCACGGCGGCGCGGCGGAGCAGGCGTGGACGAACCTGGGGCTGGTCACCATGCTCGCGCTGGTCAGCGCCGGGTACGGCCGGGGAGTGCACGAGCTGTGGAGCCGGCGTGGCCCCGGCGCGGTCGTCGCCCGGTGGCGCGTCGGGGCCTTCGTCCTCGGCGTCGGCGCGCTGCTGACCGCCTCGACCGGGCCGATCCACGAGGTGGCCGAGCGCTCCTTCGCCGGACACATGGCGCAGCACATGGTGCTGCTGGTGGTGGCCGGCCCGGCGCTGGGCGCCGCGGCGGTCGGGCTACCCCTGGCGCTGGCGGTGCCCCGGCGGCTGCGTCGGTACTGGGCCCGGTGGCGTGCCTCGACCCTCGGCACGTGGCTGCGCCGACCCGGCAGCCTGGCCGTGCTGGCCGGCGTCCTGCACGGCGCCGTGCTCTGGGGCTGGCACCTGCCCACCCCCTACCGCCTGGCGACCGAGAACGGGTTTGTCCACCTGGTGGAGCACGCCTCGTTCGTCGTGGCGGCGGCGCTGCTCTGGTCGGTGGTGCTCGGCACCGGCCGACACCGGGTTGAAGCCCCGGTCGCCGTGTTGCTACTGGTTGCCACGATGCTGGTGGCCTCCGCCCTTGGTGCGGCCCTCACCCTCGCGCCGGTTGCCGTCTATCCGGTCGGCACCCTGGCGCCCGGAGGTGGGGATCCGCTCATCGACCAGCAGCTCGCCGGCCTGCTGATGTGGATTCCGATGGACGTGGTCGTGCTGGTGGCGGCGGCGATGGTGTTCCTGCGCTGGTTCACCGGCCTGGACCGGGTCTCGCCACGCACCACCGGACTGTCACCCGGTGACCGGTTCGACGGGGCCGGGCCGAAGCCGGCCGGTCGGGGCGGAACGACCGACGGGCCGCCGGTGGGTCCGGCGGTCGGGAGGGAGACTCGATGAACCGGAACCTTCCGGGCTGGTCCCGGTCACCGTTGCTCGTGGTGCTCACTGCGGTAGCCGCCCTGGCCGCGTGCGCCCGGGTGCCGCCGCCACCGCCGCCGGAACTGCGTGAGGGACACCCCGACCGGGGGGCACGCCTCATCCAGCAGTACGGCTGCGGCGGCTGCCACGCCGTTCCCGGAGTGGATCGGGCGGACGGGCTGGTGGGGCCGCCGCTGGACCGGTTCGGCTCCCGGTCGTACATCGCCGGCGCGTTACCGAACAACGCGGAAAACCTGATGCGGTGGATCCAGGACCCACAGTCGGTGGAACCGGGTACCGCGATGCCCGATCTCGGGGTCACCGAGACCGATGCCCGGGACATCACCGCGTACCTGTTCACGCTGGAGTGAGGCGAGCACGGGTGAGTTGGCGAACGACAACAGCACCGGAACCCGCGGCGGGCGGTGCGGGCGGCCCACGTACCCGGGTGCCCGGCCCTGCTCCGGCACCCGGCCGCCGCCCGCCCGGCCGACGCCGCCTGGTGATCGCGACCGTGCTGGGCCTCGCCGCCGGGCCGGTGCCACTGCCCGGACACGCGGCACCGGCCCCCGCCCCGACACCCGGCGCCACCCAGACCTCCGCCGGCCCGGTGTCACCTGGCCCGACCAGCGCAGCGCCGGCGGACCCGGCGGGGGCCCGGGGGACCGATCTCTACCTGCGCAGCTGCGCGAGCTGCCACGGCCCCACCGGCCAGGGCAGTCAGCGCGGACCGGCCCTGGTCGGCGTCGGCCCGGCGTCGGTGGACTTCCAACTCAACACCGGCCGGATGCCGCTGGAAAAGCAGGCAGCCCAGCCGCCGCACCGCCGGCCCGCCTTCTCGGCGGCGGAGATCCGGGCCATCGTCGCGCACGTGCGCAGCTTCGGCGGTGGCGGTCCGGAGATACCGTCCGTGGCTCCCGGCGACCTGCGTGACGGCCGGGAGCTGTACCTCGCCACCTGCGCCGCCTGCCACTCCGCCACGGGCGTCGGCGCGACCCTGACCAATGGGTTCGTCGCCCCGTCGCTGGAGGGGTCCAGCCCGATCCAGGTGGCCGAGGCGGTCCGGGTCGGCCCCGGGCTGATGCCCGCATTCCCGGAGAGTGTGCTCAGCCAGGAGCAGGTCAACGCGCTAGCCAGCTACGTCCAGGAGCTGCGGGGCGACAAGCTGGACGAGGGCGGGGCGCCGTTGGGTCGGCTGGGTCCCACCACGGAGGGGCTGGTGGCCTGGGGGATCGGGCTGGTGCTGCTGGTCCTGGTCGTCCGCTGGCTCGGTATCAGGGCGGGCGAATGACGACCGAACGCGGACAACCGTGGTGAGCCGGACGGACGGACCACGTCCCGGCGAGCGGACAGCGTCCCGGGTCATCGGCGTCGCGTTTTCCACCAGCGCGCTCGGGGCGGCCGGCTTCGCCACCGTGTACGCCACCGGCGGGCAGACCCAGTTGGAGGGGCTCTGCCTGGCGGTCGCGTTCGCCGGGCTCGCCGCCGGACTCGGCGTGTGGTCCCGTCGGCTCCTGCCCACCGGCGGCTACGTCGAGGAGCACGAACCGTTCGACTCGCCCCCGGCGGAACGGCACCTCGCCGACGAGGCGCTGCTCGGGCCCGAAAGCCCGGCCCGGCGTGGCGGGCTGCTGGCCATGCTCACGCTGGCCCTCGGTGCGTTGGGCGGGGCAGCGCTGTTTCCGCTGCGTTCGTTGCTGCCGTTCGACCATGGCCGGCCGGTCCACGAGTTGCGGACCACGCCGTGGGCCGCCGGTGTCCGGCTGGTCCGCTCCGACGGCACTCCGGTACGGCCGGACGACGTGCCGGGCGGCACGATGCTGCCGGTCTTTCCGGAGGGGCACCGGAACCGGGGCGACGTGCCGGCCTTCGCCGTCCGGCTGGACCCGGCCCGGTTCACCGTGCCGCCACCAGGCGGGGACGTCGGCGGCATCGTCGTCTACTCCCTGCTCTGCACGCACGCCGGCTGCCCGGTCGCCGTCTACATCCAGGAGACCGCCCGGATGCTCTGCCCGTGCCACCAGTCGAACTTCAACCTGCTCGCCGGCGCCCGACCGATCGCCGGCCCGGCCGCCCGGCCGCTGCCCGGCCTGCCGATCACCGTGGACGCCGCCGGTTTCCTCACCGCCACCGGCGACTTCACCGCCCCACCCGGGCCCGGATTCTGGAGCCTGAAGTGATCACCCGCTGGTTGCTCCGGCGGCTGGCCCGCACCGTCGACGACCGGCTGCGCACCGCGCCGGTGCTGCGCAAGGCGCTCGCCAAGGTCTTCCCCGACCACTGGTCGTTCATGCTCGGGGAGATAGCCCTCTACTCGTTCGTCGTCCTCGTACTGACCGGAGTCTTCCTGACCCTGTTCTTCGAACCGAGCACCGCGGAGACGGTCTACACCGGCTCGTACGAGCCTCTGGACGGGTCCCGCACCTCCTCCGCGTACGCCTCGACGGTGCGGCTCAGCTTCGACATCCGGGCCGGCCTGCTGATGCGGCAGACTCACCACTGGGCCGCGCTGCTCTTCGTCGGCGCGATCGTCCTTCACCTGCTGCGGATCTTCTTCACCGGGGCCTTCCGCAAGCCCCGCGAACTCAACTGGGCCATCGGGGTCACCATGTTGGCCCTCGCCCTGTTCAACGGCTTCACCGGATACTCCATTCCGGACGACCTGCTCTCCGGCACAGGCCTGCGGATCCTCTACTCGGTGACTCAGTCGATCCCGCTGGTGGGCGAGTGGCTGGTCTTCCTCGCCTTCGGCGGAGAGTTCCCGACCGAGCAGATGGTGCCGCGGATGTTCGTCGCCCACGTGCTGCTCGTCCCCGCCGTGCTGGCCGCGCTGATCGCCGCACACCTCGGCATCGTGATCCGGCAGAAGCACAGCCAGTTCCCCGGTCCCGGACGGACCGAGAACAACGTGGTGGGTTCGCGCTTCTGGCCCAGCTACACCCTCCGTACCCTCGCGTTGTTCGCCTGGGTCCTCGCGGTGACCTTTGCCCTCGGCGGCCTGGCCCAGATCAACCCCGTCTGGATCTACGGACCGTTCGAGCCGGCCCAGGTAACCTCACCCGCCCAACCCGACTGGTACATCGCGTGGGGCGACGGGGTGCTGCGACTCTTTCCAGCCGTCGAGTTCCGGGTCTTCGGGCATCTCGTCCCGTCGCCGTTCCTTCCCGGGGTGCTGTTCGGCGGCCTCACCTTCCTCGGCCTCTACCTCTGGCCGTTCCTCGAACGTCGGCACGGTGGCGACCGGCTGTCGCACCAACTGCTCGACCCGCCCCGCGCCCACCCGGCCCGGCTCGGCGTCGGCGTCGGCGTACTGGCCCTCTTCACCGTGCTGCTCGCCGCGGCCGCCGACGACATCATTGCCAAGATCCTGAAGGTTCCCGTGCTGGATGTGCTCTCGATCCTGCGGGTGCTCGCGCTGGCGCTGCCAGTGCCCGTCGGTGTGGTGGCGTATCTGGTCGCCCGGGCGCTGCCGGCCGGCGGTGATCGAGAGCGCGGCGAGCTGAGCCGAGCGGGCGTGCCGCAGGTGCGGCGGTCGGGCGGTGTGGGAAGTCGGACGGACAAGGCGGCAACCTGCGAGAAGCTGAGGTCGTCGCCGGAAACAGTGAAGTCTGCTGGACACGTTGGTCTGGACGACGAGACACGACGGGCCGAGCCGGTCGGCGGGGGCGCCCGGATCGAACTGTGGCAGGAACAGTCCGGCACCTGGCGGTGGCGATTCCGGGACGGGAAGTTGTCGCTTGTCGGCAACCAGGCCCACCTGTCCCGGCCGGAGGCGGAGCAGGCGGCGGAAACGGCCTACGGAAATCTGCCGGTGCTGCAGGTGGAAGCGCCCGGTCGACTGGTCGCCGCAGCGATCGGGGCAGCGGAACGGGCAGGACGCGCGGTAGGCCGTACCAGCGGATTTCTAGCCCTGGCAGTCTTCACCTACTGGCGAAACCGCCGCTCCCGACGTGGCTGACCTCGAGTGACCGCCTCCGCGTCGATCTCCAGGACGTCCCGGTGTGGGAGGCCAACCACGTCTGGCTGATCCTGGTGATCACCCTCTTCTGGACCACCTTCCCGCCGGCCTTCGCCGCCTTCGCCTCCACCCTCTACATCCCACTGACCCTGGCCGCGCTCGGCATCATCGGCCGGGGCGCCGCCTTCGCCTTCCGCAAGGCCAGTCACACCCTGGCCGAGCAGCGCCTCTACGGCGCGACGTTCGCCATCTCCTCGCTGGTCACGCCCTTCTTCCTGGGTACCATCATCGGCGCCGTCGCCTCCGGCCGGGTCCCGCCGGGCATCGCCGCCGCAGACATCTGGACCAGCTGGCTCAACCCCACCTCGACCTACGCGGACTGCTGGCGATCGGCATCTGTGCGTACCTCGCCGCGGTCTACCTCATCCACGACGCGCGGCGGGCGGGCGACACGGACCTGGTGGCGCAGTTCCGCCGCCGTGCTCTCGCCGCCGGCCACCATCGGGGTCGACCCCTGCCGGCACCTTCCTGCGGACGGCTCGTTCAGCTCGCCGCCGGGAGAAGCAGCGGCTCCACGGCCCCGTCCAACGCCGCCACCTGCTCGCATCGGTGGCACGCACGCCGTCCTCCGTCAGGCCGAGTGCTGCGGCGATGTCCGGCACGGACGGCGTTCGCTGCAACCGCTGCGTGAGGTCGGCGCGGGCGAGCGTCACCTCCAGGCAGCGTTCCTGCAGCTGCCGGGGTATGTGGACACCCCACGCCCGGGCCCGGAAGTGTCGCTTGAGCTCGCCGAGAATCGTGGGGCGGGCATACGCCGTGAAGCTGGTGCCCCGGTCGGGGTCGTACCCGTCGACCGCCTTGATCAGGGCCAGAGCGGCGTCCTGGAGCAGGTCGTCGAGGTTCTCGCCACGGTCGCGGTACCCCCGGGCCAGGCGGTGCGCGAAGGGCAGGTTCCGCCGCAGCAGGCGTCGCGCAAGCGGTCGCGTTCGGCCGGCGGGGCCAGTGGCACCCCAGAACACCTCGTCGCTGATCAAGCTCAGCGACAGTGATCAGATCCTCGCCGACCCCGGGGACGACATCCGCTTCGGGGGAAGGTCTGCGGGTACCGCCTCGGTGGTCATGTCTTGGTGCTATCACGAACCTGCGTGCTGCGGCATCGATGATGTTGCTTTCTGTCACTTCCCGACGCAGGCCGTGCCACAACGGTTTTGGCGGATGCTGATTCTCGGACAGGGGCTGTCGCGAAGGCCGATCTGGCGATCTGTGCACTTCGTGCCGCTCGCTCCGGCGACACGAAGTGCACAAGATCCAGCGTCAGGGGGTGCGCGGTCTGATCTCGTCGGTCGGGTCGGGATCGATGAAGATGCCCGCCTGCACGCCGATGAAGTGGTAGTTGACCTGGCGCAGCGGCCACAGCACCCAGGGGCGCTCGTCGGTGGCAATGCCGTGCCCGTCGGTGTGCTTCGCGGCACCCACCAGCACCCAAGAGTACGTCGTGGACAGCACGGTGATAGTGCTCCCGGTGACACCGACGGGGGTGAGCCGGTCGGGCAGCCCGGCGCGTACCTCGTCGGCCGTCTCCTCGTCGCTGTAGAGCACCGCCCGGAAGGTCACTACCGCGTCGCTGTCGTCGGTGGTGAACTCCGCCCGCACGGTGAGGTAGCAGTTGCGGCGGTTGAGCAGCGCGTCGTCGGGCAGCACTCCGTCGCAGCCGCGCTGGTCGTCCGCCGCGACGCGGGTGAGTGTGTCGCCGTTCATCGTCAGCACGGGTGGGAAGATCTCGGCCGCCCGTACCCAGGTGGGGTCGCTCTTGGCGATGGCGACCGGTAGCGCACCGACGATCAAGACCACCGCGCCGACCAGCGCGACCATGTTGTGTCGGCGCTCGACTGCGGGGATCTTGCATGCCACGAAGAACAGCGCGATCCGGAACACCAGCACGGCCCCGGCGGTACCGAACCCCCAGAGGATGCCGTCGGCCACGACATTGCTGCCGGGACCGTCGAGGAGATCCAACAGGTCCTGGCCGCGGCCGGGAATGAAGGTTGTGGAGACCATACCGACCAGCAGCGCGCTGGCGCCCAACGCCACGCGGCCGGGCTTGGCGAGCTTCGACATGAACTGGCTCGTCCCGACCAGGATAGCGGCCGGTGCCGCGATCACGAGCCAGCCCGCCGTGGTCATGCCGGCCGCCGAGCACGCAGAGACGTCGCAGGCAAAGCTCAGCGCGGCCGCGCGGACATCCTCGTGGAAGGCGACGTAGGCGACGATCTGGCCAGCGATGCCGACGAGCAGCCCGACGCTCCACAGCCAGCCGAACCGCGCCGGCTGTGCCTTGCCGGCCGCCGGGGCGGTGTCCGCCGAGGGCTCGGGCGATGCGGCGGTCGGAGCGGTCTTCTTCGCCCGTCGGTCGGTCTTGCCGACGTACTCGATGGGGCCGTTGTCGGAGGAGGGGCCGCTCATGATCGGCCACCCTAGCGAACCGGCGCCCGAAGACGGCCGCGCGGTGGCGTCAGGTGGTGGCCAACAGCACGGCCTACCGGTGTACAGCTGCGGTTTGGGAAAACCGGCGCAGTTTGGTGAAGCCCGGCGCAAGGTAGCTGTCGAACTCCTCGGTCCCGTTGGCCCAGATATCTGGGTAGTAGATAGAGCAATGCTCAAGACCTGTGGATCGGCCGAGAAGGGGCGTACCTTCCCGGTGATCGTTTTGTTCAGGTCTCGAGCAAGGCCGACGTTGGCGCGTCGGTCGGAAGGCAGGCCCGTGCTGACTGTAGTCGCCGGGGACGGAGAGCGACGCGATGGCGTTTCGCCGCTGGACGAGGTCGTTCGTGAGGGGCGCCGCGGATGCTGGCTGCCGCGCTGGAGGTCGAGCTCGACGCCTATCTGGCGGAGCTGGCAACGAACGCGACGCGCGGGGCCGGCGCCTGGTGGTGCGTAACGGCCATGCCCAGCCACAGCAGGTGATGACCGGCGCCGGGGTGATCGAGGTGGTCGCGCCGCGGGTCAACGACAAGCGCACCGACCTGGTCACCGGCGAGCGGAAGCGGTTCCGCACCCGCCTGACCGAGGGTCCAGGTAGCCGCGCCGCCGGCCTCGCGATGGCGTTCAAACTCATCGAGGCCGCTCAGGACCGGTGGCGGGCGGTCAACGCACCCCACCTCGTGGCTCTGGTCCGCGACGGCGCCACGTTCGTCGGCGGTCACCTCGTCGAGCGCCCCGCCGAGCAGGTCGCAGCATGACCGAGGGCGGCAGTCGGCCGCGGTGGCCCACCGAGAAACTGACCACGCTACGCATCGGCCGGCGCCTGGTGACCGAGGTACCCGCCTCCGGGCCAGGCCGGCGAGCGTTCATCGAGATCCGGCCCGTCACGACCGCCGCCGATTTCGACGCGCAACGGCAGGGTTGGACCCGATCCGACCGTGACCGCGCCTTCAAGCTGGAGCACTGGGATTACGACGCCGCCCAGATCGCCGGTTTCGACTACGACATCGGCGCGATACTCGTGCAGGCCACGACCGTCACCGGCGAGGCCGAGCTCGACGCGGCCCTCGCAACATGGAACCTGCGCCCCGAGCAGTTCCTCCACCCCTGGCAGACCGACGACCCGAGGTAGCAGGCAAACTCGCCGATCCACTGGTCTTGACGATTCCTCGTACCGGTGCTGAACCATGGCTTTCATCGCACCCTCCTGCAGTTGGATGCGCTCAGCCTGCCGGCACGGAGCCGGCCGTACGTCGAACCGGTGGCTGCAACCGGATTGCCCCCGCCGTGGTACCCGAGCGTTCGGTTACACCGTGCGGAGTGTCACCGCATTCAACGACGAACACCGATGCGTCTCTGGCACGCCGACAGTACCGGTCGACCTCGCGCGGCAGCGCGCTGGGCGGCCGTTGCTCGTCAGGAGAGCCAGCCGGGGCGAACCAGGCCGGCCTCGTAGGCGAACACGACGAGCTGCGCGCGGTCCCGGGCACCGAGCTTGACCATCGCGCGGGACACGTGGGTCTTGGCGGTGGCCCGGCTGATCATCAGCCGGGAGGCGATCTCGTCGTTGGACAGGCCGGTACCGGCCAACGCGACCACTTCCCGTTCCCGGTCGGTCAGCTCAGCGAGCTTGCGGGACGGCGCTGGCGTGGCGGTCCGGGCCGCGAACTGCTCAATGACCCGACGGGTGACGCTCGGTGACAGCAAACCTTCACCGGCTGCCACGACCCGCACGCCATGGATGAGTTCGGCCGGCATGGCGCTTTTCACCAGGAACCCGGCGGCCCCGGCCCGCAGCGCCTCGCCGATGTACTCGTCCAGCTCGAACGTGGTGAGCACGACGATCCGGACCCCGGACAGGGCCGGGTCGGCGGCGATCTGCCGGGTAGCGGTCAGGCCATCGACGCCGGGCATCCGGATGTCCATCAGGACGACGTCGGGGCGGACCTGTCGGGCCAGCCGGACCGCGTGCGCGCCGTCGCTGGCCTCGCCGACCACCTCGACATCGGGCTCGGCGTCGAGCAGCGACCGGAAACCGGCGCGGACCAGCGCCTGATCGTCGGCGAGGACCACCCGGATCACGGTGCGGGATCCCGATCAAGGGGCAGGCTGGCGCGAACCTGCCAGCCGCCGGCTGGCAACGGTCCGGCGGCCAGCGAACCGCCCAAGGTAGTGGCGCGTTCACGCATTCCGGTGATCCCGTTGCCCGCCGGTGCGTTGGCCGGCTCCCCTGCCCCGTCGTGGTCCTCGACGAGGACCACCAACGCCTCCGGCTGGTACTCGATGGTGACGGTGGTGGTGGCCCCCGGACCGGCGTGGCGACGGACATTGGTCAGCGCCTCCTGAATGATCCGGTAGGCCGCGCGGTCGATCCCGGCCGGTAGTGACCGGGCTTCACCGCTGATCACCGTCCGGACCGACAGGCCCGCCTCGTTGGTCAGCTCGTCGAGGCGATCCAGCGCCGGCGCCGGCGCGCGCGGAGCTGTACGGGCCGGGTACAACGTGTTGAGCACCGACTGAACCTCACGCAGGGCCTCGGCGCTGGTCTTCTGGATCGTGTCGAGCGCGACCCGCGCCTGGTCCGGCTCTCGCCCCATCAGATGCAGGCCCACGCCCGCCCGCACATTGATCAGCGACAGGTGATGGCCGAGTACGTCGTGGAGCTCGGCGGCGATCCGCAGCCGCTCCTCGCTGGCCCGCCGGCGTTGTCGCTCTTCGTGCAGCCGTCGCTGCTCCCGCGCCGCCTGCTGGACCCACCGGGCGGCCGGGGTGGCGAGTTCGGTCAACACGCCCGCGCCGGCCATGAGCGCCGCCGCGGTCAGGGCGCGGTTCGGCGCGGCGCCGCTGAACCCGAGCCAGAGGGCGTACCCGCCGGCAGCGACCGCCCAGACCAGCCAGCGGTATCCGGCGATGATCGCGGCGGCGGCCGCGATCATCGGCGCGATGAACGTCGGGCCGGGCGGATAACCCAGGACGTGATATGCCAGGACCGAGCCAGCGACAACGACGAAGTTTCTCCGGGGGAACCGGTGCCGGTCGGCTAGCGCGAGGCCACTCACGACCAGCAACGCATACCCGAGGACTCCCACACTCGCCGGCTCCCCCCGCGTGGCGATCGCGGTACCGGCGGTCTGCGCCAGCGCCGTCAGCACCGCCAGGCCGGGCGCGGAACGCACGGCCGCACGTGAGCCGGACGGGGTCATGCGGGCACTCTAGGCGACCGCGCCCAGATCGGAACAGGCCCGGCCGAGGCGGCTCAACTACTCCCCCCGGAGTAGGCCACACCCGACGTACCACCGCGGGAACAGCCGCATCGCCGCCGCTGACCCGACGTGAGGCCACCCGTGCGCCCGACAAGCTGTCCCGCGTCCGCACATCCCACACGACCGGGAGAAGTCATGCAGTCACCCCAGCGCCTCGCCAGGATCGCCGGACTGTTGTATCTGGCCGTCGCCGTTTTGGGCGGCTCCGCCATGTTCCTCCGTACCCGGTTCTACGAGCCCGGCGATCCCGCAACCACGGCGGACAAACTCACGGCCGACGCCGGCCTGTTCCGCGTCGCCGTAGCGGCCAACCTTGCAGCGTCCATGTGTTGGTTGTTTACCGCAATGGCACTGTACCTACTGTTCAAGCATGTCAACGCCAACTGGGCCGGCGCGATGGTGATCTTCACGGCGGCCGGTGCCACGATGGAACTCCTCAACATGGCGCACGAGGTCTTGGCGCTCGTCCTGGCCACCGATGCCTCCGGCACTGGCGCGTTCGCCGACGCACTGTTACTGCTCATGTTCGACCTCCGCCACTACGGCTCCCTCATCGCGCAGATCTTCTTTGGTCTGTGGCTGCTACCGATGGGCTATCTCGCCTATGTCTCGCGCATGTTTCCCCGCGCGCTGGGTGTCCTTCTCGGCATCGGATGCGTCGGCTGGATCGCGGACACGTTCGTACGGCTGCTGGCCCCGAATCTCGGCGCCGCGTTGAGCCCGTTCCTAATCGCGCCCGCTGGTATTGCGGAGTTCACGGCGATCCTCTGGATGATCGTTAAGGGTGTACGGAACCCATCCCCCGACTGGAGTCCCACCGGCGAAACCCGATGAGCGTCCATGTCACTTGCCGGAGTAGTAGGGCCGCTGGTCGGCGACCCGGTCGATCGGGATCAGCGTGCCGCCGAGGATCGCACACGCCGGTCGGGCGGCTCGGCACATCGCGGCGTTGGGGTCGACGGCCTCGCGTAGGTGCCGCCACACGGTGGTGACGGACACCGCGTAGCCGGCGGCGAGGCGGGTGAGGGTGTCGCCGTTGCGCAGGTGGGCCAGGGCCATCAGCGCCTGCCGCTGGGCGGGTAGCCGGTGCCATCGGCCGCCGACCGCCCGGCGACGGTCGCGGATCAGCTCGGTCAGGCGGGTCAGGCTGCGCGTGGACAGCGACGAGTCATCAACTGTTCGGATTGCAGCTATTTGCTTCGCATATTAACGGCAACAGCACCGAGTAGACCGAGTACGCCGATCATTCCGACGACACAGCACAGCAAGCCCAACAAGGTAGTGCCTAGTCCCTCCACGTCCGTAGCATACGTCAACAGCGCCCGGCCGGCATGACCCCGCACGGCTCCCGACAAGACGAGTACGCGGCGGCGTATTACCCGGGAACGCGACTCGCCGCTATGGCGGTGCGCCCCACCCACAGCGACAGTTGAGGATGTCGGCGCCACCTACTTCATAACATGTCCGGAACATGCATCGTCGGAGGCGATCGCGCACATGATGTGGCGCGAGAGCACCAACGACTGGTTCGCTTTCTGCCAGTTCGGCCAGTCGACGTCTGGCCAGCCGGAGACCTCGCGAAGGTGCTCGAAGTGCCGACGAAGCCCGCTCAGTTGCTCGTGCTCTGCTGAGGCGAGGTTCCCGCCGGCCTCCAAGCAGGTCGAGGCGAGTCGGACGACATCGGTGTCAGCCTTGGCGACCCTGCCCTGGTTCCTCAGCAAGAAGCCGACCGTGAAGATGGCCGCCCTTCTCGAATCGCCGTACCAACAGACTGGTGAGTTCGAGTTGAGTTGAGTCTCCCGCGGGCGCCGCTTACCCACACGTTTGGCCTCCCGCCGCCGCTCCAAATACGCGCTCAACTCGACCAACCACAGATCCCGGCTTGAGATGAGCGCGTCCAACGCCCGGAGAAGCGCAGTCTCATCGCGACGAAAAGGCCGTGCGACCCGTTCCAAGTACCCAAACGTGGCGAGATAGCCGATCGGCCGATACCGCTCGACGCATCCCGCTAAGGCGTTGATCCGGCGTCCGTACGGCAGCGAGCGGTGGTTAAAGCATGGGCAGGTGTTCGCGGCCCGCACCAATCCCCTCTTCTCCGAGAATGGCGTCGAACGGGGCGGCCAACTAATCGCCCTCGCCCTTACCGCTCTGCGTCCCGCGATACATCCGGATGTTCCGGCTGATCTCCTTGATCCGGCCGATACCCTCTCCCAGTCGGATCCCCTCCTCAACTCGCTCTGCCAGTTCGACCTCTGGTGGTGCGTGATGTCCCAGACAAGATCGACGCGCGAAAACGCAGCGGCTTTCTACCCGAACTGCGCGGCACTGCACCAGTTCCGCACGCAGCCTGCACTCGACATGATCGCCACGAACGAGCCTGTCCGACGTGATCCGTTGGGAGATCAAGCGTCTGTGGGCGGCTGGCGGCAGGTGGTGAGGTCAGCCGCGCGGGGCGTACATGATCACGGCGACGCCGATCAGGCAGATCACAGCGCCGGTGATGTCCCACCGGTCGGGTCGGAACTTGTCCACGACGATGCCCCAGGCCAGGGAGCCTGCGACGAAGATCCCGCCGTAGGCGGCCAGGATCCGGCCGAAGTTCGGATCCGGCTGCAATGACGCCGCGAATCCGTACGCGCCGAGGGCCACAATGCCGGCGGCGATCCACAGCAGTCCGCGGTGCTCTCGCCAGCCCTGCCAGATCAGCCAGGCTCCGCCGATCTCGGCGAGCGCGGCGAGCACGAACAGGACGAGGGAACGGGCGAGGGTCACGACGAGGGCCCTACCGGGATCTTCTCCGCTGCCTGCCGGGTGCGCGGGCCGACGCAGGCGCAGTCCCCGCCCGCACACTCGGTGCGGCGCCGGCGGATTCGCCGGGATACCCACCACCATGCGATCCCCGCGACCACTGCCAGTACGACCGTGATCGGCGGCATCGCCCGTGCGGCGGCGGTCCAGCCGGCGCCGCCGACGACGCCGGCCGCCAGCAGCAGCGGCAGGACGCAGCACGCCGCGCACGCGGTCCCGGCCAGCCCGGTCAACCCGGACACTATTCGACGTGCATCAACCCTCGGCATGATCGGCTCCTTTGGTGGCGAGTCCGACGAACGGGAGCGGACAGCACGGGCTGTCCGCGCAGACGACCAGGTCATCGCAACCGGCTGCGACCGCCTCGCGCAGCGTGTCCCGGATCACGCACAGGTCGGCGATCTTCTGCTCCACCTCGACAAGCTTGGCCTGCGCACGGGCCTGCAACCCGGCCTCCGGCCGGCGACCCTTCCGATGGGTGCTGACAGCCAGCAGTTCGGCGATCTCATCAAGGGTGAACCCGAGCCGTTGCGCGGTCTTGATCACCCGCAGGGTCGTGACAGTCTCGGGCGGGTAGAGCCGGTGTCCGCCCAGTGTCCGGTTCGGTTCGGCCACCAGACCCCGGCGCTCGTAGTAGCGCAGCGTCTGCTGGTTCACCCCCGCCGCCTCCGCCACCTGCCCGGACCGCAGTCCCGACATCACGGCTGGCCGCCGGCAGCGGCGCGGGCGGTGAGAGCGTCGAGTACGTCGGCGTGCCCGGCCGGCAACGCGACGTCCAGGGCCAGTTGCCCACCGGTCGCGGTCAGGCTGAAGGTGAAGAACGAGCAGCAGCCGGTCTCCCGTACCATCAGCTCCGCCGCCCCTGCGGCTACCGTCGGCTCCGGTCGCAGCTCCAGATGTACCCGCGACGTGTCAACCGACTCGACCCTGATCACCGCCGAGGCGAACAGTTCGTCGAACTCGGCCAGCCGCAACGGCTGCTCTGCCGTCGGCAGCGTGCACGCCCGCGGCACCCATGATCCCTCGGCCAGAGCCCTCGTATCGGTCATGCTCCGACGGTAAGCCTGTACCTGGGTACAGGATGCAAGCCGTTCGCGCGAGCTTTAGTTCGGGCCCCTCGGCGAGGTCGCCTGGCAGCAGGAAGGGGTAGCGGGCGGTGGAGACCTGTTGACTCGTCGCTCGCGGTCCTCCGCTGGTGAGCCAGGTGATCCGCGCTGTTCCGCACGCGGTATTCGGATCTTGTACTCGGCTTTTCGACGGTTGTGCTGGTCGACGTGCCGGACGGAGACCGTCACGTACGGTCAGGTGTCGGGGAGTTCGGTTCAGGTATGCCATAGAGCAGGCGGAGCCGGTGACCGGTGGTGTCGCAGAACTCCCAGTTGTGCTGAGCGTTGGGCGGCGAGTGGGCGGGCAGCCGATCGGTGGGGGTGTGGGACATGATTCCGTCCAGCGTCGTCGATGCCGCTGGTACCAGCTTTTCCACGAACGTGCCTGGGTCGAGCGCGACCCGGCCGCCCGGCAGGGTCAGCACACCCCAGGCGTCGAGTCAGCGCAGGAGAGTCTGCTCCTCGTCGGGCGGCATCGTCACCAGGATGCTCTCCCCGCCGGTACTCGGCTGGTGGCCGGTGAAGTGGAGAGCGGCGCTGTGCACGGTGTTGCGAAGCGTCACCGGTCATCAGCGGCAGGTCGAGCAGCACCCTCAACCGGCGCCGTTCAGCGGTTCGGTCGAACGGGTTGGACTCCCACCCGGATTGCAGGATCGGCCTCGTGTACGGCGGGCTCGGCACCATACAACTCGACGACAGCGTCACCAGCACGACTGAGGTCGTTGACGTCAGCCAGCGATCAGCAAAAAAAAGGGGGGCGGCCTGGTGCTGAACGAGTTCGGCTGCTCCTGCGCACGACCCGCCGCCGTCCGGACCGCTGCGGACGCGAGCCAGCAGAGCCTCGATGCCTGGCTCGGCGGAATCTGCCGTGTCCGGCCCCACTCGCGACGGCCACGACGGCGAGCCTTCGCTGCGACGACGGCTGGTGCGCGGTGACCGCAGTCGCCGACCTTCGTCAGCGTCTCCCCCGGGCACCGAGGCGGCCCGGGCATCCGTCTGGCTGGAACCCGGTCACAGGTGCTGTCGTTTGGCGGGTCCTGGCCGGGGCCTGGGCCCGTCGATGAGCCTGCGTCGGGGCAGGCGACGGCTATCGCCAGTGCAGGCGGTGCCGGAGCAGGTCGATCTCGGCGGGGTTGGCGGCCAGTGTCAACGCTCGTTCGTCGGCTTCCTGGGCCGATTCCGGCTGGCCGGTGGCGCGCAGGAGCTCGGCGCGTGTGGCGTGGTACAGGTGGTAGCCGTCCAAGGTGCCGGCGAGATGGTCGAGTTCGGCCAGCGCCGCGTGTGGCCCGTCGGTGTAGCGCAGTGCGACGGCGCGGTGCAGGCGGGTGACCGGAGATGGCTGCAGGCGGAGAAGCATGGTGTAGAGCACGAGGATCTGTGGCCAGTCGGTGTCCTGCCACCGCGTGGCCTCGGCGTGGCAGGCGACGATCGCGGCCTGGAGTTGGTAGGGGCCGGGGCGGCGGTGGGCGGCGGCGCGGGCGATGAGGTCGCCGGCGTCGGTGATGGCGGTGTGGTTCCAGAGACTGCGGTCCTGGTCGGGAAGTTGGATGATGCGACCGTCGGCGTCGAACCGGGCTCCGGTACGGGCCTGGTGTAGCCGGATGAGCGCCAGCAGGCCCATGACTTCGGGCTCGGTGGGCATCAGCCGGTGTAGTAGGGCGGCGAGGAACTCGGCGTCGTCGGCCAGGTCGCGGTCGTGCGAGACCGTGCCGGTGGTGGTCAGATAGCCCTCGTTGAACAGCAGGTAGATAACCGCGAGGACCTCCGAAAGCCGGCCGGCGAGTTCGTCCGGGTCCGGGATCCGGTACGGGATGCCGGCTTCGCTGATCTTGCGTTTGGCGCGGGTGATCCGCTGCCCGACCGTGGACTCTGGGACGAGGAAGGCACGGGCGATCTGTGCGGTGGTTAGTCCGCAGACCGCGCGCAGGGTGAGGGCGATCTGGCCGGTACGGGGTAGGGCGGGATGGCAGCAGGTGAACAGCAGCCGTAGCCGGTCGTCCGGTTCGGGCAGGGTGGGCCAGTGCAGCAGGGCGAGCTTGCTGCGGTATCGAGCCTGCCGCTTGAGGTGGTCCAGGCCGCGGCGGCGGGCGACGGCGAACAGCCATGCGTCGGGCCGTTCGGGAGTGCCGTCGACGGGCCAGTGGGTGAGCGCCGTCTCGACGGCGTCCTGGACCAGGTCTTCGGCGGTGGCGAAGTCGCCGGTGAGGCCGACGAGGGCGGCGGCGAGCCGGCCCGCGTGGTCGCGTACCACCCGGACCAGCTCGGCCTGCGGTGTCGCCGTCATGTGGCGGCGATCGGGCGGACTTCCACCAGCGGGCAGCCCGGCCACGACTTCGCCAGTCGCAGGGCGGCGTCGAGGTTGTCCACGTCGATCTCGGCGAAGCCGCTGACGATCTCCTTGCCCTCCACGAACGGCCCGTCGGTGACCACCGGTTCGCCGCGGTCGAGGCGCAGCGTGGTCGCCGACTCCGGGGGCATGAGGTACACGTGGCGGGTGACCTGGTCGGCGTGCTCGGCGAACCACTGGCCCACGCGGCCGTAGGCCCGCTCCCGCTCGGCGTCGTCCATGGCGGCCAGGTCAGCGGCGAACTGCTCGGTCTCGACGAACATCAGCACGTACTTCATCTGCCCGATCCTCCCTCTCCCGCCGCCGGCTGTCCCTGCATCTGGGTCAACCGCCGGCCCAGCTCCTCCGCACTCACGTCCTCGACGTGGGAGGCGATGGTCCAGCCGTGCCCGAACGGGTCGATGACGAACGCGTCGCGGTCACCGTAGAACTGGTCTTGCGGTGCCCGCTTCAGCCGCGCGCCGAGCTCGACGGCACGGGCCACGCTGGCGTCGACGTCCTCGACATAGACGAACTGGAACACCGGCGACCCGGCGAGCCCGTCGGCCGGTGGGGCGACGGTGCCCAGGTGTGGTGAGGCGTCCTCGATGATCAGCACCGAGTCGCCGATCTCGATCTCGGCGTGGGCGATCATGCCGTCCGGACCGGGAAACCGCATCCGCTCGGTCGCGCCGAACACCTGCGTGTAGAAGTCGATGGCGTTCGCTGCCCCGTCCACCACCAGACACGGCGTGATCCGGCGGTATGTCTCCGGAATCGGCTTGGTTGACTGCGTCATCCTTTTGGTTCTCCTTCATCGATCGAGCCCCGTACAGGGCGGTGTGGTCAGGCCACCAGCGCGTGCGGTGGTCCCGCGCTCTCACCCTTCAGACGACTGGAGAACGACTCGATCCGACAGACAGGTCAGGTTTTCTACGGCGATTCGTTGCCGCCGACGGCCCCGTCCCCGCCGTCGGGCGGGCGGCGGCTGAAGGAGTCCCGGTGTTCGATGATCCAGTGGGCGGCGAGCGGGCCGGAGGCGGCGGTGAGAGCGGCGGCGATGACGGTGGCGTGAGGCCGAGGGTGTCGGCGAGGATGCCGGCAATGAGGCGCCTGCGGCGTAGCCGATGTCGCCCCAGAAGCGGTGGGTGCCCAGGGCGTTGGCGCGCCAGGTGGGGTGGGCGTGGTCGGAGACGGCGGCAATGAGGGCGGGGTAGACCATGGCGGTGCCGAGGGCGACGGCGGCAGGATTCCGGCCAGCAGTGGCCGGTCGAGCAGGGCGAGGGCGAGGCCGAAGCCTGCGGCTTGAAGGCATGCCGTGCACGAGCGGTGCGATCTCCTCCGGGCAGCGCTCTAGCAGTTTCGGCCAGATAACAAGGTCCTCACCGTGATGGTGATGATGGAGTGCCGTGCCGATCAGCTCGATGTGGTCGGCGACGATCGCCGCGCGTTCCCGCTCCCCCTCAGCGGCGAGTGCGGGCATCAAGCCGAACTCGCGGCGGAATCCCGTGCGCACCATTCGCATTTCCCGGCTCATCGCACCAGGTACTTTCTTTCTGGTCACTTCGCTCGTTGTATCCGCTACCAACATTCGGGAGGATTATCAGCACATCCTACGGTTGACGGTCGGTTACCGTCGCCGGCCTTTTGGCGCTGAAGAGTACGCGGCACCGCTGGCGCGGGCAGGTCGGCCGGACCCATGCTGGAGATGCGCGAAGAGATCTGGGTGCGCGCATACCAGCTACGGGGTCCGGCCGTACCCGTCACAGCATTACGGACCGGGGCTCCAGGAAGCCCTCAAGGCCGAAGCTGCCGTATTCCCGCCCGAGCCCGGACTGCTTGAACCCTCCGAACGGGGACAGCTGTTCAAAGCCGCCGTTGACGGACACCCGGCCCGCCTCCAGGCGGGACGCGATGCGGCGTGCTCGCGCGGGGTCGCCGGAGAACACATAGGCGTGCAGGCCGTAGGTGGAGTCGTTGGCGATCTCGACGGCATGGTCCTCGTCGCGGTAGGTGATGACTGACAGGACCGGTCCGAAGATTTCCTCGCGTGCGATCGTCATGTCGTTGGTGACGTCAGCGAACACCGTCGGTCGCACGTAGTACCCGTCGGAGAGTCCTTCGGGGCGATCCGGGCCGCCCACGACGATCCGGGCGCCTTCCTCGATACCGCGGTGGATGTAGGACTGGACGCGTTCCCACTGCCGCTGGCTCACCATCGGGCCGATGCCGGTCGTCGGGTCGCTCGGGTCGCCGACGGGGTAGTCGGTCGCCACCTTCTTGGTGATGAGTGCGAGGACGTCGTCGAGTTGGTTCTCCTGGACGAGGATGCGGGCGCCGGCGACGCACGCCTGCCCGTTGTTGACGAATCCGGCCCCGAGCGCGCCGGTCACGGCCTCCTCGAGGTCGGCGTCGTCCAGGATGATCGACGGAGACTTGCCTCCGAGTTCGAGCGTCAGGCTCTTCAGCGTGTCAGACGCCTCCCGCATGATAATTTTGCCGACTTCAGTGGAGCCGGTGAAGGAGATCTTGGCGATGTCGGGGTGCCGGTTGATGGTGGTCCCGACGACGTCGCCGCGGCCGGTGACGATGTTGAACACGCCCCTGGGTACTCCGGCCGCGTGTAGTGCCTCGGTCAGGACCTGGGTCTGGGTCGCGCTCATCTCGCTCGGCTTGATGACGGCGGTACAGCCGGCGGCCAGTGCGGTCGCGAGCTTGTCGGAGATGAAGAATGCGTCGGAGTTCCACGGCATGATCAGGCCGGCAACACCGATCGGCGCCATCTCCACGACGGCGTTGCCTACCTGCCGGATGAACTCGAAGTTTTCCAATGTCTTGATCATGTCGGTGAACACGCCGGGGATCGAATCGACCAGGTACGAGTTGCGGACTGGTCCGCCGTACTCCACTACGACGGCTTCCCGGATGTCGTCCAGTCGCGCGGCGACCGCGTCGTGAAGTCGGCGCAGCGCGTCGATCCGCTCTTCTCGGGACGTCGCGGACCACGTCGGCAACGCGCGCTTCGCGGCTGCGACAGCGGCCTCGGCGTCCACCTCGTCGGCGAGCTGGACCTGTCCGATCACTTGTCCGGTGGCGGGGTTGTGTAGGTCGAAGAGTTCCGTGCCGTGCGGGGTGACGAACTCGCCGTTGATGTAGATGTTGTTGATCACGTTGTGCTCCATGGTAATTGTTTCCTTGGTTTGTTCGACGCCGAACTCGCCGGATGAGCCGGCGGTTGTGTGATCGGCGACCATCGGAGTTGTCGAACGATGCCGGGTCGAACTGGGGCGGGCCGCAACGCTCGCCGGGGCGGGCATCAGGACTTCCAGCCGGCGTAGAGGGAAGCTACGCACGGCGCGACCGATTACAGAGATTCGAGCTATTCGGGTGGCGCCGAGGATGCTGCCCGCAACTGCTCGTCGTCGAACACGATCTCGACCAGCGGGCTGCCCGCGAACCACACGTCGAAGGTCTGGCGCTGGCTGACCCGCGCCGCGACGTCGGGCCGGTTCTGCAGGTCGAGGACCGCGGTGATCACCCGCCGCCGTGTCTGCTCGTCGACCGGCACCGCAGTAGCGGGCAGGTCGGCCGTGACCCCGTGCTTCAGATGAACCATGAACCGCGGATTGGCTCGCAGGTTCGCGTACCAACTACGGGGAACAGGCATGCCGGTCAGGTACCAACGGCCGTCGACGCGGTGCAACCAGATCTCGTTGCGGCGGGGAATACCGGTGCGTCGGCCCAATGTCGTGATTTCGATCGTGCGCTCGTCCCGGGAGGAGTCCGGCCCGACGGCGAGCGCACGGATGACGGCGTCGTCCACGGCCATAGTCGCGCTACCGCTCGTCGTCGAGAGGGACGTGGCGACCCTTGCCCCCGGACCGCCACAGCTTGTGGTATTCCATGTTCTCCCTTGCGGCGGTCAACGGTCGGCCGGCGATCTTCATTACCCGCCCCTTCTCCGTGATGCTCCGGAATCCGTGCCGCGTTCCGGTATCTCCAATACAAGCAACGCCGCGACACCGGGGCTAGCGCGATCGTCTCGGGTGGCTGCACAATCCTCTTCGCCCGGGCGACCGTCAGGGCAGCGCGGCAGGGGCGAGGGCGGCGCCGTCCCGCATACGTGCCGCGTCAACGCTGGGCGGAGCACCGAACTGGCGCCGGTACTCCCGGCTGAACTGGGACGGATTGTCGTACCCGACACGATGGCCGACGCCGGTGACATCGTGCGGACGGCTCGCCAGCAACAACCTCGCCGCCTGCAACCGGATGTGCTTCTGAAACTGGATGGGAGACATCTCCGTCACCGCCTGGAAGTTCTTGTGGAAGGCGGAGACGCTCATGCCGGAAAGCTGCGCTACTTCCTCGACCCGAAACGGCCGGCTGTAGTTTTCCCGGATCCACTGCACAGCACGTCTGATATGTGCCAGGCTGCTGTCGGCCAGGCCGAGCTGACGGACGATGTCACCTTGTTCCCCCGTCATCAACCGCCAGAGGATCTCGCGCTTGACCAGTGGGACCAGTACCCTCCGGTCCCCTGGCCGGCCGAGTAGGCGCAGTAGCCGCACGATAGCATCGAGCAACTCGTCCGGCGCGTCGCTGACCACGATTCCCGGCCGTACGCTGCCAGGAGACCTCGGTAGCTCCCCCGGACCAGCCTGCAACAGCAGCTCCGCGATGGCGGCGGGCTCCAGAGTCATCCCGAAACCGAGCGCAGGGTGCCCCGGGACGGCATCGACGAACTGTCCTGTCACCGGGATGTCGACCGAGGCGACGAGGTACTGACCAGCGCCGTACTCGTGGATGTGGTCTCCCACTGCCAGACGCTTCGAGCCCCGGGCGACGACCGCCAGCACCGTCCCGGACATCGAGGAGCCCGGCGAAACGGTACGGTCGGCCGCACAGATCCGGACACCGTCGATGGCAGTGGTCAAATCGGGACGCGCATGCCGTTGCAGCAGTTCGACAAGCTCGTCTGCGGACATGTCACCAGTGCAGCACGGAACCCGCGCCGGCCGCCCGGCCGCTGGAGGATCGTGCAAGGATCAGAGAGTTGCGTGCAACGTGGTGGGGGCGGAAGGTCCCAGAGCCGACCCCGCTGCGCAGGCGTGGCGTCGCCCGGCGATCCGAGCCGCCCCAGTTACCCTCAGGCGTCGCCCGGCGTCAGCGCCGACACGGACACTGCACGAGCGCCTGCAGGACGAGGTGAGCTTGATGACCTCGCGGCCTAGCTAGAAAGTGTCTTCAAAAGATCTTGGATATCGGATGACGTAGCGCGTGGTTCGTCGTTACGAGTTGTCTGATCTCGAGTGGGAGAGGCTGATCCCTGGGTCAGCCGGTGAGTTCGTCGACGGCGAACCGGTGCCGCCGCCGGTAGATCTGGACCCAGACGGTGCTGATGCCGGCCAACTCGTCTCGGCTCAGCGGAGCCGACGCGGTGTCGGGGCGGCGCAGGGCGGCGAGCACGGCGACGCGATCGGCCTCGTAGAGCTGACGGCCGACGTGGTCCGTCCAGGCACAGACCGCCGCCCGGTACGGCGCGGGTGGCGGCGTCCGCCGCACCTTCTCGGCGGCGCGGCGCAGTGCCCCGAGCAGGTCGGGATCGTCCCGCCCGCCGAACCGCTGATAGACCGACCGTTCGAGCGGGTTGTCGACGTCCAGCCGGACTCCGTGGTCGTGTAGCTGGAATCCGAATTCGGGCGAGGTGTTGTCCGGAGAGATTTCGAGCGCACCGCCGGTCCGCTCGGCGCTCTCGGCGACACCCGCCAGGAACTCGTTGAGCCGGGGAGTGTGCCGGCGGGCCAGTTCCCGGTTGTCGGCCAGGTCGTCGAGATGCGCGCCCTGTTCGTATTGGGCCGAACACCACGGCAGCCAGACGTCGGAATACGATTCGATCATCAGGTCGATCTCCTGCGCGCTGTCCAGCGCCGGGAAGGCAGAGAGATCCAGCGGGTTGCGGCCGGTGTGCGGCCCGGCGTGCGGGGCGGCGGCGAGCACCGCTCCGATGTTGGTGACGTCGTCCTCCACCAGTCGACCGCCGGGATCGGCGTACGCGACGCGGGACGTCACCCGGCAGGTGGCTTGGAACAGGTCGAGCGGTTCGCGTCCGGGCACACCCGCGTCGAAGACGTTGGCGAACGAGCCGTGTGCGGCCCGGTCGTACCCGAACCACGGCACCTCGACCACCCGGTAGACCGCAGTCTCCTCGCCCAGCCGCACCACCTCGCGCAGCCCTCGCTCGGACAGCCGAGCCAGCCAACCGAGCACCGGCTCCTTTTCGACCGTCCACCTGTTGCGCAACGGTGTCCCCCAGAAGTCTTGGCGCCGTCGCCGGCGGCAGCGGGCGTGCCGCACACACTGTGCCGGTACGACCGGCGCGGTGACCGGCGTTGACCGCTTCTTGCCAGGCGTAAGGAAAGGCCCCTTCTTGCCCAGAGAGGGCGACAAGAGGGGGCCGACCGGGTTCCGGAAAGAGGCGAACCCCTTCAGCATCGGTCCCGCTTTCTTGGACCTCGAACTGCCGCGGATTAGGCCATGGTCAAAACACCCGCCGGACCGGGCCTCGTCCCGGCCACCCACGCACCTCACACGGCGACGCTGTGCCATCCGTTGGGAGCCCGGCGACGCGCTGATGTGACCTAGGCCACTTCCCAGCCTCTCGTCCGGTCACCGCCCAGCCGTCCGCGGCGGTCCCGAACCGGCCGGACCTGCGGACTCCCGCAGATCCGGGCCTTCTTCCGGGCCGTACTCGACCCCCGGTACGCCCACCGCGCCGGCCGGCGGACCCCGCCGTGTCGGTCACTACTGTTAGCGTCCCCTACGTCGTCGATCGCGGGCGATATCTCCTTAAATTTGGCTGATTCTCCACTACGGAGGGTATTTCCTGATGGGCTGGCTACCGGTGGGAGACTCGCACGAGATCTCCCTCGTGGACGGAAAGGTGACGGCTCGGTCCACCGGCCTGCGGGCCACCGGCCGCCCGCTGAAGACCCTGCCGAAGGTGTTGCGCGACAGCCCCGAGGTGGACCGGCTACGCCAGCTCGCCCAGTGGCTGGACCGGCACACGGCCGAATGCCTGGCCCGGATCGACGCCTGGGTGGTGTCCTCGCTGCCGGTGCCGACCGGGCTGCTGGCCCGGGTCTGGCCGGACCCGAGCTGGCAGGACGCGCTGCGCGACCTCGTGGTGCTCGGCGACGATCCGGCCGAGCCGGGCTTCCTGCGAGACGTCACCGACACCGGTGACCTGCGTATGGTCAACCTCGACGGGGAAACCATCCGGCGCTCGCCGGCCAGCGCCACGCTGCCCCACCCGGTACGCCTGACCGACCTGACCGAGCTGCGCGAGTTCGCCGGCGAACTCGACATCACCCAGCGGATCGAGCAACTGCACCGGGGCACCTGGAGCAAACCGACCGATCTGAAGGACCGCGACACCACGATCACCGACTTCCGTGGTACCGCGGTCCCCAACCGGCTGGCCGCCCGGGCCGCCACGCTCGGCTTCCGGGTCTCCGGCTCGCAGGTCACCTGCCGGGTCTGGGAGGCCGGCCGCACGGTCGAGGCCGCCATGTCGTTCGACGAGGACTACTGGGATTCCGAGGCGACCCTGGGCGCCCTCTCCTGGTCGCTGGTGGACGGACCGACGCTGCGGTTGACCGAAGTCGGGCCGGTGGCGTGGTCGGAAGGAATGCGGATGGCGACGGCCCTGTCCGGCGTCGCGACGAAGACGGGGAAAGCGGCGTGACCGGGATGACGACCAGGTCGGGCGAGCAGACGGCGGAGAGCCTGCTGGCCGCCGGCGCGGTACTGCCGACCGACACCGCCGGGGCCGGCGATCGGGCGGCACCGCTCACCGCCCGTACCTACCGGCACCCGGCCCTCGGCGACCGGCTGGTGGTCCGCGTGGTCGACGCCGTACTCGGGGAGGGCGAGGACCTCGCCGTCGAGTTCCTGGGCCTGGCAACGGCTGCCGAGCCTGCCGTCGTCGGGCTGGGTCCGCGCCGATCGCTGGCGTTTCCGGAGTGGGTGCTGGTACACCACCCGGCGGACGGCCGGCACGCGTTGGCGGTGGTGCCGGAGTTGCAGAAGCTGGCCAAACAGGCACGGTCGCGGCCGAAGGCCGCCCTGGACGGGCACCAGGCCATCGCCGACCGGTTCGCCCGTACGCTGCCGCACTTCCTGCCGACCTTCTTCGAGCAGGCGGCGCGGCTGTTTCTCGCCGCCGGGCAGGACACCTACGCGACGCAGTTGTTGAACAAGGCGCGCAAGGCGGAGGCGCAGCACGGCCTACCCGTCGACCTGGACCGGCTGGACGAGGTCTACCTGGAGTTCGCGTCGGCCAAGGTGGTCTCCGCGACCGGCTTGGCCGGGTACGCGAAGGAACTCTCCGCCCAGTTGCCGGCCGACGAGGCGCTGGACCGGTTCTGCCGGCTGGCGCTGCGGGCCGCGGCCGCCGGTGTGGTTCCGTCCGTGCAGTCGGGCAACGCGGTGAAGCGGCTGGTCCGGGCCGCCGGTAAGGCCGGCGCCGATCGTGAGGCGGCCTACCTGACCGAGGTACTCCGGCTGCCGGTGGCCGCCCAGGCGCCGGCCGGCTGGTGGAAGGCACACCTGCCGGCGATGAAGGCGCTGGCCGGCCGGGACCCCGCGATCCGGGGCAGCCTGCTCGACCTGATGCCCACCGACCGCGACAACCTGACCGGCTGGCTGGCCCTGCTGTCCGACACCGGTGCGCTCGCCGGACTCACCGGCCCGGAGGTGCCGGACACGGCCCGGCCGCAGGACGGCTCCGTCGGCTGGCTGCGCCGCTTCGTGAGCCGAGCCGGCTCCGGCCACTACCGCCGCCGAATGCCGGAGCTGTACCCGCTCGTCGAGCGGATGGCCGACCGACTCCGCGCCGAACTGACCGACAACGGCGAGACCCTCGCCGCCGACGGCGACCTGGACCTGTGCGACCTGCTGCTCCTCCTCGACGTGCCGGTGGCTCCGCCGAAGGACGACTCCGTGGACCTGGCGCACTGGGTCAAGACCGAGGGAGAACGGGAACTACTGGCCGTGGCCGGCGACGACCGCTTCGTCGGGGCTCTGCGCCGGAGCCTCGACCAGCTCGACGGCCAGCCACACGCCCTGCGCCGGGTGGCCGAGGCGGCCGGCATCCGGCCGATGCTGACCGACTGGCTGGGGGCCCGGATCCGCCACCGGTTCAACACCGGTCTGCCGTACCTGCCGGAGTCGGTGGACTGGCTGGGCAGGCTCCCGGTCGAGGCGGTGCGCCTGGTCTCCGACGACCTCCCCCAGCCCGGTGAACCCGGTGCGGGCGGCGACCACGGGCAGGCCGTCCGGGTCGACCTCGCCGAGCACGTCGCCCGGAGCCTGCGTGGCGGAATCATCGACGAGTTGGGCTGGCCGGAGTGGGAGCTGGCCTGGCAGGAGGTGACCGGCGGCGACCACCGGGTCGAGTGGACCTGGCAGGAAGCCTGGCCGTACGTGATCCTGGCCGGGCCGACCACCGTACGCGTGCTCGGCGCGGAGGGCATCGTGCTCCGCCACGACCTGCGCATCCCAACCGGCGACATGTGGGGCAAGCCCGACTACCACTACGTCGACGGCCAGCTCCTGGTCCACTGGCGCTCCAGGTCGCTCGGCTACGACCCGCGCGGCTACTGGCACTCCTCGCCCGACGAGCCACAGCCCATCCAGGACGGCCAGCGGCGCGGGCACGAGATCACCCTGCCGCTGCCCGGTGGCGGACGGACCACCGGCGACGGTGTGCTGCACGTCGGCGACACCGTGGTCCCGTCGCAGCGGCCGGTCATCACCGACGGCACCTCGTACTGGGTCCAGGACCACAGCGCGGACGACGGCGGCTACGGCTGGCGCGAGTACGACCCGGTCGGCAACACCCACGGCCGGCGCAGCCTGCCCCGGTTCCTGGCCGACCTCCCGGTCGACGGTAGCCAACTCCGGAAGTCGGACAGCTGGCTGCGGCCGGCCCTGTCCGACCGGGCCACCCCGGCTGCCGTCCCGGTGGACGGTCTACTCGGCTGGCGGGTCGTCACCCTGCCGGACGGCTCGGTACGCGGCGAGGACCTGGCCGGTCGTACCGTCACCGTGGCCCCGGGCCAGGAGCCAATCGCGGCGCTGGTGCTGCCCGGCGACGACCGACCGCGGGCCGTCCTCAAGGGTTTCGTCCTGGTCGACCCGGACGGGGTGGTGTCGGCCGCCGCCGGGCCGCCGTCCAGCCGGGCCTACGCCTCCGGCACGGTTCCGCCGCCGGGACATTCGTTCCTCGGCAACATGCTGCCTCGGGACCCGGCCGGCTCCGCCGCCCTGCGCCGGATGGACCGGGACACCGCCGCCGCGCTGCTCAAGGTCGCGCTGGACGAACGCCGCGCCGCCCTCGCCGAAGCGGCTGCGCGAGCCGCGGCCCAGGCCTCGACCCGCGCCGGGTCGGCCAGGGCCCCGCACGCCACCACCGGCCTCCGCACCGCCGTACCGGCATCCGGGGTCGGCGCACCGGTCGGCGGCTCCGGACCAGCCACCACCGGGGCCACCGCCGACGAGGACGACACGGACGCGCTGGTCGAGCTGGTCCGCTCGACGTTGCCGGCGGTCGGCCACGAGGCGATGCTGGCCGGGGTGGTCGGAATGCTGCGGCTCGCCGCCCGGGTGTGCACCGACCTGGAAGCGGTGACCGAGCGGCTCAACACCTCGTTGTCCGCCCCGAAGGCGGTGCCGCCGGTGGCCATCGCGACCGGCCCCACCGACGAGCAGCTCGCGTCGGTGCTGGACGGTCTCCGTGGCTCGGTCTACGGGGCGAGCGGCTCGCCCCACGTCTTCACCCAGTTCCATGCGCTGGCCACCCAGCGGGCCGCCACCACCGGAAGCGAACCCGCCGTACGGCTGCACCTCGACGGACCGTCGCTGCCGAGCGCTCTGGACTGGTCGCCCCTGCTCGACGGTGTCGCGGCAGTCGCCTACCGGGCCGTCGCGGCGGTCACCCCGGACGAACACCGGGAGACGCTGCGTGCTCTGCTCACCGAGCTCGACCGGCTCGACCTGAGCGGGGCGGCCGAACCGTCCCGGTGGCGCCGGTTCACGCTGCACCTGCTGGACGAGGACCTGACCATGCCCGACGGGACGCGCCGGTACCCTGGGCCGGGCCTCCTGCCGGTCTCCGACGGGGCGTTCATCGCCGTCCTCAACTCCGGCGGCACGTCCACCGGCTACACCCACGGTGCGCTTTACCACGATCCCGCCGGTGTCTTCGCCGTGCCCGAGCCGTACACGGTGCAGTCCTCGGCGTCGGTCGGTGACGGCCGGCCGGCCGGCTGGCTGGACGGTTTCCTGACCGAATGGACCGCGCGCGGGCCGCTACCCTGGCGGCCGGAAGCGGCCGAGTCGTTCGCCGAGCTGACCGGCGTCACCCCGACCGCCGCGAAGCTGGTGCTGGCCGGCCTGCCGTACGCGGACTCGGCGAACACCGTGCCGGTCGAGCTGCGCAAGGCGCTCGGGGTCAAGCAGGTCGGCGAGGTCAAGCTGGCCTTCGGCATGCTGAACGAGGCCGGGCCGGAGCTGCGGCGTGCCGTGGTCTCGGCGCTGCTGCCGGACGACCCGGCCCGGTTGTGGACCGACGGTCCGGACGTGGCCGCCGCGGCGGCGGTCTGGAACACCGCCCTGGGACGCCGGGTGGTGGTGCCCGAACAGCTACTCGCCGAGGCGGTCCGCGCGGTCCGGTCCGGCTGGGGGCCCGCGAAGGCGTTGCCGGCGCTGCTCGACCCGGCCCGCTCGGCCGAGCTGAGCACCGACCTGGTCTTCCGGATCAAGGGCGACCGGGCCCGGCAGGTCGGCGGCCGGGCAGTGGGCTTCACCGGTGAGGTGCTGCGCTCCACGGTCTCCCTGGCCGCCTGGGTGGCCCACCACACGCCGGCCGGCGACCCGTGCCGGGCCGCGCTGCCGGCCGCGCTGGCCGCGATCCGGGACCGGCTGGCCAACCGCGAACTGCTGCTCGACGTTGACCAGTACGTCGGGCTGTCCGAGTTCCGGCAGGTGGCGGGCACTCCGTCGGAGACCGGCCCCGGCTGGGAACGGTACGGTGCCATCGTCCTGGCCACCTACGACGACCGGCCGTCCCCGGCGTTGCGGCCGGACCTGCTCGACGCCGACGGGACGGACCCGTACCTGCCCGCGTTGCGCGGGGACGCGGCCAAGCCGTACCCGACGGAGGTGGCGCTGCGGCTGGTCCGCGACCCGCGGTTCGCGGCGCTGCTCGGCGACCCGGGTGAGCCGGTCGGCGGCGCGCTTTCGGAGGTCGGGACGTGGTGGCCGCAGGATCCGACCCGGTCGGTGCCCGACCTGGTGGCCGAGGTGAGCACGGAACACGGCCTCGGCGTCGACGCGGCGGCGGTGTACCTGATGCTGCTGGCCATGCCGGATCCGACCGACCGCAACACGGCGAAGTGGACCGGTTGGAAGCCGGCACGGTTGAAGGCGGCTCGCGCCGAGTTGGCTGGCACCGACCTGGTCGTCGCGGCCACCCGGTCCCGGGCCGGCCGGTCGCTGTTCCTGCCCGGTCGATGGCTGGAGCGTGGCAGCGGGCAGGCACCGATCGAGGGCTGGAAGGTCGCCCTGTTCGACCTCGCACCCGACGGTACGGCCGGGCTCGGCGTGACCGTGCCGCTCGAACCGGCCGCCGAACTCTACCGGCGGGCCTGGCAACGCATCCGCGACGGTGAGCGGCCCCGCTTCGACAGCCTGCCCACCGGCCGCACCCGCCGCTGACGTCAACCCCGCAGGCGGTGCGTCCGCGACGACCGACCCGGCCGTTGCGGCGCCGTCCCTGTCCCGCACGTCCCATCCGAACCACAGAGAGATCGAGGAATCCCGTGACCGTGACGGAACACGTCCGCCCCACCGCGGTGCCGGAGACCGCCGCCCAGGTCCTTTCCGCCGAACAGCGGTACGCCGACGAACTGGCCTTCCTGGCCGCGTACGACGGCGGAGCCCGGCCACCGGGCTGGGCGCTGACCCCGCGTGCCGTGGTCACCTTCGTCCAGGGCAGCGACGGCGAGGTGTTGAAGCTGCCCGCCGACCGGCGTACCGGTCCGGACGGCACCGAGCTGCCGGCCAGCATGACCATCCCGGCGAAGTTCGTCGGTGAGCGGAGCCTGGTCGAGCGGTGTGTGATCACCCTCGCCGGTGAGCGAGGGCTGCTGCTGGTGGGCGAGCCCGGTACCGCCAAGTCGATGCTCTCCGAGCTGCTGGCCGCGGCGGTCTGCGGCACCAGCGCGCTGACCGTGCAGGGCACCGCCGGCACCACCGAGGACGCCTTCCGGTACGGCTGGAACTACGCCCTGCTGCTCGCCCAGGGCCCGACCCCGCAGGCGCTGGTCGACTCGCCGGTGCTGACCGCGATGCGCACCGGCCGGGTGGTCCGGATCGAGGAGGTGACCCGCTGCCTGCCCGAGGTCCAGGACGCGCTGGTGTCCATCCTGTCCGACCGGCGGATGAACGTACCGGAGCTGGTCGGCACCGGGGACGGTCTGATCCGCGCGATGCCCGGGTTCACCGTGATCGCCACCGCGAACCTGCGGGACCGGGGCGTGTCGGAGATGTCCTCGGCACTCAAGCGCCGGTTCAACTTCGAGACCATCCACCCGATCTCCGACGCGGAGACCGAGACCGACCTGGTCCGCCGGCAGGCCACCGCCGCCGTGCAGCGCGCCGGCGCGGCGTACACGGTGGACGACGCGGTGCTGGACGCACTGGTCACCGTGTTTCGCGACCTGCGTTCCGGCCGGTCGGGCGAGAACTGGGACGTGGAGCGGCCCGGCACGGTGATGTCGACCGCCGAGGCCGTGCAGGTGGCGGTGTCGCTCGGACTGGCCGCCGCGTACCTGCCCGCCGGGGACGCGCTCGACCTGGTCCCGGGGCACCTGCTCGGCGTGGTCCGCAAGGACGACGAGAACGACCACGCCCGGCTGCTCGGCTACTGGGACGGTCCGGTGCGCCGCCGCGCCGAGGACGGCTCGGCGATGTGGCGCCGGCTCTGGGACCTGCGGGAGAGCCTGCGGTGACGACCCTCTCCAGTTCGTCCATCGGTGCGGCTGCCCTGGCCGCCGTACCCCGGACCGTCGATCCGGCGCCGGCCGATCCGCGAGCCGTGGTCGAGACGCTCGCCGATTCGGTCCGGCCGTACCTGATCGGGGTGCGGCACCACAGCCCGGCCCTCGCGGCGATGGTCCCGGCCCTGCTGGACGCCGCTGGGGCGGAGGTGGTCTGCGTCGAACTGCCGGCCGACTTCCAGCACTGGCTGCCGTATCTGTCCGACCCCGCCGCCCGGGCCCCGCTGGCCCTGGTCGGCAGCCACGGCACGGACGGGCCGATGGGCTTCTACCCGTTCGCCGACTTCTCGCCGGAACTGGCCGCGATCCGCTGGGCCCGGCAGCGCGGTGTCGAGGTGGTCTGCTGCGACCTGCCGCTGACCGACCCCGGCTGGACCGCAGACGCCACCGCCCCGGCCACCGACACCGACACCGACACCGACCCGATCATCGACGCCGACCCGGCCATTGACGCCGACACCGAGCCGGCCGCCGGGTCCGAGTCGGCCGCGAGTTCAGAGCCGACCGCCGGGTCGGAATCGACCGCCGGGTCGGAATCGGCTGCCGGTGGCGATCCCGCCCCGGACACCGGTGCACCGGTGTCCGGCCCGCGCCGGTCCGGCTACGCCGCCGCGTTGGGCGCCAGCAGCACCGGCCGGGAGGGCGACGACCTGTGGGACCGGGTGGTCGAGGTGCGTGCCCCGGGCTGCCCGCCCGAGGCGGTCCGCCGGGCGGCCCTCGGCGTCGGCTGGGCGATGCGTACCGACAGCGCCAGCGGCGACGACGTGCCGGCCCGGGACCTGGCGCGCGAGCGGCACATGCGTCGGGTGCTGGCCGAGGCCGGCTCGACCGGTCGGCGGGTCGCCGCCGTCGTCGGCGCCTTCCACGCCCCGGCGCTGCTCGCTGCGGCGTCGACCGACGTCGGCGCCGACGACCGCCCGACGCGGGCCGCAGGCACGGTCGGCGGCACTGCCCCGGAGTACACCGTGGACGATGGCGGGGATCGGACGCCCGGCCCGATCGGCGGCGATCCGGCGGCGGCCGCGCCCACCCGGACCGGCGCCGCCCCGTCCGCTCCGGTCCGGTCCGTGACGACCCGGCCCCGGCCGGCCACCACCGGCGACGACGGCGACGACGGCGACGACGGCGACGGTACGGCGATCACCTCGTTGGTGCCGTACGCGTTCGACCTGCTCGACTCCCGTTCCGGCTACCCGGCCGGGATCCGCGACCCGCGCTGGCAGCAGTCCGTCTTCAGCGCCGGCGGCGACCCGGAACGGATCCGGGCCGCCGCCGCCCGGGCGGTCACCGACCTGTGCCGGGAACTCCGCTCGGCCGGCCATCCCGCCGGAACCGGCGAGGCCGCCGAGACGGTACGGCTGGCCGACGACCTGGCCCGGCTGCGGAACCTGCCCGCCCCCGGCCGTGGCGAGGTGCTCGAGGCGGTGACCACCGTGCTCGGCCAGGGTGAACTGCTCGGCCGCGGTCGAGCACTGGCCACCGCGCTGGAGACCGTGCTGGTCGGTGCCGAGCGGGGCCGCATCGCCCCCGGTACGCCCCGGTCCGGGCTCGGCCCCGCGGTCGAGGCGGAACTCAGCGCGCTGCGGCTGCCCGGCCCGGACAACCCGAAGTCCCGCGAGTTCCGGCTGGACCCGCTGCGCACCGAGCTGGACGGGCGGCGGGAGATCCTGCTGCAACGCCTCCAGCTCTGCGGCGTCGGCTACGGCGAGCCGATCGCGGTCTCCGGCACCGGCGACGGTGCCGCCCTGACCACCCGCTGGCAGCTCGCCTGGACGCCGTCCGTGGCGGCCCGGCTGGACCTGGTCGGCGTACGCGGGGTGACCGCTGCGCTGGCCGCGGCCGGTACCCTGCGGGAACGGTTCCACCGGGAGGCCGCCGACGGTGGCTCCACCGCCGCGCAACTGCTCACCGGGCTGCGCGACGCCGCCCGGTGCGACCTGCCCGAGATGGTCACCGACCGGCTCGAACTGGCCGCCACGGTGCTGCCGGACACCGGCGCCCTGCCCGAGTTGCTGGCCGCACTGGACCTGCTGGAGGCGCTGCGCCGGGAACACCTGCCCGGCACCACCTCCGCCGGCCGGGCCCGGGCGGCCGAGCTGGCCGTCGTACTGCTGGACGCCGCGGTACGCGGGCTGCCCGGCCTGGCCGGCAGCGACGTTCCGGCCGATGCGGCCGCACTGGTCGACCTGGCGGTGCGGGCCGGCGAGGATCGGATCGGGCTGCGCCTGGACGAGGCGCTCGGTCAGCTGGCCCGGACCGGTTCGTCGCTGATCCAGGGCGCCGCCCTGGCCGCCCGGGTGCTGCTCGACCTGGCCGATCTGGAGACCTTGGGCAGCCGGGTGGCCGGTTGGGTCGACGCGGCGACCGGACCGGATACCCGACGACACCTGCGCGGGCTGCTCGGTGGGCTGCTCACCGCGGCGCACCCGCTGCTGCAGTCCGCCCCGGGCGCGCTGGACCCGCTGCTGGAGCGGATCGAGCGGCTCACCGACACCGAGTTCCTGGACCGGCTGCCGGCGCTGCGTGGCGGGTTCGACGTACTCACCCCGGCGGCCCGGGACCGACTGCTGCACACCGTCTCCGATCGGCTGGCCGACCGGCTCGACCTGACCCTGCCCGCCTCGCCCGAACTGCTCGCCCGCTGGGCCGCCGCCGACGGGGCCGGCCGGGCCGCCCTGGTCGCCCGCAACATCCCGATCCCGGGCACGCCGACCGACTCCGCCGACGCGCCGGCCGGCTCCGCATATGCGCCGACCGGCACCGACGCCCTCGATACGCCGACCGGCACCGACCCCCCGGCCGGCACCGACGCCGAACCCGGCTCGGACGACACGTCGGCCGCCCAGCTCTCCCCCACCCACCGCTGGCGACTGCTGCTCGGCCGTCAGTCCGACCGGTTGCCGACCGACGCCCGCCGCTACGCGCGCGCCCTCGACGAGCTGTACGGGGCGGGCCAGGGCGAGGGCGTCATCGACCTCGGCCAGGCGGCCGGCGGTGGCCAGGAAGCCTCCTTCCCGACCGCGCGCGAGTGGGCCGACGAACTCGAGGCGCTGTTCGGCGCCTCGGTACGTGAGGAGGTGATCGCCCGGGCAGCCGAGAACGGTCGTACCGACGTGCTCACCGAACTCGACCCGGCCGCGGTACGCCCCTCGATGGAACTGCTGACCTCGGTGCTGTCGCTGGCCGGTGGCCTGCCCGAGGGGCACCTGGCCAAGCTACGGCCGCTGGTCCGGCGGCTCGTCGACGAGCTGACCAAGCAGTTGGCCACCCAGCTGCGCCCGGCGTTGACCGGGCTGACCAACCCGCGCCCGTCCCGCCGTCCCGGCGGCCGGATCAACCTCGCCCGGACGCTGCGGGCGAACCTGGCGCACACCCAGCGGCTCGGCGACGGCCGGACGGTGGTGGTGCCGGAACGCCCGGTCTTCCACACCCGGGTCCGCAAGGAGGCCGACTGGCGGCTGGTGCTGGTGGTCGACGTGTCCGGCTCGATGGAGGCGTCCGTGGTGTGGTCGGCGTTGACCGCCGCCGTACTGGCCGGGGTGCCCACGCTGTCCACCCACTTCCTCGCCTTCTCCACCATGGTGGCCGACCTGACCGACCGGGTCGACGACCCGCTGTCACTGCTGCTGGAGGTACGCGTCGGCGGCGGTACGCACATCGCCGCCGGGCTGGCCGCCGCCCGCGCACTGGTGACGGTGCCGAGCCGCACCATCGTCGCGGTGGTCAGCGACTTCGAGGAGGGGTACCCGCTGGCCGGGCTGCTCGGCGAGGTGCGCACGCTGGCCAGTTCCGGCGTACACCTGCTCGGCTGTGCCGCGCTGAACGACAGCGGAGTGCCCTGCTATTCGGTACCGGTCGCCCAGCAGCTCGTCGCGGCCGGGATGCCGGTCGCCGCTCTCAGCCCGCTCGAACTCGCCCGCTGGGTGGGCGACCGCGTACGCGGAGGATCACGTTGACGCCACGCACGCCCACCACCACAGACGCCGACCGGCTGCCGCCGGTGCTGCCGAGGGTCGCCGCCGCGGCGGTGGCGGCCCTGCCACCCCGGCTGCACAAGCGGCTGGACGCCACCATCGAACGGCTGGCCGGGGTACCGGCCGACCGGATCGACGGCGGCGTGTCGGTCTACTGCGGCCCCGAGGCCCTGGTCACCCTGACGCCCGGACCGACCGGCGCGGTCACCGACCCGGAGCAGGCACGGTGTAGCTGCCTGTTGGCGCCCCGCTGCCTGCACCGGACCGCCATCCTGGTCGCCTCTCCGGTCGCCGACCCGGCCGCGCACCCCGACCCGGCGTCCCGCACCGCCACGTCGTCCACCCCGGGCGGCACCGGCGCGCCCACCGGGCGTAGGGGCAGGTCCGGGCGTACCGGAAAATCGGCTGGCGCGGACGGGGCGCCCGCCGGCCGGAGCACGGCGCCGACAAAGGCGCAACGGGCCGCCGCCACCGCGCTGTGGCGGGCCGCCGCCGCGGTGCTCGCGGCCGGCGCGCCGGCCGTCGGCGCGGTTCCCCAGGCCGAACTGCTGCGCGCCGCGCACAGTGCCCGGCTGGCCGGACTACCCCGAGCCGAGAGCGCCACGCTACGGGCGGTACGCGGCCTGCGCGCCCACCGGGAACGACAGGCCGGTCACCGGCTGGCCGAGCTGGTCGACGTGCTGCACGACCTGCTGTACGTGGCCGGCCGGCTCGCCGCCGGCGACCCCGATCCAACGCTGGTCGGCGTCCTCCGCCGGACCTACCAGCCGGACGGCACCCTGGAGGTGTACGGCGTCTGCCGGGAGCCGGTGATCAGCACGACCGGGTACGCCGGAGTGGTCACCCACCTGATCGCGGCCGACGGGCGCCAACTCTCCTTCAACGACGTGAAACCGGGCGGCCCGGACCGGGCACGGGACTGCGCCCGGGCGGTCACCGAGATGGGCGCGATCGCGGTCAACCACGCGGTGCTGGCCCGCGGCGGTCTGCGGATCACCGGTACCACCGTCTCCCCCGACGGCCGGCTCGGTGCCGGCAAGGGGGTCCGGGCCACTCCGCTCGGCGGGACCGACTGGTCCGTCGGCCCGCTGGCGGAGCTGTTCGCCCGCCCGCTCGCCGAGGTGGTGACCGCCCAACTCGCCGCCGACGACCCGGAGGATCCGGGCCGGGCCGGAACGGCACTGGTCGGATGTGACCTGGTGGTGGTCGGTGCCGTCGGTGACCAGGTGCTGGCCCGCGAACTGGCCGCCGGCACCGAGGCCGGGCCGCCGGATCGTACGCCGGTGCCGGACGGGCCGGTGATCCGGTTGGTGCCGGTCAACCCCCACCCGGCGCTCGCCCACGTGGCGAACCTACGACGGCTCGCCTCCTGGCCGGGTCTGCGGATCCGGGTGGTCGGCCGGCTGGACCCGGCCCGGCCCAGCACGTTGCACCCGCTCGCGGTCGGCCCGGTGCCCGGTGCTGTCACGACGTTGCGGTTGCCGCCGGACTGGCACGGCCGGGCCGACCTCGGCTACGACCAACTCCAGGGCGGCCACCTCCCGCCGCGGGACCCTACCGCGATGGCCCAACCGGTGCTCGCCGCCGGCGTCGATGCGGTTGCGGAGTCCCCGCTGTGGCGGGTCCGCCGGCTGGTGGAACTGGCCGTCTCCGGCGGTCGGCGCGCCGTCGGCGAGGCGGCTCGCAGCGAGGGCGCCGAGCTGGCCGGTCCGCTGCGCCGGGCCGGCTTCACCACCGCCGCCACGGTGGCCACCGCGCTCGCCCACGAGTCCGACCGGCGTGGCCGGGACGTGTTCGGCCGACTCGCCGATCCCGACCCGGACCGGTACGCCTGGGCCTGGCTCGCCGCGACCGCCCACCTCGCCGCCACCGAGCGGACGCTGATCCGGTCCTCCTGGACCGACCCACCCGTCGGCTGAACTGTTCACGACCGACCGAGCTTCGACACCGTCCGGATCGGTGCCATCCCGCGGCGACATGACGCCCGGGCCCGTGGTGTGGAACCACGGGCCCGTACGGTCGATCAGGTTGCCCGGGCGGGGTACGCGGACATCTTCCAGGTGCCGCCGGGACGTGCGGTGGTGGACGAACCTGCGGTCAGGGCGTGACCGCCAGGATCTCCACCGGTACGGAGTCCACCCCGACCAGCCCGGTCGAGTCGAAGACCTCCAGCCACACCGACCAGGTGGTGGTGGTACTTCCACTCTCCAGCAGCACAAGCTCGGCGGTGAAGTCCGCGCAACTCTTCGGCAACACCACGTCGTTGTCGAGCGGCCCACCGGTCGGCACCGCGCTGCCCTGGCAGAGCACCTTCTTGACCCCACCGTTGCCGTACGCGGTCCACCGGTAGCGGGTTCCGGCGATCGCCCCGTCCTCGGCGTCGGTGCCGGTACCGGCGAACGCGATCGGCTCTGGTTCGCCGGCGCTGGTCAGCTTCAGCGCCGACGCCGGCTGGACGATCGTGGCGGTCGGCCGGGACTGCCCGGCGGGCACCGCCGCCACCATGAACACGCGCTGCGCACTGGGCCCGCCCGCCGTGAACGTCACGGTGTACGTCCCCGGGGTCACCAGGTTGGCCGGCAGGCTGGCCTGGTGGCCGGACTTCTGGAGTACCACCGTGTCGCCCCGGCGGACGGTCCAGGACGTCTCCGCGTCCGGCACCGGGTTGAAGGTGTCGGGGTCGACGGAGGTGCCGACCAGACTGACCGACTGACCGGCGGCGAGCGTCAGCCCGGCCGGCGGCGAGACGATGGCCGCCTCGGTCGGGCTGTCCAGCACCGTGACGGTGACCGCCGCCGACCCGGTGCGGCCCAGGCTGTCGGTGGCGTTGGCCGTGATGACGTGCGTGCCGGCGGAGAGCGAAGGCACGAACGTCATCGACCCCTCGCCCAGCTCGCCGTCGAGGTTGCTGGTCCAGGTGAGCGGGATCTCCTTGCCGAGGAAGTCGGTCGCCGTACCCCACAGGTCCACCGACTGGTGCACGCCGAACTGCTGCTTGGTCTTCGGCGTGGTGATGCTCACCGAGGGCTTCTCGACCTTGACCCCCAGCGCCTTGGCAACGGCGGACAGGGCGTCGACCCGGCGCTGGCTGCCGGTCACCTTGGCACCGAGCCCGCCGACGTGGGCGGTGCTGTTGAGGATGTCGCGGACCTCGGCGGAGGTCAGGGTCGGATCGGCGGCCCGCACCAGGGCGGCGACCCCGGCCACGAACGGCGCGGCCACGCTGGTGCCGCAGGTGCTCTTCGTCGCGTTGTTCGCCGGGTTGCCGGGGTCGGCGAGGGTCCGGACGCACATCGGGCCGTAGATCTCCACCGAGGTGTCGAGATCGCTGGTGCCGAAGTTCGATCCGCCCGACACCGTCGCGTCCGTGTTCATGCCGCCCACACAGATCACCTGGGGGCTCTCGCACGGTACGTGCAGGGTGGCGGCGTCGATGTTCAGGCTGTCGTTGCCGGCGGAGGCGACGATCAGCGCCCCGGTGTCCCGGACGCGCTTCATCCGCCGGTCCGTGAAGTGGCTGGCCCACGCCTTGCCGATGTTCACCTGACGGCTGAAGCTGAGGTTGACCACGTCCGGGTGGGTCGCCTCGGCAGCCTTCTCCAACCGGCGCAGGACCGTCCAGTAGTCGATCCCGTTGCGGACAGCGACGAGTTCCTCGACCACCGGTCCGGCCGGTCCGGCGGTGCCGTAGTCGTTGTCGACCCGCCCCATCCCGGCGAGCGTCACGTCGGTGGCGTGCCACGGACAGGCAGCGCCGCCGGTGCAGTCGTTGACGTTGGGCTCGCCCCACTCCGCCCCGTGCAGCGACACCTTGGTCGGGAAGTCGGCATTGGACTTGAACCCGCCGTCGAGCACCAGGTACGTCACCTGCTTGGTCAGCTTGCCCTTGGACTGGAGTAGCTGCCAGGCCGGCGCGACCCCGATGTCCATCGCCCCGCCCGCGCGCATGTACGACCAGTCGAAGACGTTCTTCGCGATGTCGGGAGCCTCGAACACCTCGCCTCCGGCGATGCCGGACGGCTCCACCAGCCAGTCGAGAACCAGCTCGGTCCCGGCCCGCCACTCGGCTGCGGCCAGCGCGAGAAGCCGCAGGGTCCGCTCGTCGCCGACCCGGTACGCCCCGGACTGACCCGGCTCGGCGGCAAGCAGGTCGGCGACCAGTCCCGCCGGGTCGGCGAGGCTGGCGTCGACCCGTACCAGATGGTCCTGACCCTGCTCGTCCGGCGCGAACGAGTCGAGCACCTGCCCGTCCCAGCGGGCCAGGAAGGCATCCAACGCCGCCTGGTCGGCCACCCGCACCATCACCTCGTCGAGTACCAGGCCGGCCGGTGCGCCGTCTGGTCCGGCCACTACCCCGATCTCCCGGTTGGTGCCAAGCCGACCGACCGGGTCGAGCGGCAGCCGTGGTGCGGACAGCCGCTGGTCGACCCGGAAGGCCAGCGGTTCCTCGCGGGTCGTGCTGGCCGGGCCGCCGGGTACCGTCGCCGCGGCGGCAGCGTCCGCGGTGGTGTTGGCGACGAGCCCACCGGCGAGCACCGCCACCACGGCGGCGGCCAGCAGCCGGCGTGGGCCGGCGACCGGATGGCGGGCGGAACGTGTCACAGTCATGGGCGTCTCCTCGATCTCGTCGGTGCGGTGACACCGGTAGGAGCCCGAGCGGGTCGGCATGCCAACAGAAAGACCCCAGGAAGTTTTTTCTTCGTTCTACTGGACCGGTCGACGAGCGGTGGAGCACTGATGGATACGGCGGCACCGGACGACCGGACACTGGTCGAGGCGATGCGTCGAGGCGACCGGGCCGGTCTGGAAGGGCTGTACCGGCGGTACGCCGACCGGCTCTACACGTACGCCCGGGCGATGCTGCGTGAGCAGGAGGCGGCGGCGGACGCGCTGCACGACGCGTTCCTCGTCGCCGGCCAGCGCATCGACCAGCTCCGCGACCCCGACCGGCTGCGCCCCTGGCTCTACGCGATCGTGCGCACCGAGTGCCTCCGGCAACTGCGGGAACGGTCCCGCTCCTCGCCCCTGGAGGAGGCCGACGAGCCGGTGGCCGACACCGCCGACCCGGGTACCGGTGTCAACGCCGACCAGGTGCGCGACCTCGTACACCTCGCGACCGCCGCCCTCAACCCCGGCGACCGCGAGGTGGTCCACCTGGCGATCCGGCACGACCTGTCCGCCGTCGACATCGGCGCGGCGCTCGGAGTGCCCACCAACCACGCACACGCGCGGCTGTCCCGGGCCCGGTCACAACTCGAACGGGCGCTCGGCGCGCTGCTCGTCGCCCGTAGCGGCGCCCGGGACTGCCCGGCGCTGGCCGACCTGCTGGACGGCTGGCAGGGCCGGCTCACACCGATCCTGCGCAAGCGGGTCTCGCGGCACATCGACGGCTGCGCCAGTTGTGGTCTGCTCCGACGCGAACAGCTCAACCCGGCGGCACTGCTGTCCGTGTACACGGCGCCTGCGTTCCTCGCCGTCGCCGACACGGTGTGGTCGAGCCTGGCCGAGACCGGCGCGACCGACGCCCCGGCGGACGGCGACGGTGGTCCGGCAGACGCGGTCCACGAGTCAGCGGACGCGACCGATGTCCCAGCCCGCCCGCCGGACGGAGTCGGCCACGCGGCCAGCGACGACGCGACCGGCGGCCAGGCCGGACTCGAGCCGTCTCCCGCCGCGCCGCCAGCCGGACCCACCACCCCGGCGGACGACGCGACAGCGCTCGAACCGGGCCCAGGATCTGGGCAGCAGCCGAGCCAGGAATCCGGAGACGAACCGGGCAAGGAACCCCTAGATGCGCCGGGCAAGGCGTCCGGGGACGAGGCGAATGCCGGGCCAGCGCAGGGGGCGAGCGCGAGGTCCGGCGATGGGCCCATCCCAGCATTGGCCGACGGACCGACTGCGCGGCCGGCGAGCGGCGCGGCGGCGCCGACAGCCGCGGCCCATCCCGTCCGTGCGAGCTCCGACGTGGCGAGCCGTAGGCGGCGCCGACGGCGGTTGGCCGCGACCGCCGGCCTGCTGGTAGTCCTCGCCGTGGGAGTCTGGGCGTTCGGGCCTGACCGACCAACCGCCGGAGAGGCGGCGGCGACCTCCGGTGTACCGGTCGAGAGGTCTGGTCCCCCGGCCGGCGGGCCGTCGCTGCCGGCGGTCACCACCCCCGCTGCCGGTCCGGTAGCCCGACCGACGTCGACGCCCGGCCCGGTCGGCACCGACGGCCCGTCCGTCACCCCGGGCACGCCAGGCGCCGCAGCCGGGAGCACCGGTTCGGCCGAGTCAGCCGCACCGCCCAGGTCGCCGGCCGCGCCGGAACCGGCCGCGTCCCGGCCGACGGCACCCCGGCCAACCGCGCCACGGCCGACCGCCGGGCCGCAGTTGGCCATCGCGTTCACGGTTACGGCGAGCGCGCACGTCCGGTGTGGTCAGGACACCTACAGCCTGGTCGTACAGGCCACCGCCAGTGCTGCGATCGGGGCCGCACAGGTGCGCTGGACGCCAGCCGGGGCCGCCACGTCCAGCCAGGCCATGACCGTGGACGGGTCCGCCGCCCGGGGGACCGTGGGACGGCTGCGCGCGTCGACGCTGACCTGGACGGTACGGGCGACGGCCAGCGACGGCCGTACCGCAGAGACCCCCACGTACCGGCTCACCAACCCGTGCGTACGGCCGGGCTAGCGGTATTTTGTCACCTTCGTAACCTTCGTGGTTCTGTGGCGTTGCGTTCGGCAGATGGTTTGTCGAGCGGTGGGGTGCTGGGTGGTTCGTACGGTGTGTCCGCCGGCTGCGGGTCCGTTGGAGGACTACGCGGCCTGTTTCAACGAGTTGTTTTCCCGGCTGGCGCAGCGGCGTGGGTTTCGTGACTATCTAACCGGTCTGCTGGCGCCGCGGGACCGCAACAAGACGCTGACCGGGCTGGCCGGGTCTGAACCGGTCAAGGGAGCTCAACACGCTGCGGTGCAACGGCTGCAGCACTTCCTGTCCCAGTCCAGATGGGATCCCGATGAGGTCAACCGTCGACGGTTGGAACTGCTGATCAACGACCCGGCGACAGCACCGCACGGGTGTGGTGTGATCGCGATTGACGATTCCGGTGACCGTAAAGACGGGACCGCCCCGGCGCATGTCGGGCGGCAGTCGCTGGGCCGGTACGGCAAGACCGGCAACGGCATCGTCACCGTGACGACGGTGTGGGCCGACGAGCGCGTGTACTACCCGTTACACGCCGAGCCCTACACCCCGGCATCACATTTCGTGAAGAAGCAGGCCGACCCGCAGTTCCGGACCAAGTTGCAGATCGCTACCGACTTGATCCGCAAAGCGCTCGCGGCCGGCGTGGTCTGCCGGGCGGTGGTGGCGGACAGCTTCTACGGCGATCACGATTCGCTGCGAGGAGAGCTGAGTCGTAGCGGGCTCGGTTTCGTCATGGTCCTCAAGCCGTCGCGCGGCTCGTGGCAGTACGGCGCCGAGGCCTACACGCCGAAAGACGCGGCTCGGGCCGTGCCGTGGGGCGGCCCCGACGATCCCGGTTGCTGGCACCCGGTCGCGCGCCGATTCCGTGACGGGCGCACCGAGACCTGGTGAGCCACCGACGCCCGACTGGGCTGGTGGGGACCCGACGGGCACACCCGCCTGGTAATCGCGACCACCGACCCGCAGACCCTGCCGGACAAGGCCACCTGGTACCTGGCGACCAACCTGCCCCGGCCCGGCGGCCCCCACGACATCCCAGACGCGGCACACGAGCCGGCCGGCCTGACCGAGGTCGTGCGGCTCTACGGCATCCGGCACTGGATCGAGCAAAGCTACAAACAGGTCAAAGACGAACTCGGCTGGGCCGACTTCCAAGTCCGCTCCGCCATCGCGATCCGCCACCACCAAACCCTCGTGCACTGCGCATTCTCGTTCTGCTGGGACACCTGGTTCGACCCACCATCCACAAACCACCCCAACGCGACCCCTCCGGACCCGTCAGACGACGACTCCGGGAACTGGATCGACCCGACCCATCCGCCCTGACGAACGGCCCAGTGTCAGCGGCTTCACCGATCAGAAATCCTCCGCCACGTCGTCAGTTCTGGTGGCCCCCTCGCACCGGTGGAAGGATTGATGACCATGACCGACGCTAGACCGCTGGGCGCCGACGAGGCCACGTTCATCGCGGCGGTTCGCTCAGGCGATACGGCGCGGTTCGCGCTCATCACGGAGCGCCACCGGCGTGAGCTGCAGGTGCACTGCTACCGGATGCTCGCGAACTACGCGGACGCCCAGGACATGACGCAGGAGACGTTCCTGCGAGCGTGGAACAAGCGGGAGTCGTTCAAGGGCCACGCCGCGCTGCGGACCTGGCTGTACCGGATCGCGACGAACGTCTGCCTCGACTTCCTGGCGAAGCGCAATGACCGCACACCCGTACCGTCCGGGCTGTCGGACTCCGGCTCCGAGGTGCTGTACCTGCAGCCGTACCCCGACCGGATGCTCCCCGAGGACCCGCAGGAATCGGTGGTGGCGCGGGAGACGATCGAGCTGGCGTTCATCGTCGCCGTCCAGCACCTGCCGCCGCGGCAGCGGGCGGTGTTCATCCTGCGCGACGTCCTCGGCTGGCCGGCGTCGAAGGCCGCCGACGCCCTCGAGCTGACCGTCGCATCGGTGACCAGCGCACTGCAGCGGGCCCGCGTGACGATGCGCGAGCAGCTGCCCGACCGCCGCCTCGACTGGCGCAGTCCCGCCACCCACGAGCTGTCGAACGACGAGCGCGGCGTGGTGAGATCCTACATGGACGCCCATGAGCGCAACGACCTCGACGGGCTGATGTCCCTGCTGCGCGACGACCTGCGCTTCGCGATGCTGCCCGAGCAGGGCACCGTGATCATGACGGCCAAGGACGCGGTGGACGGCTGGGTCTCCGGTGGGCTCTTCCAGCCCGGCTACGACGACTGGCGCGGTATCGCCACGACGGTCAACCGCATGCCTGCCGCCGCGCTGTACCTCCGCACCCCCGACGCCCCGGAGTACCGGCTATTCGCCATCGCGGTCCTGCACATCGTCGACGGGAAGATCGCCGAGCTCACCGGATTCGACGCCACCGACAAACCATGGTTGGACCTGCCCCCGACACTGTGATCACACATGTCCCCATCGTCGACGAGTCCAGCGCACGGGCCGGCCGCACCGAAGTCACCGCGGAATGAGCACCCGACCAACTGAACACCAACGCGACAACGCGAACACCACCGCCCCGCCGGCGTTTGACAGCGTTGCCGGCGGGGCTTCTGTATGCCCGAAGAACATAGTCACGATCAACGAGGCCGTCGTCCTCATCTCCAGCGAGTCGGTCAACAGCTCGCTCGGAACGCAAGGAAGGTACCGGGGAAGGTTCCCTCATGGCCGAGGGTCACGGTGAGCACGCCAGGAATGACTTCGACCTGGCCTCACGAGCCGATCGTCTGGCCCGTGCTCATCGCCTCGTCTCGTATCGGGTCAGCACCACGCCGCCGGGAAACGTCCGGGTCTCCACCAGGGTCAGGTTCACCCAGCTGTCCAGCGCGGTGAAGAACGGCGTGCCGCCGCCCACCAGGACCGGCACGGTGACCAGCACGTACTCGTCGATCAGCCCGGCCCGCATGGCCGCCCCGGCGAGCGTCGCGCCGCCGATCTCCATCGGGCCGGCGTCCTCGGCCTTGAGCCGGGTGATCTCGGTGACCGCGTCGCCGGTGACCAGGCGGGTGTTCCAGTCGACCGTGCTGGTCGTCGACGAGAACACCACCTTCGGCATGTCCCGCCAGCGGCGGGCGAACACGATGGCCGCCGGTGTGGCGCCGGGCTGCTGGTCGGCGGTCGGCCAGTGGGAACTCATCGTCTCCCACAGCTTGCGCCCATACAGCGCCAGGCCCGTCGCCGCCACCCGGTCGGACCACCACTGGAACAGCTCGTCGCTCGACGACGAGTCCGGTCCCTCACCCCCACTCCAGCCGAGGTCGTCGCCGGGCGCGGCGATGTAGCCGTCCAGGGTCACATTCATGCCAAAGGTCAGTTTCCGCATGGCGTCAGCCTCCCGTGAGTCGATCTCAGACGTACAGACGGGCACGGCGCGAAAACCTAATCGGTGCGCGATCTGCGTCCGCAGGTAGTCCTCGCGTTCCGGACTGACAGCGTGTTCGAGAAGGTCGACTTGCGGTGGTGAAGGTACGTCGTTGATGCCGGGTGGCGGCCCTCCGCGGGCGATCCTGCCGGTGATGGTGTTGATCGCGGCCCAGCGGCGGGATGACGACGAAGCCGCGTTGATCGGCGGGTTTGCGCACGATGTGCAGCCTGGTGCGCAGGATCGTGTGGGCCCAGTCAAGCAGAGGCGGCCCGGCGAACACGCCGTCGGCGAACACGAACCGCACCGGACGGGTTGCAGGGCGTGTTGTGTAGCGCGGCGTAGGACCCGGACGCGGTTCGCGATGACGTGCGCGACTACGTCGTAAAGCAGATCGGCGATCCGTCCGGGGTGCTTGTCGCCGACGAGACCGGGTTCGTCAAGAAGGGCCGCGCCTCGGCGGGGGTCCAACGGCAGTATTCGGGTACGGCGGGCAAGACCGAAAACTGCCAGATCGGCACGTTCCTGTGTTACGCCACGGTCAAGGGTCGGGTGTTGATCGATCGGGAGTTGTACCTGCCGAAGTCGTGGACCGGCGATCGGGATCGGTGCCGACGTGCGGCGGTCCCGGACGAGGTCGAGTTCGCGACCAAGCCGCGGGTGGCGTCCTGCGAGGTGAGCCGCTGCTCGTCCACGCAGTTGATCGCGAACGCCGCCTCGGTGGCGTTGCCGTACACCACGGCGTCGGGCTCGCCGCCCTCGAAGTCGAACGTCAGCTCCAGCAGCTTGTCGCCGCGCCCCTGCCGCACCTCCGCGACCGGGCACCTCGGTCGGGTTCTGTACCGATTGGAATAGAAGTCGTGGGCCCCGAGGTTGTGCCCTTCAGAGATGGCCACCCACGGCGAGATCGTGGAAGGGCGTCGCACGTCATCACCATCCGAGTACACAACCCCGACCTGGGGAGAGGGAGAACATCATGTCTGAGTCTGAAGTGCGCGAGGTTTTCGAGCGCTACATCGATGCACTCAACGCTCATGACTTTGACCGCATGACCGAGTTCGTTCACGACGAGCTCATCGAGAACGGCAATCCGGTCACGCGGGACGACATCATCGCGGAGCTGAAGGCGCACGGCGATGCCGTGCCGGACTTCACCTGGCGGGTCCAGGACATCGCCATCGACGGTGACCGCGTGGCAGCCCGTCTGTTCAACAAGGGCACGCACACGAAGGAGTGGCTCGGCGTGGCCCCCACCGGCGCCACGTTGGAGTTTGCCGAGTACTCCTTCCACAAGGTCCGTGACGGACGCTTCTACGAGATGAACTACCTGATCGACGCCCAGGCAGTGCAGCGACAGCTCGGCAGCTGAGGCGCCGTTCGCGTTCGACTTCCCGAGCCGCCGACAGCACCGGCTCGGGAAGTCGAACGCAAGGCACAGCCAGGACCACATCACTCTCACCCGGAGATCGGCAGGACGTCCCTACGACCGCTCCGCGCCTACCAGGCCGGTCTGGCTCGCGCTGACCGCAACGCGGCACCGACCAGGTGTGATGGCTAGGTGGGACGCCACCCAGTGAAGCGCCAGGCAACGCTCTCCGCTGTGCCAACAGCCAGCCCAACGACTCGATCGGCGTAAGACGCGACGTACACCCGAAAGCCGTCGGCGGAGGCGAAAGCTGCAGCCGAGCTGCGCCGGTGCGTCGTTGCAAGCCACAAACGCGGAGTTCCAGGCAGGTCAGTGGAAAGACGGGGGAAGATGCCTGCTCGACGGTTCAGCGCGATCCGTGGACGAAAGCCGGGAGAAGGCTCGCCAACGCCACAGATGGCGGGGCATCTGCCGGATCGCGACGGGCCGGGGCCACTCGCCGGCGCGGAACCATGCTTCGGTGCCGCCGTCGACGACGACGACGCTGCCACTCATGAACGCCGCCGCGGGCGAGAGCATCATCATCACCCAGTCGGCGAGGTGGCCGGGGTCGCCCACTCCGCCGATCGGGTTGGGGAACGACTGGAACGCCCTGGCCGCGACCGGATCCGCCAGTTCCTCATCGAGCAGCGGCGTCTTCACCGGTCCCGGGGCAATCACATTGAGCCTGATCCCGGCACCGGCCCACGCCGGAGTTACTGCCGCGCGCCGTGCCCAGTCGGTCACCGCGAGCTTCGACGCCGCATAGGCGAAGTTGGGGGCGGCCCGCCCGAATATCCGCGCCCTCCGCACCGCTTGTTCGATCTTGCCGGCGCGAATGGCACGGAACACCATCCGGGGCACGTGAGGCATGACGGTGGGCGAGTTGCTGCCAAAGACCACGGCCCGAGCAGCACCGCTCGCCGCGAGCGCCGGCCGCAGGGCAGTCAGCAGCTCGACCGAGCCCAGGTAGTTAATCTGGGCGATCCTCCGCACGCGGTCGGGACCGGGCACGGGCCCGATCCCGGCGGCGACTACCGCGCCGTCGAGTACACCACCGGACCGCTCGAGTATCCCGGCGGCCGCCGCCGAGCGGCCTTCCCCTGTCGAGAGGTCGGCGATGATCTCGGCCTCGTGCAGATCCACGCCGATCACCAAGTGTCCGCCCGCGCTCAGCCGCTCGGTCACCGCAGCGCCCATCCCCGATGCGGAACCCGTCACTGCGTAACTGCCCATGCGAATCCTGTCTCTGTGGGAACATCGATTACTGCTGAGCGAATACGCGGCCGCGACAACAATGTTGTTGACGGTTGCGGTGACGGTGCGGGTAACCGCTTCGGCTCCCCCGTTGCCTTGCTCGAGTTGCTCGCCGCGGGTGATCACGGAGAGGTTCAGGGATCTCGCGGTGGAACTGGCGCGGGCTTCCGCTTCCCGGGAACAGCGCCCCAAGCGGGACGACCCGGGGCTGCGGTTCCGCACCGTCGACGAGCACGGCACGAACGTCGGAGATCAGGCGGGCCCGGCGCCCGGCAAGCCAGAGACAACGTCGATCTCCCTTCGACAGCCGGCGTGGTGGACATGCCTATGACACCAGCCCCGCAGCCAACCATCAGTGACAGCACGTCACGAATCTGATGTCCTCCGAGCTACCGGCCGGGAGGACTCTCTCTGTGCAGGAACTTCCCGTCGCCGGACCCCACGGCCACCAGCCCGTCACAGCTGGGCGATCACCACCTCCGTCGCCTGGGCGATCATGGCGTCCTTCTCACCGCGGCTGGACAGCACGGCGAGGACGATCGGCGCGCGATCCGGCGGCCAAATCACCGCGATGTCGTTGCGGGTGCCGTACCCGGCGGCCCCGGTCTTGTCCCCGACGACCCACCCGTCGGGGACTCCGGCTCGGATCAGCGCGGCGCCGGTGGTGTTGCCCCGCAGCCAACCGTTGAGGATGCCGCGGTCTGCGGGCTCGAGGGCATCCGCGACGGCGTACGCCCGCAGGTCACCGGCCAGCGCCCGTGGGGTGCTGGTGTCCCGCCTGTCGCCCGGCGTCGCCTCGTTGAGCTCAGTCTCGTAGCGCGCCGCGTCGGTGACCTTGTCACCAATCTTCCGCAGCTCCTCCTCGAACCGCTGCGGTCCACCGAGATGGCGCAACAGCAGGTTGCCGGCCGTGTTGTCGCTGTACCGCACGGCGGCGTCGGCGAGTGCGCGCAGCGTCATGCCCTCGGCGACGTGCTGCTCGGTGATCGGCGAATACGTCACCAGGTCGTCCGCCGAGTACCGCACCACACGATCCAGCTCGGCGTCCCTGGTCTCGTCGAGGACCTCGGCGGCGGCCAACGCCTTGTACGTCGAGGCGTACGCGAACCTCTCCTCGGCCCGGTACCCCACGGTCCGACCCGTACCGGTGTCGATCGCGTAGATCCCCAGCCGCGCGTCGAACCTCTCCTCCAGCCGTCGGAACTCCCGGTCCCGATCGGCGGCGGTGGACGCGGTGACCGTCACCGGACGGTCCCACGTCGGCTGCTCAGCGGCGTCGGCGGTGCCGCATGCGCCCAGGGGAACCAAGACCGAGACCGCTGTCACCGCGATTACCAGACGTCGTGTCGAAAGAACCATCATCGCTCCTTGTCGTGCGGGGACCCGACCGCTAACCTCACTCCTTCAGTATGAAGATCACGGTCGTGGTGAGCGGCGATCACCGGGCTGGCGCAGCGCCAGTGGTCGTGGGCTGGTCTGGGTGTGTCGGGTGGCCGGGATTACGGTGTCGAGGTGACTCAACGGACTGGTGTAGGCGCGTCTGCGGACCTGAACCCTGTGGTGATCGAGCCTGGGGCCGAGGTTGACTTGCCCGGGATCGTGGAGGTCCTCAACTATGTGGCGGCGAACTCGCACGCGTCCTTCGATACCCGGCCGGTCAGCGTGGCGGAGCGGCGTGATTGGTTTGAGCAGTTCTCTTCGACCGGGCCTTACCGGCTGCTCGTTGCTCGACGTGGCGATCTGTTCTTGGGCTACGCCTGCAGCCAGCGCTACCGCAATCACGAAGCCTTCCGGGAGACGGTCGAGGTGAGTATCGCGCTGGATGTCAGTTGCCGCGGCCAGGGCGTGGGTTCCTTGTTGTATCGTGCACTGTTCGAGTGTCTGGCGGACGAGCCGGTTCACGTCTTCCTGGCCGGTATAGCCATGCCCAATGACGCGTCGGTGGCGCTGCATCGAAAGTTCGGCTTTACGGAGGTCGGCATGTTCGGTGAGTACGCCGTCAAGAACGGTCAGTACATCAGCTCGCTGTGGATGCAGCGTCTTTCACCAACTGCTGATCAAGCTGGTTGAGCTGGTTGGTGGTCCTTGTTCGCTGGTCGTGTCGGCGTGTGGGCGCGGTGGTGACCCGACGCGGTCGGTCGGGGGTCCTCCAGGTCCTGGTCGAGGCGGTGGGTAAGGGCTGCGGGTCAGGTGACCGGTTGGGGTAGCGCGGCGAGGCGGTCGAAAGCGGCGACAAGGTCGCGGGCCCAGGGCCAGTGTTCAGCGATGCGTAGCCGGGTCCGGCGGGCTGATCGGGTCAGCCGGCCGGCGACGTGCAAGAGCCGGTAGCGCAGCTTCCTGGGTTCGGCAGTGGCCAGTTCGCCGTGTAGGAGCAGGTGTTGGGTCCAGGTGATCAGGTCGATGCCGGTCAGCGCGAGTTCCAGCCAGGCGGCGTTGATCGCGAAAACGCGGGACGGGAAGCGGCCAAAGCCGGTGTCTTTACCTGTGCGGATGCGGTCTTCCACCCGGGCGTGGGCGCGGTGGCGGGCCTCCAGGTACTGGATCGACCCGCCACCGGGGCTGGTGTCGGTGGCGATGACCTGGTGGCGCATGCCTTCGATGCTGTCGAACAGGGACAGTTGCGCGCCGGGGTGGGGGCATTCGCGGCGCACGATGAACCGGGTGCCCGTGGGATAGCCGCCGGCCGGCACCAGTCCCGTAATCTCGCAGATCTCGGCTCCGTCGCGCAGGTTGCCGTCCGTGTTGATCGCCGGGATCCAGCCGGTGGCTTTGGCGGATCGCTTCGCGGATGGGTTCGGTGATCGCCACGCCGACGGAGAAGGAGGTGTCGATGCCGTGTTCGCGCAGGCTGCGGATGTGGGCCAGGAAGCCCTGGGTGCAGCCGGCCGAGTCCGAGCGGACGAGGATCTCGGTGCCGTGGCGGTAGGCGTCGGGGATCTGTTGCAGGGCGCGGTCAAGCACGGTGATGTGATCGGCGGTGGTGTTCGACCCCGCCCGGCCCTCCCGCAGCAGCCCGGACAACGCCTCACGGGTTCCGTCGAGGAAACAGAACAGCGGGTGGTAGCCGTAAGGTCGGCCCGGGGCGCCTTGCAGCGTTGCCGCTGTGGGTTTCCCCGGACCGCCTTCCGAACCCGGCGTGCCCATTCCTGAGCACCGGGCTCTCCACAAGCCCCGTCTGGTCGTGCCAGTCGATCTCGTCAACCTGTGGTCGGCCACAGACTGGGGATCCGCGTTCCCCGGTAGCGGTAGCGGGTGGTCCGCACCCTCACCGGGTTGAACAGCGTGATCTTGTCGGTTCGTGGCCACCACGTGCCGGCGCAGAAGCGCCGTCGTAGTTCCTTCCAGCCGATGCGGGCGTGCTTGTTCCTGATCCAGAGGATCACCCTTCCTCACAGGAGTCGAGCGTGCTGTCGAAGACCGAATTAACGATGTTGATGCCGATCCGGCATCCACTCGGCGACGGCCGAGCATTGGCACGAACTCCTCCCCCAGCGGCCAAGGTCACCTCAACTCAGATGTCCGGGAACTAACCGGCCGCGTCCCGCGCTCTTCAGGGCCTCCGGTGGCGTTCGGCGAACTCCCAGATGATGACGGTGGCGTCGGGGCCTGCGTGATCGGTGTAGCTGCCGTCACCATCCGGGCCCGGCCATGCGTGCCCCATGTGCTGGACGCGGTACGACTCGACGATCGACGAACCGTTCGGCGCCTTGATCATCGAATGCGTGTACGGGTGTCGGCCCGGAGCGGGTGGCACGGATGCGGTTTCCTCGACCCGGCCCAGGCTGTCGTTGAGTAGACCGTCATCGACGAGATCGCCGACCGCGGTCCAATGTTCGACGAGTCGAGTGGCGACCAGTGGCGGGACGACCTCGTTCTCCTCGCCCGCGTCATCGGGGCCATCGCGATCCGGTCGGGAAGGCGGAGTACGCCGAGGGAGACATCGTCGAAGAGCCATGTCATGGCCTGATCGTAAAACCCGATGTTGATGTGAGATGCAAGTCTTGGGTGTGGGACGTGGCGTGGTTCACCCGGGTGCGGCGGTCATCGGCGGGGCTCCCAGCGGAAGAGTCGGGTGGCGAGGGCGACGGCGACGACGACCCAGCCCAGCGTCGGTGCGAGCAGGGCAAGGGATTCGGTCACCGCGACTCCACCGTTCCAGGCGTTCATGGTCAGCTCGGTGGCCGCGCCGCCGGGCAGGACCCTCTTGAGCAGGGTCAGGTCCTCGGTGCCGCTGATGCCCACCCAGGTGGCCACGGCGATCACGCCGAGGGTGACGGGCAGGGTGGTCACCTGGGCGTGCTCGGGTGAGTTCGTCAGTCCCGCGGTGGCCAGGGCCAGGCCGATCATCATGGCCAGGGTCGCGAGGACCGCCACCACCAGCAGGACGACGTTGGCCGGCCCACCAGCGACCACGGCCAGTGCGGTCAGAATCGCGGTTACCTGCACCAGGGCGAGGACGACGACGGGTAGCAGCAGACCGGCGAGGATGCTGGCATCGTCGGCGGCGGTGGATCGTAGCCGCTTGAGGAAAAGGTTCTGACGCCGCGACGCCAGGGTGGTGACGGCTGTGGCGTAGAACCCGAACGCGGCCGCGGTGAACATCACGATCGCCGCGATGTAGCCGAGGCTGCCGATGGTCGCGAAGGTCTTGTGCTGACGCACGAAGAACACGCAGATCGCCACGGGAATGATGAAGCTGGTGATCAGCACAAGCCGGTTTCGAAAGATCTGGATCAGCTCGCTGGCAGCGATGGACAACACGGTGACACTCCCCTTGAGAGAACGAATCAGCTGCTGATGGCGCGGAACACGTCGTCGAGCCGGGTTGCCCCGGCCTCCAGACCCCGCAACTCCACGGCGTGCTCCTGCGCCCACCCGAGCAGGAGGTGCAAGTCCTCCTGCAAAGCAAAGGTCTCGACCATGACCTTCCCGTCGGCGTCTACGACAGCCGGCAACGGCGGTGCCGGTGTCGGTGTCGGGAGGGAGAAGCGGATGACCGCCGGCAGGGTGCGAGTCAGCTCGGAGACCGTGCCTTCCCGGTGGAAGGTGCCCTGGTGCATCAACCCGATGCGGTCGGCGCGCTGCTGCGCCTCCTCCAGGTAGTGCGTGGTGAGCACGATGGTCGTGCCGTTCTCACGCACCCGGTCCACCGTCGCCCACACGGCGTCGCGGGACTGGATGTCCAGGCCGGTGGTCGGCTCGTCCAGGAAGATCAGCTCGGGTGTTCCGTAGACGGCGGTCGCGAAGTCCAGCCGTCGTTTCTCCCCGCCGGAGAGCTGGGACACCTTCCGGCCGGCCCGGTCGGTGAGGTCGACGAGGTCGAGTAACCGGTCGACGTCGTCGGTACGCCGGGTGAGCCGGCCGACCAGACCGACGGACTCGCGGACGGTCAGGTCCGGGGAGAACCCGCTCTCCTGGAGCATCACGCCCATCCGGGGACGTACGGCGCGTCGGTCCTGCGGGCTGTGCCCGAAGACACGCACGGTGCCGGAGGTCGGCCTCCGGTGTCCCTCGATGGTCTCCAGCGTCGAGGTCTTCCCAGCCCCGTTGGTGCCGAGCAGCGCGTACAGCTCCCCCCGCCGTACCTCGAAAGAGAGATCCCTCACCGCGTGAAAGTCGCCGTACGTGAGGTTCAGGCGCTCGACTTCGATGACTGGTGCATTGGACATGCATCCATGACAGCGGGACCCGCGGCCACCCGTCAGTGCAACCATGTCACAGGTACATGTGATGTGGTGTCACTGGTCGCGGCCGGGGACAGCCGGATACTGGGATGGTGACCGCAAGATCGCCGCGCTACACCGAGTCGACGCAGGGACGGCTGCGCCGGCTCAATCTCGCGGTCTCACTGCCGCCGCTCATGATCGCTGCGGCAGTCCTCCTGTTCATCGACGCGCATGCCTGGTGGCACGTCATGGTCCTGGCTCCGGGGGTCGCGGCGGGCCTGGTGGCCTTCGAACGGTGGACGGCCAACGACCTCGCCCGGGTCGCGCTGCCCGGCCTGATCGTGGCGGGAGCCGTGTGGCCGCTGGGGGTGCTGCTGACCGGCAGCCCGAACGCGTACTGGGGTTTCTGCGCCGTGGGTTCCCTCGCCCTGCGCGAGGTCCGGCGGCGCCGGGCCCTGGCGGTGGCCGGGCTGTTCTCCTACGTCGCCGTCGTCGGCGCGGCGCGCCTGCTGGTGGAGCGGGACGACGTACGCGAGGTCCTGGTCAGCTACGTCCTCATCCCGACTGCCCTCACCGTCCTGGTGACGGTCATGACGATAGCGGGCGAGCGGTTCTACGACCTCATCCGGGAACTCGAACAGACCCGGGAGCGCGAGGCGGAGCTGGCTGTCGTCCGGGAACGCGTCCGGTTCGCCAGCGACCTGCACGACATCCAGGGCCACACCCTGCACGTGGTGAAGCTGAAGATCGCGCTGGCGCAGAAGATGCTGCTCCGCGACGCCGGACGGGCGGATAAGGAACTACGCGAGACGTACACCCTGGTCAGCGACACCATCGCGCAGACCAAGGAACTCGCCTACGCCCAACGGCGGCTCAACCTCTCGGCGGAGATCGAGAACGCGAAGAACCTGTTCGAAGCCGCCGGCATCCGGGTGCGGGTGACACGTCAGGCCGAGGCCGACGCCCGGACCGGCGAACTGCTCGGCCAGGTTCTGCGCGAGACGACCACCAACATCCTGCGGCACTCGCAGGCCACCCGGGTGCAGATCACGCTTTCCGAGGCGGGTATCACGATCGTCAACGACGGGGTGGCGGGCAACTCACTTCCGGGACTCAGAGGGCTGTCGGCCCTGCGACAACGAGTGTCCGGTGACGGAGGTGAGCTGACCGTGGAACAGCACGAGGGGCGGTTCCGGACGGCCGCGATGTTCCCGTCCGCCCGTGCCGGCACCACCGCGGCTGGGTGGGAGCACGACCGATGACGACCATCGTCCTCGCCGACGACGAGGTGCTGCTCCGCACAGCCCTGGCCGCACTACTGCCGCTGGAGGGCGACATCACCGTCCTCGCCGAGGCGCAAGACGGACAGACGGCCGTCGAGGCCACCCTGCGGCATCGACCCGACGTGCTGGTCATCGATCTGGAGATGCCGGGCGTGGACGGCCTCGGCGCGGTCGCGCAGATCCGCCGCGCGCGCCCGGGACAGGTGATCCTCATGGTGACCCGGCACGCGCGGCCGGGCGTGCTGCGAAAGGCGTTGAAACTCGGTGTCCAGGGCTTCGTCAGCAAGTCCGCCGAGCCGGCCCACATCACCTCGGTCATCGCCACCCTGCACACCGGCAGGCGCTGGATCGACCCGGAAGTCTCCGCGCTGGCCGTCATCGACGACTGCCCCCTGACCGACCGCGAACTCGACGTCCTGCGGGAGACCGGCTCTGGCTACTCGGTCGCCGACATCGCCGGCCGGCTCCACCTTGCGCAGGGCACGGTGCGCAACTACCTCTCCAACGCCATGCAGAAGACCCAGACCCACACCCGTCACGAGGCGGCGCGCTACGCCCGCGAACACGACTGGCTGTAAGCGACGGTCCGGACGACTCCCCGTCATCCGGCGCTGGCGCTGGCGCGGGCCCGAAATGCGGCCTGCGGCTACGGCAGGAGTTCGAGGCGCAGACCGGAGAGGTCTGGCCGCTCAACGTCGCTGGTGATCGACGCGGAGCTGTTCCGGCTGGAGGCGGTCGTGCGCCGGCTCGACGTCGCCGAGGCCCGCCTGTGCCACCTACCCGACCAGTCCTGGGCCGCGTCGCCCGTGGAACTGCCCGCCGACGGCGTCTCGAGACGCCAGCGGACCCGCACGACAGGAGCCACCCGATGAGCGCGGTTACCAATAGGCCGGACTCAGGCAATGTCCCAGGGCCGCTGCATGGTCAATTGGGGTGTCTCTGACTGGAGTACGGGCGGTGTCGCGCCGGTTGAAGAGTGGTGTGGGACCGGAATGGGTGCGGATGTCGTCCTCGGACAATCGTGGTGAGGTCGATCCTTAGTTCCGGGGAAGTGTGGCCGTGGCGATGACGGCGTTGTTGACGATGGTCGCCGTGACTGTTCGGGCGACCGCTTCGGCGGCGGCTCCGGCTCCCCAGTTGCCCTTCTCGAGTTCCTTGGCGCGGGTGATCACAGGGGAGGTCCAGGGGATCTCGCGGTGGAACTGGGGCAGTGTGCCACTTCCCGACAGCAGCGCCGTGAGCGCGGCGACACGAGGCTGCGGCTCGGCCCCCTCGACGAGCACGTCGCGGACGTCGGCGAGGAGGCGTGATCGACGCCCGCTTCCGCCGTCCTCGAGGACGGTCATGCGGAACAGACCGAGCGCCTTGCGGGTTCCCCTGCGAATGTCGCCGCGTTCGATGAGCCTTTCCAGCAGCGGGCTACGCAACGTCGGTCCGATCGCCGCGAGCACCGTCTGGACGCCTCGGGGCTTGGCGGAAAGGTAGTCCCACGCTGAGCGCAGGATGTCATCCGACGGCGGGTGATCCTCGACGGCCTCCACCCGCGCCGTCCCGCCCCGGCCGGAACCGGTTCGTACGTGATCGCCGAGCCCGAGATCTGCGAGCACCGCTCCGGCCAGGGTGTAGAAGAGCGTGTTCTCTCCGGCGATGGTCCCGGTGCCCGGCTGGAACAGGAGGAGCAGGAGATCCTCCGCCAGGGTCGGAGCCTCGATCCGCTTCGCCTCGCCCGGCGTCTCGGTCCCGCCGCCGACGAAGGGTTCTCCAGGGTGCTGCGTCATCGGGTCGAACCTTCCTGTTGTCGATGGGTCTCACGGCATGCTCCTCGAACTGAGAGGTGCGACGGTCGAGATCCGTCTCGACTCCGCCTCACCGGAGACCTGTTCCTGGAACACGGTCACGTTCCGTAAGAGGAGACGATGCTCGTCTGCCGCCTCACGTGCTCGCTCTTTGACAGGCGCGATGCCGAATTACCCGGTGCCGTCACCGGTGGTCAGTTTGCCTGCTTGGCGCGCCGGACCCTCGCATCTTCGGTCAGCGGTCGATGGCGGCCAGGTTTTCCTCGTCGAAGCGATCACCGGAGGCCGGGGGCAGGCTGTTCAGCCGGGCGACCTGGTCGGCGGTGAGCGTAAGGCGGTCAGCGGCGGTGTTCTCCTCCAGCCGGGCGATCCGCGTGGTGCCCGGGATGGGGGCGATGTCGTCGCCCTGGGCCAGCAGCCAGGCCAGGGCGACCTGCGCGGGTGTGGCCCCGATCTCGGTGGCGACGGCACGGACCTCGTCGACGATGCGAAGGTTGCGTGCGAGGTTGTCGCCGACGAAGCGTGGGTTGGTACGGCGCCAGTCGTCGGCGTCGAGGCCGTCGAGGGAGCGGATGTTCCCGGCGAGGAAGCCGTGCCCGAGCGGCGAGTACGGCACGAAGCCGATCCCCAGTTCGCGTGTGGTGGGCAGGATCTCGGCCTCGGGGTCGCGGGCCCACAGTGAGTACTCGGTCTGGACCGCGGCCACCGGATGCACGGCGTGAGCCCGCCTGATCGTCGCGGAGGCCGCCTCCGACAGGCCGATGTGGCGGACCTTGCCCTCGGCCACCAGCTCGGCCAGCGTCTCCACGGTCTCCTCGATGGGCGTGTCAGGATCTACCCGGTGCTGGTAGTAGAGATCGATGTAGTCGGTCCCCAGGCGCTGTAGGGACCCCTGCACGGCGGTCCGGATGTTGGCCGGGGTGCTGTCCGGACCAGAGCGGCCGGTGTGGGAGATGAGGCCGAACTTGGTGGCCAGCACGACCTCGTCCCGGTGCCCTCGCACGGCACGACCCACCAGTTCCTCGTTCGTGAAGGGGCCGTAAAGCTCAGCGGTGTCGATGTGGGTGACTCCGAGATCCAGGGCACGCCGGATCGTGCGGATCGACTCGTCGAGCCGGCCGGCGCCGGTGTAGAACGCTGACATCCCCATGGCGCCGAGGCCGATGCGAGAGATCTCGAGGCCGCCGAGCGAAGTGTTCTTCATTGTGCGGACTTCCCCACCTGCTAGTTATGTTTCGGTCGGTACAGAACTCTAGCACTTCCGAACCGATCAGTACTGAATGACACCGTCACACACCCGCTGAGGGGCATCTGCCCAGGCTGCCGCTCCGTACGGGTTCTGTACCAAGGAGTACGCTGGCCGTATGGGTGGGTTCCGGAAGGCCGCCATCGGCCGCCCTCGGGGGTTCGACATCGACGAGGCGCTGGAGCGCGCCATGCAGGTGTTCTGGGCCCGAGGTTACGAGGGCGCGAGCCTCACCGATCTGACCGCTGCCATGGGGATCACCAAGACGAGCATGTACGCGGCCTTCGGCAACAAGGAGCAGCTTTTCCGCAAGGCCCTCCAGCGCTACGGGCAGGGGCCAGCCTCCTACGCGACGCACGCCCTGACGGAGCCGACCGCGCGAGCAGTGGCCGAGGCGTTTCTCCGTGGATCGGTCCAGACCACGACCCGTCCCGACGCCCCCTCCGGATGCCTGACCGTTCAGGGCGCGCTGGCGTCCGGCGACGACGGTCGACCCGCCCGCGAGGTGCTCGTCGACTGGCGCAACGACGCTGGCGTGCGTCTTGAGGAGCGCTTCCAGCGCGCCGTCGACGAGGGCGACCTCCCGCGTGACGCCAAGCCGGCGCGACTCGCCCGATACATCATGACGGTGGGGTTCGGCATCGCCGTCCAGGCCGCCAGTGGCCTCGGCCCCGACGAGCTCCAGGAGATCGCCGACACGGCCATGCTCAGCTGGCCACGGTAGCGACCGCGTGGCTCCGTTCGAGGTCATCCGAGGCGGCGCTGCCCGACAGCTATGACGATCGTCGTGGAGCTGCGGGTGAATGTGGATCATCGAGCTGTCGTGCCCGGACAGACCTGATGCGACGGGGCTCGAACCCCGCAGACGTGTCGGCCGGCGCGCTGTCGTGCAGGATGGCCGCGATGTCCGACCGAGTTCTCGGCAGGCGCTCGATGTCCGCCGCGAGTTCGGTGTCGACTTGGCTCAGCGCGTCCGGGGCGATGTTCCCGTCCACCTCACCGATCCGGGAGAGCAGCACCCCCAGATCGGCGAGCCGTCCGATGCACGGAAGGCGTACGAGATCCCGCGCCCCGTACTGCTTGTATCCGTTGTATCGGCGCTCCGGCTCTCGAGCAGGCCGAGACGGTGGTGGTGCCGAATGGTGTTCATCGTGGTGCCGACGAGTTCCGCAAGCGCACGTATGCTCCAGGCCATGCCGTCTCCTATCCGCGCTCGTCTCGATCGTCATGTTGTCGGGCTCAGATGGAGCAGGTGGGCATGCTGGCCGGCAGCTTGAGGTCGATGAGGTAGTCCGCGGCGATGGTGTCGACGCACTCGTTCTTCCCGGAGGAGACGATGGTGTGTCCCTCCCCCTCGACGGTCAGCAGGGCGCTGCCCAGGGTGTCGGCGAGGCTGACGGCACCCTGGTGCGGAGTGGTGGCGTCACCGGTGATCGAAACGACCAGCGTGTCCGGCAGGCCCATGACGTTCTGCGCGTACGGGATACCGAGCGTCGGTGGGGCCGGCCAGAACTCGCATCCATCGCGTGCGCCCGCCGCAGGGTCTCCGCCGGGGTTCATGAAGGGCGCCGTCTCGTAGGTCTTCACGCGCAGCCGGGTGGCGTCCTGCGGGGTGAGCCGTTGCTCGTCCATGCAGTTGATCGCGAACATCGCCTCGATGGCGTTGCCGTTGACCACGGAGTCGGGCTCACCACCTTCGAAGTCGAACGTCAGCTCCAGCAGCGTGTCGCCACGCCCCTGCCGCACCTCCGCGAGACCACTCATGATCGCGGGCCACTTGTCCGGGCTGTACAGGCCCGCCATGACCCCACCGAGCGCCTCGTCGAAGTCGAGTTTCTGGTCGAGTGCGGGCACGGGCTTGCCCCGTAGCGGCGCAACGATCGTCTGGAACGTCGACGTCCACGCCTTCGGATCGGTCCCCAACGGGCAGGTCGCCTTCGCCGCGCACGCGGCGGCCATCGCCTCGAAGGCTCGCTGGAAGCCCTCGTACGCCGAGAGCCGGCGCTCGATCGTCCCCAGGCGGGGGTCGAAGGCACCGTCGAGGACCATCGCCCGCACCCGCTGCGGGAACTGCTCCGCGTACACCGCTCCCAGCCGGGTGCCGTAGCTCTGACCGAGGAACGTCAACTTCTCCTCACCGAGCGCCGCCCGCAGCACGTCCATGTCCCGAGCGGTCGTCCGCGAACCCATCTGCGTAAGTGCCTGCACACCCCCGGATCCCTTGGCGCAGCGGTCGAACACCGCCCGGGTGTCCTCCTCCGTCAGCGAGGCGGTCATGGTCATCAGCGGGAACACCTCGTCGCCCCGGCTCGTGCCGCCCTCGGTGTAGCAGTCGGCCGCGGGCTTGGTCGCGCCGACACCACGCGGGTCGAAACCGACCACGTCGAACCGTTCGGTGATGCGACTCTTCGTCATCTGAGCCGCGACGCCCAGACCGCCCAGAATGCCGGAGCCGCCCGGACCGCCGGGGTTGAACAGCAGCGAGCCCTGCGACTCTCCCCGGGCGGCGAAGCGCAGGACCGCAACGGTCGTGTCGGTGCCCTGAGGGTCGTCGTAGTCCAGCGGCACACTCAGCCACGCGCACTCGGCCGGAGCCTTCCCGAGGACCTCCGCCTCACGCGGGCTGGTGGCGAAGTCGGTACAGCCCTTCCACTCCAGCTTCTGGGTGTAGTACCGCTCCAGCGCAACGCTGGCCGCGCTTTCGCCCGGATCTGGATTCTCTTCCTCGCCGGAGGTGCACGCCACGACCGAAACCACACAGGCCACCAAGGCGATACTCACGAAACCAAGTCGCCGTAGGGGCGGGCGACCCCTGCCGGGGCGGGACGTAATGCTCGTCCTTCTGCTCACGCCACGGACTCCTTTATACGCTTCTGCTAAGTCGAGGCTGTCTGGACCGCACCTGGTGTTCACAACCGGCGTCAGCGTGTGCGTTGCAGCCGGTCGAGGGAGCCAGCCCGCCGCTGTGCCCCACCGCTTTGGCCGGTGCGCCACAGGGACGCGGCGAGCCCGACGACGGTCAAGCCCACTCTTCGACGTCGTTTCATGCCTGCCTCCCGGCCAACTGGTCACGGTTGTTCCTCTGCGCCCGGCGCGATGCCTCCAGGCCACCAGCCGCCGCAGCCACCCGACAGTGGCGCCATGTCACGCCGACACGTGACGTGCCGTCACTGTTCACGGCACCGGACCGTGCGAACAATGAGGCGGTGACTGACCTTACGAGCGCTGCGATTCAGCGAGTGGGCACAAACCGGCGAGCGCTGGTTCGACCCGGACGTGCAGGACGTGCCCGGTTCCACCCGAGGGAGGCAGGGCCATTGCGGGTTCGGTGGACGGCCGCTTGAGCTGGGGTTATAAGGTGATCGGCCTTTGTGGAGGCGGCCAGGGCGGGTGAGGTCGCCTGGGTGATCATGGAGTTCTCGGCGCTCCCAGAACACCCTCGAGGCCCTCACCCGCGATGTCAGCATGCCCCATCCAAGTACTGTCCGAAGTCACCACCCACACCAACACCCCAGCCCACCCAGTAACCGACCGTGAACAAACCGGACTTCTACACGCGCTATCAGCGGTGCCCGATCCCCGCAAACGGCGCGGACTGCGATACCCGCTCGCCGGACTCCTGACAGTCGCCATCGACGGTAAGACCCTGCGCGGCGCCCGCCGCGCTGACGGCGGTCAGGTGCATCTGCTGTCCGCGCTGGACACCAGCACCGGCATCGTCCTGGCCCAGGTCACCATCAGCGCGAAGTCCAACGAAATCCCCGCCTTCCACCATGTCCGGGACGTAACGTTCCATGAAGATCTTCATCAAGCCCGGACCAGCAACGGACCCGCTGTCATGGCCGCCCTACGTAACACCGAGATCGGCTTCCACCGACTCAGCGGGGAAACCAACATCGCCCGCGCCATCCGATGCGCCAACCGCCGGCCCCACGACCTCATCACCGCCGTCACCAGCACCGACCCCAGAGCGCAAGACCCTGCCACGGTCGACGTGGGCGGCCCGCTGCTCGCCGGGTCGTGGTAGCGGGCCGCAAGACGCGCCCCACACAGCCCTTCGTCCACTGCGATACCGTATCGGCATGAGCACAGCGCCCGCGAGCGGCGAGCATGAGTCGAACCCGGTGCCGGTCTTGCCGGATGCAACCGTTGCGGGCGACTGGACCATCCTGGCCGCCATCGCGGCGGCCGTCGCAGGACTGGTCTTCTGGCGCAGGCGGAGCCGACGCGGTTAACAGCGAGATCACAACGATCGACTGTCCGGTGTCGGCTATACCTCGACGGGCACCGGGCTTCATCGTGCCTGCTGGTCATCCGCGCCGACCGGGCCGATGCGCCGACAGCGAAGCGGCCAAGCGCGGTATGACCGGCCGGGAGCAAAGCGGCGAAGCGCAACATGCCATCCCGGACGGGAACATGCCGCTTGCGGCCCACCTTTCGCCCTTCAGCCGAGGGGCCTCAGGGACGTCAACGCTGGTTCCTGTCAGTACACCTTCTCGTCTCGCTAGCCGGACCCGCACCGTCTGGCAGTACCGGCACGTCCCGTCGTCGTCAGGGCTGCCTCCCACCCTCCCCGGCCGGCGCCCCCCGGATCAGGCTGCCCCCAGCTTCACGCAGCCGCTGCGACGGCCATAGGTGAAGGTCTCCCACCTCCACTCGGTTCAGGTGAGGTCGACCCGGGGCGCCCTGCCGGCGTTACCGCCGATGGGTTTCCCCGAGCCGCCTCCCGAACCCGGCGTGCACCGCCAAGCGCACCGGGCTCTCCACAAGCCCCGGCAGGGATCAGTGATTACCTCATGTGGTGCTCGGCCATGGTGTCGGGATACGTGTTCCCCGGTAGTAGTAGCGCTGTGCGCGCACTCTGGCCGGGTCGAACAGCACCGTCGGCGGGCCAGATGCCGTAGCGTCGACGCAGTTCCTTCCACGGGGTGCGTCGATGCTTGCGCTCCTGCCACCTGACGACCGGTTTCCACAGGTACGAACGCAGGTAGCTGAAGGTCGCATGTGAGCAGCCGTACTTGAAGTACGTGGTCCACCCCCGCAGCATCCGGTTGGGCGGGTGCAGCAGGGCATCGAGCGGCAGGTTCGTGTTCACCCGGCAGGTCGTCTTCACCTTGGCCATGACCGCCGTAAGCGACTTCTTGGCCGGGTAGACGTAGACGTAGTTCTTGCCGGTGCCTCGTTTGCGGTGGCGCTGGATGCGTCAGCCGAGGAGCATGAGGCCCTCGTCGATGCGGGTGACCAGGGTCTGCTCCGGCGACAGGCGCAGGCCCATCGTGGACAGGACTCCGGCGAGGTCGTCTCGCAGCGCTTCGGCGTGCTCCTTGGTGCCTGACACGGTCAGGCACCAGTCGTCCGCGTACCGCACGGGGCGATAGTTGGGCAGACCCTGGCGGCGACGCTTGGCCCGTTCATACGGGCTGGCTGCGGGTCCTCCCGGTGCCTGGGCGATGTGCTCGTCCAGGACCGACAGGGCCACGTTGCTGAGCAACGGGGATAGGATCGACCCTTGAGGCGTACCGGCATCGGTGTCCGAAAGCGTGCCGTCCTCCAGGAGGATGCCCGCTTTCAGAAACGCCTTCACCAAGACCATGACACGTTTATCCCCAACACGTTTCGGTACCCGGTCTAAAAGAGCTGGGTGCGAAATCTCGTCGAAGCAGGCTTTGATGTCTCCCTCCACGATCCACTCATATGATCGGGACGCGAAGTGGTGCACCTCAGCCACCGCGTCATGAGCCCGGCAGTTCGGACGGAACCCGTAGCTGCATGGGAGGAAATCCGCCTCGAAAATTGGCTCCAACACCAGCTTCAGAGGTGCCTGCACCCCCGGTCACGGACTGTTGCGATACCCAGGTAACGGACCTTGCCGCCCGCCTTGGGGATCGCCCGTCGCCGTACCGGCAGTGGCCGGAAGGCACGAGCTTTGAGATCCTCTCGTAGCTCCGTGAGGAATCCTTCCACCCCACGTACCGCCTCGATGTAACGGGCTGTCTCCTCGTCCACTCCGGCGGTGCGTGCTCCCTTGTTGTGCCGCACCCGATCCCAGGCCACCACGAGGAACCCGGGATCGGTGACAAGGTTGAACAAATCGTCAAAACCGGCTTCGGAGTCGACCACCCACAACGACGAGGGGTCGTGCACTGCATCCCGGCCCATATCCACCAGATTTGAGCCGGGGCCCGCGTACAGGTGTATCTCGCCTGGTTTGATGATGCGGGCCGTTCGAAGTCAAGCGGGGCTGAGGTGTCCGCGGTGGCGTCGGGTGGTCGCGGTGCAGGTGCGTAGGCGCTGGTTTTCTGGGTTGCGGAAGCCGTAGGCGTCTCGGGCGATGGTCCTGATAACGCGGTTGGTGCCTTCCGACCCGGCGATCGTGATCCCCGTATGTAGGAATGCGTGGACCTGTGGCTACCAGGTTTCGATCGTGGTGGCGAGCCGGTGTAGTTCGGGCAGGTCGGCGGCGGCGCAGCGGGTGTAGAAGCGGTGCAGCAGTCGGTGGACGTGTTCCCGTCGGGTTGGGTGCGGGCGGTCGCGAGCAGGTCGAGCAGGTCTTCCTTGGCATTCCACGCGGCGAGAATCGATGCGCCGATCCTGGCGGGAAGCGCTTCAAGGGTGTCGACCAGACGGTCGACGTGCCTGCCGGGGCGTGAGGGTGCACGCCCTGCTCGCGGCGTTGCACGTACCGGGCTGTGGTCGAGGCGATGGTGCTGGGCGGGCTGCGCCGCCCGACAAGGGGGCACCCCGACCGGTGCGAGGGCCGGCTACCCCCTGAGGGGTAGCCGGAGCCACCCCGGTGGAGGGACGCCGGGCGGGCGATTCCACCGTAGCGTGCCGCCCATGGTGCACAGGTCACAGTTGCAGGTCTTCACCCGGACCAGGGTGGCTGCCCTGGTCGCAATCGGGCTGACGGCGCTCGCCCTCGGATATCTCGCTCTGCCGGACGGCTCCGGACTGACCGTCCCCGATGGCGCCCGGGCCGGCGATCTCGCCCTGGAGCCGTGCAGTTTCGACACCGAGGCGGGGAGCCTGGACGCCGAGTGCGGCACCCTGGTGGTCCCAGAGAACCGGCGGGATCCCGGATCTGACCTGATCGCGCTGCCGGTGGTTCGGATCCGGGCCACGAGTGGGGATCCCGCGGAGCCGATCTTCCGGTTCGCGGGCGGTCCCGGCGGAACGAACATGTCGTTTCCGGAGGCGAGCCGCCTGACCGACGGCCACGACGTGGTCCTGGTCGGGTATCGCGGCGTCGACGGGTCGACGGTGCTCGACTGCCCCGAGGTCGAGTCGGCGGTGCAACGGTCAGCGGACTTCACGGGCGAGGAGTCGATGCGCCGGTACGCGAAGGCGTTCGCCGACTGCGCGCGGCGACTGACCGGCGAGGGAGTCGATCTCGATGGCTACTCGTTGCCACAGCGGGTCGACGATTTCGAGGCGGCGCGGCAGGCCCTCGGCTACCAGCGGATCCACCTGCTGAGCCAGAGCGCAGGGACCCGGGCCGCGATGATCTACGCTTGGCGGTATCCGGAGTCGATCCACCGGTCGGTGATGATCGCGGTCAACCCGCCGGGCCACTTCTGGTGGGATCCGGCGGTCACCGACGACCAGCTCGGCCACTACGCCGCGCTGTGTGCCCGCGACGACGGGTGCGCCGCCCGTACGGATGACCTCGCCGCCACCATGGCCGCCGTCTCGGCGGACCTGCCCGACCGCTGGATGTTTCTTCCGATCAAGAAGGGCAACGTCCGGGCGGGGACGCAGTTCGGCCTTTACCACACCACCGAGGCGGCAGCTCCGCTGAACGCGCCGACCATGTTCGACGCCTGGCTGGCTGCGGCCAGCGGCGACCCGAGTGGGTTCTGGGCCATCTCGATGCTGACCAGCGTGGTCTTCCCGGGGACGTTCGTCTGGGGCGAGTTCGCCGCCTCCGGAGTCATCGACGCCGAGGTGGTCGACGGGCACTACGCGACCGGCGGCGCCGCCGACTCGATTCTCGCCAACGCCGCCAACGAATTCCTGTGGGCGGGTGGCCGGCTCACCGACGGATGGCCGGCGAGCCCGGACTATGTGGACTATCAGCAAGTGCGGCCGAGCAAGGTCGAGACCCTCCTGGTCGGCGGCACGGTCGACTTTTCGACGCCACCACAGTTCGCCACCGACGAGCTGCTGCCCGCGCTGCCGAACGGCCGGCAGGTCATTCTGGCCGAGCTCGGGCACACAGTCGACTTCTGGAGCTACCAGCCCGACGCCAGCACGCAGCTGCTGAGCGCCTACTTCCAGCGCGGCGAGGTGGACGACTCGCGGTACGAGACCCGCCCGGCCGAGTTCGAGGCCGGGACCGTCAGCCTGTCCACCATCGCATGGGTCCTGTTCGGTACCCTGGCTTGCCTCGCACTGGTTGCCCTCACACTGCTAGGTGGGATGGCGCTGCGGGTGCACCGCCGGGGGCGCCTGGGATCCCGGGCGAGCGCCTGGTTGCGCGGCCTCGCCCCGATGGTCGTGGGCATCGGTGGCTGGTCCCTCGCGGTGCTGGTCGGCTCCAGCCTGTGCCCGGGGCTGTTTGTCGGCGGCCAGTGGCTGGCGGTGGTCTCCATCGGCATCGCCGCCGGGCTCGCCACCTTCGGAGCCTGGGTCGACCGGGACCGGACCCGCCGGACCCGGTCGGCGGGCCTGGCGGCGGCACTGGCCGGGTCGCTGCTTGGCGCCTGGCTCGGGTTCCACGCCGTAGCGGGACTCGCCGCCCTGGTGACCACGGTGGTCGGTGCGACCATCACCGCCAACCTCGCGCTTATCCTCATCGACATACGCCGGGAGAGTCAGTCCCCGGCTGTGCCGAGGTAGTTGCATGGCCGTCTCCCTGCCGCGGGTGCCGGCGGTCGACGTCGCGTTGGCAGGCGCCGCGTTGGCGGCGCTGGTCGTCCAGCGGATCACCGTGGCGCCGGCGCTCGGCGAGAAGCTGCCGACCGCGCTGGCGCTGTCAGTGGCGATTGCCGGGTGCCTTGCCGTCCGGCGCCGGGTGCCGCTGGCCGCGTACCTGCTGGGGTCGGCGGCCCTGTCGGCCGAGGCGCTGTGGGTGCAGGCCGACCCGCTGGCACCCTACGTGAACCTGATCGGTCTCTACTCCCTGGGCCTGTACGGAACCCGGCGGCGGGCACTGTGGGGCCCGGTGCTGGTCCTACCGGCAGTGCTGCTGTACTTCACCAGCGTGGAGGCACCATGGTCCGCGCCGGCCGGGGTGGTGTTCGTGTGGCTACTGGCGTGGGGTGCCGGCTACGGCGGTGCCCGGCGCCGGGAGCGGCAGGCGGCGGCGCGGCGGCGGATGCGCCGGTCAGCGGTCACCAGCGAGCGGACCCGGATCGCCCGGGAGCTGCACGACCTGGTCGGCCACACGGTCAACGTCATGTTGGTCCGGGTCGGCGCGGCACGGGTGGTGCTGGACCGCGCGCCGAACCAGGCCCGGGAGATACTGCGGGGCGTGGAGCAGATCGGCCGAGAGGCCCTCGACGAGCTGGATCTGGTGCTCGGCGCCCTCCGGGACGGTGACGAGGCGGCATCCAGCCGGCCCGGGCTCGCCGAGCTGCCGCGCCTCGCCCAGCGGATGACCCAGGCGGGTATGGAGGTGTCGCTGCAGGTCGACCTGGCCGGTTCGCCGCTGCCGGGCAGCCTCGACCTGTCGGCGTACCGGATCGTGCAGGAGGCGCTCACGAACGCGCTGCGGCACGGGCAGGCGAGTGCGGCTCGGGTCCGGGTCGGCCAGGACGGTCGACGCCTGGAGCTGGAGATCTGCGACGACGGACGCGGCCCGGATCCGGGCTACCAGCCGGGGCGCGGATTGCTGGGGATCGCCGAACGTGCCGCGATGTTCGGGGGCTCGCTGGAGCACGGACGGGGTTCCACGGGTGGCTTCCGGGTGCGGGCGGTACTCCCCCTGCGATGACCATACGGGTGCTGCTGGCCGACGACGACGCACTGCTGCGGGCGGGCGTCGAGGTAGTGCTCGCCGCCGCAGACGACATCGAGGTGGTCGACCAGGCGGCTGACGGTCTGCAGGCGGTCGAACGGTGCCGGTCGTTGACCCCGGACGTCGTGCTCATGGACGTCCGGATGCCGGGCGTCGACGGCATCGAGGCCACTCGCCGGATCGTCGCGGCCGGCGTGCCGACCCGGGTGCTGGTGCTGTCCACGTTCCGCCACGACGAATACGTGTGGGGCGCGCTGCGCGCCGGTGCCAGCGGGTTCCTGCTCAAGCGGGCCTCCCCCGAGCGGCTGGTGGACGCGGTGCGGACGGTGGCGGCCGGGGACACGCTGTTGGACCCATCGGTCACCCGCGACCTGGTAGAGCACTTCGTCCGGCAGTCCCCCGTCGGCCCGGCCGCCGCAGCGGCCGGCCGGTTGTCCGGGCTGACCTCGCGGGAGATCCAGGTCCTGTGCCTGGTGGCGGAGGGGTACTCGAACGAGGAGATCGCCGATCTGCTCGGGATCGCCGAGTCGACCACGAAGACCCACGTGAAGCGGACACTTGCCAAGATCGGTGCTCGGGACCGCGCCCAGGCGGTGGTCTTCGCCTACCGGGCCGGCCTGGTAGCCCCCTAACCTCGGACTTTCAGGGCCGAATCCGTTGTCGGGTACGACGGTCAGGACCAGCCGGTCCTCGCCACATCTGCCCCTTTGGCCCGGGGCTTAGACGCCGGTGGGTTGCAGGAAGTGGGGTCCGGGCAGCAGGTGCCGGATGGGTTCGAGTTGGGTGGGGTTGAGGGAGTACCAGGCCCAGCTGCCCCGTTTGTCGCGGCAGAGGATGCCGGCGTCGACGAGGACCTTGAGGTGGTGGCTGATCGCGGGCTGGGTCATGGTGAACGGTTCGGTGAGGTCGCAGACGCAGGCTTCGCCGGCGGGTGCGGCTTCGATGATGGAGAGGATTTGTAGGCGGGTGGGGTCGGAGAGGGCTTTGAGGAGGCGGGCGATGTGTTCGGCGTCCGCGCGGGCCAGTGGTGGGTGGATCGGTTCGGGTGCGCAGGTGTGCGCGTGTGTGGCCTGGTCAGCAGCGGGCATGGAGCGAGTTTATGGAGCCGCCGACCGGTGCCGGATGACCGGAGAGTGAACAGCGAGTGACGTCGATCAAGGGTGGGTTGGGGTGTCGGGGATGTCGAGGCGGTAGCCGAGGCCGCGGACGGAGATGATGATTTTCGGGTCTCGAAGGTCGTCGCCGAGGCGGGTGCGTAGGCGGCGGATGTGGACGTTGAGGGTGTTGGAGGGTTCGTCGTCGCGGCTCCAGACGAGTTGGTTGATCTGGGCGCGGGTGACGACGCGGCCGGCGTGCAGCATGAGCAGGTGCAGGAGTTGGAACTCGCGTAGCGGTAGTTCGATGCGTCGGCCGTGGAAGCGGACTTCGACGGCGGCGGGGTCGAGCCGGAGGGCGCCGACCTGGATCGCGGCGTGGAAGTCGGCGGCGGTGTCGGGGCTGATCGCGCGGAGGATCGGCAGGATATCGGTGATGCGGTAGGGGCGAGGGACGCAGGCGGTGGCGCCGTTGGCGAGCGCGAGGCTGGCCTCCGGACCGTCGTCCTCACCAACGCCGACGAGGGTGGGGATGCAGCCGCGGGTGTGTAGGGCGCGGGCGATCGCGGAGCCGCGCATGGGGGGTACCTGGGCGGCGGTGAGGACGGCGTCGGGCAGCAGCGCGCCGGCTTGCAGCATCGCGTCGGCGGGGTCATCGGTGCAGACGACGTCGATCTGCCGGTCTTGCAGAGCGGCGGCGACAGCTTTCGAGGCGGCCGTGTCGGGGTCGACGACGAGTAGGAGGAACCGGGCCCGGACGGTGCGTGGGGTCAGCGGCTGGCAGGCCGGCGGGGTGCCGGCCTGGGGCTGGACGGGGATGTCGTCCCGGTGGTTGGTGTCGGGCATCAGCCGAATCGTCCGGTGATGTAGTCCTCGGTGCGCTTGTCGACGGGGTTGGTGAAGATCTTGTTGGTGTCGTCGTACTCGACGAGCCGGCCGTGCCGGACACCGGCCTGGTCGACTTCGGCGGTGAAGAACGCGGTGCGGTGCGAGACGCGGGCGGCCTGTTGCATGTTGTGGGTGACGATGACGATGGTGTAGCTGTACGACAGCTCGTGCATCAGGTCTTCGATCTTGCCGGTGGCGATCGGGTCGAGCGCGGAGCAGGGCTCGTCCATCAGGATCACTTCGGGGCTGACGGCAATGGTGCGGGCGATGCAGAGTCGCTGTTGCTGTCCGCCGGACAGTGCGAGAGCGGACGTCTTCAGTTTGTCTTTGACTTCGTCCCACAGGGCGGCGCGGGTCAGGGCCTGCTGGACGAGGGCGTCCATGTTGGGGACTTTCCAGCCGAGGATTCGGGGTCCGTAGGCGATGTTGTCGTAGATCGACTTGGGGAACGGATTCGGTTTCTGGAAGACCATGCCGATGAGCCGGCGGACGTCGATCGGGTTGACGTCTCGGGAGTAGAGGTCCTGGCCGTGGTAGGCGATCCGGCCGGCGACGCGGGCGCCGGGGATCAGGTCGTTCATCCGGTTCAGTGACCGGAGCACCGTGGATTTGCCGCAGCCGGACGGGCCGATCAGGGCGGTGATCTCGTGGCGGGCGATGGTCATGTCCACGCCACGGACGGCCTGGTAGTCGCCGTAGAAGACGGACACGTCCTGCAGGTCCAGCACCGGCTCGCCCTTGTCCCGCTTGCGGGGGCTGGGGTCGGGGATGGTCAGGGTCACCGGCCCGGCCGGCGGGCGGGTGTTGGCGGAGGCGTCGTTCACAGCGGGATCCTTCGGGTTGGGGCTGCTCATCGCGGGCTACCAGCGCTTCTGGAAGCGGTTGCGGATTCCGATCGCGGCGGAGTTCATCAGCAGGAGGATGACCAGCAGCAGCACGATCGCGGCGGCGGCGAGTTCCTGGAACTCGGCCTGCGGTTCCTTGATCAGGTTGTAGATCTGGATCGGCAGGGTGGTGTAGCTCGACAGCGGGCTGTCGGGGTTGAACCGGATGAAGGTGACCGCGCCGAGCAGGATCAGTGGGGCGGCTTCGCCGAGGGCGCGGGACAGGGCGAGGATCGCGCCGGTCGCCATTCCGGGGATGCCGGCGGGTAGAACCTGTCGCCAGGTGGTCTGCCATCGGGTGGCGCCGAGGGCGTAGGAGGCGTGCCGGATCGACTGCGGCACCGCCCGTAGGGCCTCCCGGGAGGCGATGATCACGGTGGGCAGGACGAGCAGGGACAGCACGATCGCGGCGGTGATGACGGTGAAGCCGAGGCCGATGACCCGGGCGATGAGGCCGAGGCCGAGGATGCCGAACACGATCGACGGCACGCCGGCGAGGTTCTGGATGTTCAATTCCAGGAGTCGGTTGTACCAGCGGGTGTTGTCGGCGTACTCCTCCAGGTAGATCGCGGAGGCGATGCCGACGGGCAGGCAGATCGCGGCGGTCAGGCCGATCACCCACAGGGTGCCGGTGATCGCGGACTGGACACCGGCCTGCGCGGCCCGGGAGGCGCGGCCGGTTGGCATGTTCTCCCACAGTCGTGGGTCGAGACGGTTCCAGCCCTTGTAGACGGCGAAGGTGATCAGTGCGATCAGGAACGCGAACGCGATCAGCAGGCAGAGCTGCAACGTGAGCTTGAACAGGACCTCGCCGGGTCGGGTACGCCGGCCGGTCAGTTCGGCGGCGACTTCGGCGGCGTCCCGTGTGCCGGTCCGGTGCAGGGGCGGTGGGGCGGTCTTGGTGCTCACTCGTACACCTCCCGGAAGCGGCGGACCAGGCGGATGGAGATGGCGTTGAGGACGAACGTGAACGCGAACAGGGTGGCGCCGACGGCGAAAATGGTCAGGTAGTCGAGGGAGTCGACCGGTAGGTCACCCTGGCCGGCGCCGGCGATGTAGCCGGTCATCGTCGCCGCGCCCTCGATCGGCGAGCCGGGGATGCCGGCGGTCTTCAACCCGGCGGCGATGGTGACGATCATCGTCTCGCCCAGCGCCCGGGACACCCCGAGGACGATCGCGGCGACGATCCCGGACAACGCGGCCGGGACGACGACCCTCGTGGCGACCTGCATCTTCGACGAGGCGAGGGCGTAGGCGCCCTCCCGCAGGCTGTGCGGTACCGCGCTCATCGCGTCCTCGGACAGGCTGGCCACGGTGGGGACGATCATGATGCCCATCGCGATCCCGGCGACGAGGAGGTTCTGGAACTCGGGTTTGCTGGCGCCGGGCCACAGGTCGATCAGGCCGGGGTTGAGGAAGGTGAGGGCGAAGAACCCGTACACCACGGTCGGGATGCCGGCGAGGATCTCCAGGACCGGCTTGAGGACCTTGCGGGTTCCCGGGCGGGCGTACTCGGACAGGTAGATCGCCGCGCCGATCCCGAGCGGGACGGCGATCACCGTGGCGATCGCGGTCACCCACAGGGTCGCGACCAGCAGCGGGGCGACGCCGTAGTTCTTGTCGGCGAACAGTGGGGTCCACTGGGTGCTGGTGACGAACTCGACGAGGCTGACCTCGCCGAAGAACTCGACCGTCGGCACCGCCAGGGACACGACGATGCCGATCGTGGTCGCGATCGACACGGCCGCCGCGACGACGAGGAGGGTCTCGATGATCCGCTCACCGGGGTGGCGGCGCCCCCGCCGCACGGCGGCGGCGGGGACGCGGGGACCGGGGATGGTGACCACAGGTCTCAGGCCTTCGGCAGCGAGTCGTACTCGGACTTCAGCGTCGTCTTCTGCGCCTCGGTCAGCGGCACGAACTTGGCCTCCTTGACCACCTCGTCGATGTTCTCGATGTAGAAGTCGATGAAGCCCTTGACCTGCGGCTTGGCGACACCCTTGTCGGAGACGTAGATGAACAGCGGCCGGGACAGCGGCTTGTAGGAGTTGTCCTGGGCGGTGGCGATGCTGGGCTCGACGCACCCGGCCCCGCCGTCGACCTTGAGGACCTTCAGCTTGTCCGCGTTCTCCTCGTAGTAGGTGAACCCGAAGTAGCCCAACCCGCCCTTGGAGCCGCTTACCCCTTGGACGATGACGTTGTCGTCCTCCGAGGGGGTGTAGTCGGTGCGGTGCGCGCCCTCCTCGCCGTTGATCGCGTCGGTCCAGTAGTCGAAGGTGCCGGAGTCGGTACCGGCGCCGAACAGCTTCAGCGGCTCGTTGGGGAACTTCGGGTCGACCTGGTTCCAGTTGTTGACCTTCGACCCGGGCTCCCAGATCTTCTTCAACTGCGCCACGGTCAGGCAGTCGGTCCAGGTGTTCTCCTTCGACACCACGACCGACAGGGCGTCGTTGGCGACGATCAGTTCGACGTACTTGACGCCCTTGGCGTCACACTCCTTCTTCTCCTCGTCCTTGATCGGCCGGGAGGCGTCGGAGATGTCGGTCTCCGCGTTGCAGAACTTCTTGAATCCGCCACCGGTGCCGGAGATGCCGACGGTGACGTTCACCTTCGCCTGCTCCTCGGCGTACAGGTCCGCCGCCGCCTTGCTCAGCGGGCCCACCGTGCTGGAGCCGTCGACCTTCACCTCACCGGACAACTCGGCCGCGGTGTCCCCGCCCGCTGTGTCGTTGTCGCCGCCACCGCAGGCGGCCAATCCCACCGTCAGGACCAGCGCGGCTGACGCGACGCCCAGTCCACGCACTGTCTTGATCACAATTCGTCCTCTTCAGACGGCCCGGCAGTGTCCCTGCCGGACGCTCCCACGTGGCCGGCGGCAACCCGCCGACACAGCCCATAAGAAGCTGTTTATGTGATCCGGGTTCGGCTGCTAGGTGAACGGCACATGAACATAAAGACCCGTTTATATCACCAGGTCAGATGGCATGCGACTTCACTTGATGTCGTTATTCGTTCATTCTCAGTTCACTCTTCGCCGACCCGTGGGCGCCCACATCTGAACCCGCCCGCCGGAGCCCGACGCGAAGAGGGTGCGGGCACCATCCGGTGTGGATCGAGGCGCGTCGGCCCGCTCTGGTCGTGGACCCGGCACCGAGCGTCGGTGCGGGTCGCGGGACGGCTCAGCAGTTGGCCGGTACGCCGAGCTGGTCGAGCAGACGGCGGACGCGGCGCTCGATCTCGTCGCGGACGGGGCGGATCTGCTCGGCGGTCTTGCCGGCGGGGTCGTCGAGGTCCCAGTTCTCGTACCGGGTGCCGGGGAAGATCGGGCAGGCGTCACCGCAGCCCATGGTGACCACGACGTCGGCGGCCCGGACCACCTCGTCGGTCCACGGCTTCGGGTACTCGGTAGAGATGTCGATGCCGCGCTCGACCATCGCAGCGACGGCGGCGGGATTGACCTCGGTGCCCGGCTCGGAGCCGCCGGACCAGGCGACCGCGCGGTCGCCGGCCAGGTGCTGGAAGAAGCCGAGGGCCATCTGGCTGCGGCCGGCGTTGTGGACGCAGAGGAACAACACGACGGGCCGGCCATCCTGGCGCAGGCCCTCGACCCGGGCCAGGGCGTGCAGCCGCTGCCGGGCGAACCGTTCGGCGAGCAGCGGCAGGAAGTGCGGAACCGTGCTGGCCAGCGCGAACTGGTCGTAGCTGGCGTACAGGAACCGCTCGATCGTCTCGGTGCCGTAGACGCCGCTGAACTCGTCGCCGAGCCGCACGGCGGCGGTGTGCAGGGCGAGTTGCTGGTCGATCGACACGTCGGAGCGGCGGTGGGCGGTGAGGTCAGTCATGGTCGCCTCCAGGAAGCAGGATGGGGGCCAGCCGCTCGACACGGGTGGCGATGTCGGCGAACGCGGCCTCGAACGCGTCGTCGGTGTCGGCCCGGGCGGGATCCGGCACCGACCAGTGCAGCCGTGGCCGGGCGCGGGCGGGCAGGTGCTCGTGCGCGTTGTCGCACACCGCAATGACGAGGTCGTCGTCGCGGACCACATCGTTGACGTGGGTGGTGCGGGCGGGGTCCAAACGGAGGCCGTGGCGGCGGGCGACCCGCAGCGCCCGGGGATGGACCCGGTCGGCGGGCTCGGTGCCCGCCGACGCCGCCGGCACCCGGCTACGGCTGGCCCACAGGGCGGCGGCCAGCTGCGAGCGAGCGGAGTTGTGCGTGCAGACGAACACCACCCGAACGGCCTCCGGGGCGGGCGGCGCCGTGACCGCCGACAGGGTTTCCGGGACGAGTCGGAGGTAGCTGCGTCGCCGGTCGCCCTCGGACCGGGAACGGACAACGAGGCCACTGTCCTGTAACACCTTCAGGTGGTGGGCGACAAGGTTCGTCGGCATCCGCAGAGCCTCGCCGACCTCGCCGGGTGAGGCGTCGCCGAGCATGAGTGTGTCGACGATCGCCAGCCGGGCTGGGTCGCCCAACGCGGCGTGCACCCGGGCCCGCAACTCCAAGGAAGATTCATCAGCGTTCATTGAGTCAATGATAGTTGAGCGATTTTGCCTGTCAATGGCGTGGCAGCCGGTGTGGTGCGGGAGCGGTAGCGTGGTGGACGTGGACAACCGTGACCCGGGTCACGTTGGGTCGGATATCGACGTGCTGGTCGTGGGCACTGGCCCACCTGTCTGGCCCTGGTGACGCACCAGCAAGCTGGCGGATGCTGGCGACGCGGCCCCACGCAGATTCCAGCCCACCCGATCAGCCGGTCACCCTCGGCCAGGTGCAGGCCCTCAGCGACACGTACACCGCTGGCTGACTCAGGCTGCGTGATCCACTGTGGATGGCCAACTTCCGGCTGCACAAGCGAGACGTTGCCAAGTACCGCTCCGGACGTCTGTTCCTGGCCGGCGACGCCGCGCACATCCACAGCCCCCGCCGGCGCGCAGGGCATGAACACTGGGATCCAGGACGCGGTCAATCTCGGCTGGAAACTCGCCTTTGCGGTCCGCAGCGTGGCGGTGCCGGACCTGCTGAACCATCTACGAGACTGAACGCACCCCCGGTAGGGCGGGTATGACCAGGTCACCGTCGCCTGGATCGTCGCGTGCCGGTGGGTCGCCCCCGCGCCACTTCGGTCCGGCGACCAGTGACGGGCAGCTCAATGGTGGGGTGCTGGATAGCTATCGAGCGGCCATCACCAACGTAGCTGGCTGCAGATTCCTTCCCCAAGACGCGTCTAGGGTCCCCAGCACGTCGTCGAGGCGCTCGGCAAGCTGGCTGGCCGACAGCACCCGAGGCCGGGCCGCAGCCAGCTCGATCGCAAGCGGCAGACCATCGAGCCGGGCCACCCCCGCTGCAGGTCGGTCGCTTCCGCCGGCCCGGACCGGCGACCGCCGCGCGCCACGACCGTGCGGTCCAGCAGCAGCGACGCCGCCTCACTCGGTCCGCCACCCCGGACCGGGCTTCACCGACAGCGTCGGACGCCGGCGACGTCCTCCGGCGCGATCGGCTGCCCGAGCAGCGGCGCGATCGTCACGACGCCGTAAGGCAGGCGGAGGCTTCCAACAGAGCCCTCCGGCGCACCCGCAACGACATCGCCTGCCGTGGAACATGACCGCAAGCGCAACGGCGTCGCCATCGCGAACGTCCTGCTCGCCAGTCACCGCCACATCGGCGACCTGCCGCAGTGGTGGCGTCCGGCCGCTCTACTGGACACCAGATCCGTGCTGCCGAGGTGCGGCAGGTTCGTCGCGCGGTTCGGCTGTTTGCCCGAGTCGGGTCCCCCTGGTTGAGATGCTGGATATGCCGTGCGCGAAGCAGCGAGGCCCGCTCGGTCCGGCCTCTTGCCCGGTTCCTGCCGTCCTACCGACACCACGAAGGCTGCCGTCGGGTGCCTCAACTGGGGGAAACGTGGAAAGCGCGAACGGGAAGTCGATGAAGGGACGCTGGCACCGGGAGCGGGAGTTCGCGCCACTGGCCACCTTGACGGTGGTGGTGTTACTGGGCGCGGGTTTGTGGCTCGCCGACCTCCGCGGACCCGCCAACGTGTGTTGGGCGTCGGCCGCGCTAGCCACGCTACTGGTGACGCTGCGCTGGTTGATCCAGTCTCTGCGGCGGCATCGGATCGGCGTGGACGTGATCGCGACCCTGGCTCTGGTCACCTCCCTTCTGGTGGGCGAGTACCTGGCCGGGGCGGTGGTGGCGCTGATGCTGGCCAGCGGGCACACGCTGGAGACCTTACGCCCAGGGGCGGGCGACCCGGGACCTGCACGAACTGCTGGCCCGAGCACCCCGCCGGGCGCGGCGCCGCGCCCCCGGCGGCGGGATCCAGGACATTGACGTGGACGAGGTACTCGAGGGCGACCGGTTGCTGGTCGGTCCGGGTGAGGTCGTGCCGGTGGACGGCTTCGCCGAGGACGCGGCGACGCTGGACGAGTCTGCGGTGACCGGCGAGTCCCAGGCGGTCGAGCGCCGGGCCGGGGAAAGGTTGGCTAGCGGGGTGGTCAACGCGGGTGCGGCATTCGGACTGCGAGCCGCTGCCACGGCGACCGAGAGCACGTACGCGGGGATCGTCCGGCTGGCGGAGGAGGCGAATGCGGAGAAGGCGCCGATGGTACGGCTGGCCGACCGGTACGCGGCGGCGTTCGTGCCGTTCACCCTGGCCCTGGCCGGTATCGCGTGGGGTGTCTCCGGACAGTTCGTGCGGGCGGTGGCGGTGCTGGTGGTGGCGACTCCGTGCCCGCTGCTGCTGGCCACCCCGATCGCGATCGTGGCCGGGTTGTCCCGCGCGGCGCGATGCGGGGTGCTGGTCCGCAACGGTGGTGCACTGGAACTGCTGGGCCGGGCCCGGACCCTGCTGGTGGACAAGACCGGGACGTTGACCGCCGGGCGCCCGCAGACGGCCAGGGTGGCGGCCATGCCGGGTGGTGACCCCGACGAGGTGCTGCGGTTGGCCGCCTCGGTCGAACAGCTCTCCTCCCACGTGCTGGCCAGCGCGATCGTGCGGGCGGCAAGTGATCGGGGCATGCGGCTGGTGGCGCCCGAGGCGGCGACGGAGGAACCGGGACAGGGGGTTTGTGGCCGGGTCGACGGACGGCTGGTACGGGTCGGACAGCACTCGGGTGACCTGCCGGACTGGGCCGTACCCGAGCGGCGGCGCGCGGAGTCAGACGGCCTCTCGACGGTGTGGGTGAGCCTGGACGGCGCGCTCGCCGGGGCGGTGCTCCTCCGTGACCCGATACGGCCAGACGCGGGCGACACCGTACGGCGGCTGCGGCAGGCCGGTTTCCAACGGTTGATCATGGTGACTGGGGACCGGCCAGAGGTCGCCGAGCGGGTGGCCCGGACGGTGGGGGTGGACGACGTGGTGGCCCGCTGCTCACCGCAGGAGAAGGTCGCCCGGGTGCGAGCCGAGTCCGAGCAGGCGGTGACGGTGATGGTCGGCGACGGGATCAACGACGCGCCCGCGTTGGCGACCGCCGGTGTCGGGGTGGCGCTGGGGGCGACCGGGGCGACCGCCTCTGCGGACGTGGCGGACGCGGTGTTGTCGGTGGACCGGCTGGACCGGCTGGCCGACGCAGTGGAGATCGCCCGCCGGTCCCGCACAATCGCGGTGCAATCCGCCGGTGCGGGGATGGGGATGGCGGTGGTGGCGATGGTCGCCGCCGCGTTCGGGCTGCTTCCTCCGGTGGCCGGGGCGTTTCTGCAGGAGGGTATCGACGTGGTCGTGATCCTCAACGCGCTGCGTGCCCTCGGCGGCGGTACCCGGCTCGCCCGGGCGCTGGGTCGGGTAGGCGCGCCGGCTACCGGGGGCGCAGGGACACGGCGGTGACCTTGTACTCCGGGCAGCCCGTGGTGGTGTCGGCGCAGTCCGAGGTGAGGGCGTTGGTGGGCCGGTCGGGGAAGGCGAAGGTGGTGAAGACCTGGCCGGGGGCGACGGTGTCGGTGAGGCTGACCGGAAAGGTCACCCGGGCGCGGCGGCTGGTCACGTCGACCAGGTCGCCGTCGGCGAGCCCGAGCCGGGCCGCGTCGTCCGGATGCAGGTCCAGTACCTCCCGGGGAAACAGGTCGAGGTTGGGGGTGCGGCGGCTCATCGACCCGCTGTTGTAGTGCGGCAGGCGGCGGCCGGTGACCAGCACGAACGGGAACCTCTCGTCGGGTTGCTCCCCTGGCGGGAGGTATGGGCGGGCGGCCAGTGCCGCCCGGCCGTCCGGGGTGGCGAACCGGTCGAGGTAGAGCCTCGCCTCCCCGGGCTGGTCCGGTCCGCGGCAGGGCCAGTGCAGCGGCCCGTCTCGATCGAGCCGAGCGTGGGAGATCCCGGCGAAGGTCGGGGTCAGGCTGGCGCACTCGACCATCGCGTCGGCCGGGGTCGGGCAGCCGAGATCGGCGCCCAGCGCGGCAGCGAGTAGGTGGAGGATCTCGAAGTCAGTCTTGGCCTGTCCGGGTGGTGGCAGGGCCGGGTGGACTCGCTGGATGCGGCGTTCGAAGTTGACGAAGGTGCCTCCCTTCTCCAGGAAGCAAACGGCCGGGAAGACCACGTCGGCGCGCTCGGTGGTGCGGGACAGGAACAGGTCGTGGCAGACGACCAGGTCGCAGGCGGCCAGCGCCGCCTGAAAGCGTCGGGTGTCGGGGTCGGTCTGGGCGATGTCCTCGCCGATAACGTACAGCGCCCGGAGCCGGCCGGTGGTGGCGGCGTCGAACATGTCCAGGATTCGCAGCCCGGGCCGGTCGGGCAATTCGGCGTCCCAGGCGTGCGAGAAGCGGGCCCGCACCCCCGGGTCGGTGACGGGCTGGTAGCCGGGGAGCAGGTCTGGTAGGGCGCCCATGTCGGAGGCACCCTGGACGTTGTTCTGGCCGCGCAGGGTGAGTACCCCGCAGCCGCCGGGGGTGCCAACCGCGCCTTTGAGGATGGCCAGGTTGGCGAGGGTGCGGACGCCGTCGGTGCCGTGGGCGTGTTCGGTGATCCCGAGGCCGTAGACGATCGTCGGCCGCTCGGCGCCGCCGTAGAGACGGGCGGCCCCGTCCAGTGTTTCGGGGTCGACGCCAGCGAGTTGTGCGGCGCGGTCGAGCGGGTAGTCGCGTAGCAGTTCGGTGAGTTCGGCGAACCCGCTGGCCCGGTCGTTGACGAAGGTCTGGTCGACGTGGCCGTGATCGAGCAGGGCCCGGGCGATGCCGTTGAAGACGGCCACGTTGGACCCCGGTCGGGCCCGCGCCGAGGAGATCACTCCGATCGCCTCGCCGCCGTACCGGTCACGGACTGCGGTCAGCCGTGCCGCCACCGTGCCGAGAGCCTCCTCCCAGGTGGCAGGTCGCAGCGGCGAGCCGCGTCCGGCTTCCCTGACCAGCGGCGTGGTGAGCCGGTCGCGGGAGCGGGTGAAGGCGTGCGCGAAGCGGCCCTTGACGCAGGCGTGGCCGCGGTTGACCGGGGCACCGTGGACCGGGGTGATCGCGGCGACCTGTTCGTCGCGTACGTGCACCCGCAGCGAGCAGCCGACGCCGCAGTAACCGCAGGTCGTGGTGGTGGTGTGGTCGATCGGCGCCGGATCGAGCAGCCCCGGCTCGGCCAGCGCCCCGGTCGGACAGGTGTCGACGCAGCCGCCGCAGGCCACGCAGGGCGAGGAGATCCACTCCTCGCCGGTGCCGGCCACGACAACGGTGTCGAAGCCCCGCCCGGCCAGGGAGAGCGCGAAGGTGCCCTGCACCTCCGCGCACATCCGCACACACCGGCCGCAGGCGATGCACAGGTCGCGGTCGAGTTTCACGTACGGGTGTGAGTGGTCGACGCCCCGGGCGTGGCCGGAACCGTGGAACTGGCTCTCGGTGACCCCGAAGTGTTGGCAGGCGCGAACCAGCTCGCTGCGGTCGGCCGGGGTCTGGAACGCCCGTGCCGGCTGCTCGGAGACGAGCAGTTCCAGCGCGAGCCGCGCCGCGCTGGCCGCCCGCAGGTCGCCGGTCCGCACAGCCATGCCCTCCCGGACGGGCATGGTGCAGGAGGTCACCGGCGGGCCGCCGTCCACGCTGACCAGGCAAACCCGGCACGAGCCCTGCGGCGAGGTCCGATCGTCGAAGCACAACCCGGGCAGGCCCGTCCCGGCCGCCCGAACGGCGCCCAGCACACTGCTCCCCTCGGTCGCCTCGACGGGGCTGCCGTCGACCATGAGTCGGATCATGGCGCCGACCGGGAGAGCTCGTCGGAGTAGGCCCGGCTCACGCTGCGCACGGCGCACGCCACCCCACGCCCGAACGCGCAGAGACTGGCAGCGTCGAGCACCTCCAGCAGTGGCTCCTGCCGTGCCAGCACTCCCGCTGCCTGGCCCGGCTCGCCGATCCGCTCGGCAAGTTCGAGGCCCCGACGGGTGCCGACCCGGCATGGGGTGCATGCGCCGCAGCTCTCCGCAGCGCCGAACGCCCACTCGTGCCGCAGAATCGCCGCAGCCGGCATCTCCGTGTCGAACGCGATCAGACTGGCGTGTCCCAGCGGCACGCCGGCCTGGGCCAGCGGTTTGGTCAGCAGCGGCAGGTCGAGCTGATCCGGGGTGAGGAACCCGCCCAGCGGTCCACCGACCTGCACCGCCCGCAGCATGTGGCCGTCACGCAGACCGCCACCGAGTTCCTCCACCAGATGGCGCAGCGGCACCCCGTACTCGACCTCGTACACCCCAGGCCGACGGAACAACTGACTCAGGCAGACCAGTTTCGTGCCCGGCTCGTCAGGATGCCCGAGCCGGGCGTACGCGTCCCCGCCGTGCTGCACCACCCATGGAACGGCGGCCAGCGTCTCCACGTTGTTCAACGCAGTCGGCCGGGCGAGGAACCCTTTGCTGGTCGGGTACGGGGGCCGGGGGCGAGCGTCGCCACGCAGCCCGGAAACGGCGTGCATCAACGCCGTTTCCTCCCCGGCAACGTACGATCCGGCGCCCTCGACGACCTCCACGTCGAAGTCGAATCCCGAGCCGTAGATCTGCCGGCCCAGGTGCCCTGCCTCCCGCGCCTCGGCCACCGCGGCGCACATCCGGGCGATGGCGGCCGGGTACTCCGAACGGACCAGCACCAGCCCGTGATGCGCCTCGACTGCGAAGGCCGCCAACGCCAGCCCCTCCAGGATCCGATGCGGATCCCGCTCCATCAGCAACCGGTCACAGTACGAACCGGGGTCGCCCTCGTCACCGTTCGCGATCACATACCGGGGCCCGGGCTCGCCTGCAGCCATCGACCACTTCTTCGCCGTCGGGAAACCGGCCCCGCCCCGGCCCCGCAGCCCAGACGCCGCGACCTCGTGCTTCACCCGCTCCGGTGAACCGCTGGTCACCACCTCCGGCCACACCTGCCACTCGCCCTCGGCGCCAAGCAGCCCCGCCAGCACGACCGGCGGGTCGACCCGGCTCTCGTACGGAATCGGCGGTGGGGTGCGGACCGGCGCGTCGGGTCCGCTACCGGCACCGGATGGCCCGTCGAGTAGACCGCCCAGGTCCCCGCCGGTGCCCGGCCTTTCGCCGTCAAGCACCGCCGGGGAGTCGTAGCAATACCCCAGGCAGCGCACCGCCTGCAACGACACCGACCCATCTGAGGCACACGTCCCCCGGCGCACGCCCAGCACCCGCTCCAGGTCCCGAATGTGCTGCCCTCCCGTGCTGGCAAAACACGACGCACCCTCGCACACCCGCACGTGCCGCCGGCCACGGCAGCCCTCGGCGAAGTCGGCGTAGAAGGACACCGTCCCGGTTACCGCCGCGACCGGCAACCCGAACTCGCCCGCGAGCCGTGTCAGTTCACCGGCGTCGATGCCGCCCCGCTCGCGCTGAACCCTGCGCAGCCGCTCCAGCAGCGAGGTGCCCGGTCGGCCCAGACGCGCCTGCAGGCCGACGAACGCCTCCCTCGGTTCGGCCACCATATCCCCCGCGTCACGTCGCCCCGGCTCGAAGTTACGACTCCAGGGCGGCCGAGGAGGGATACCCAGCGGCAACTCCCCGAAAGAGATCCGACCCTCACGACGTCCGGTCCCGAACCGAAACGCCCGTCTCATGCCTACGGCCAACTAGTGGACTCTTGGTACTACAGGCCCATCCTCTGAGAAAATGACACAAACCCGGTCTGCTCCGAATCAGCGGACGGAGATGAGCGATGGCGATGACCCAGGGCGAGGCTGGGCCGACAGATGCGGCACCGGCCCTGCTGGCATGACCTGCTCGAACGGGAGAACGGCGATGGCGGACGCGGCCGGTGGCGCGACGAACGCAGGTGGCCAGGACCGTACCCACCTGGTCGTGGAGCTGCTGGCAGATCTTCGCTGGCATTCCCGCCACGCGGAGAATTACGTAGAGGAATCCCTCCGTAGATAGACCGTCGCGTTGGAGCGCCGGATGCCCTCGGTGAATTGACTAGGTGAACGGATCACTGACCCATGGTCGGCTCGCGGGGTGTAGATGATCGTGCGACTGCTGGTGATCCGCGCCGGCCGCACCTCGGCGCGGTCGCAATGGTCACCACGGCGCCAGTGGTCGCCTGATCATTGGCCGGAACGTCGATGGCCACGGCCCTGGGTGCCGGTCAGATACACCGTGTCGCTGTTCGCCTTTGGCGAGGGCACTAACTGCCCAGCGCCGGGGTTGATGAAGTACTCCACCTGACCGGTGGTCAGGGACGTGGTGCGGATGGGGGGATGAGGCCCCTCCACGGACTTCGGCGGGTACCACCTGCCGGTGGTACCCGCCGAAGTCGAGAAGCATCGTCACTTGAGCCAGGGCTGGCGTCGCACGATCGGCAGCTTCTCCCATGCCTTGCCAAGTCCCCAGATCCTACCGGCTCCGAGCAGTGCGAGACCGGCCAGCACCGCGGCGTTGATGAGGTGGTCGTCCAGGAACGGGTTGTTCTCGGGAGGTAGGACGACGGTCCACATCATGACGTACAGGATGCCGCCGGCCACGGCGGTGATGCGCAGGCCGATCCCGGCCAGCAGGGCGACTGCAGTCTCATCATCACTACTGGCGTGACCGTGGGTCGTGGTCGGCGGCGTGCCCGAGGTCCCGTGTGCGCTGCCGTCGATTCGGGTCATGGCTGTGGCTGGCCTGAGCCCGGTTGTTGCCGTCGCCGAGCGGATCCATCGCCACTGTTCGCGGGACTCGGGAGCACTTCAGTCGGCGAAGTCGATCACTTCGGCTGGATCCCTGCGCGGTACCTGCGGGGGCGGATCGGCGGCGGCGGCGAAGCCGAGCCGGATTACCAGGTACGGCTCGCCGATGTCGGCGAGCAGGTTGCGTAGCAGCCAGCGGGGCCATTCCAGCTCGATCGGATCGCTCGGCGGTGCGGTGGCGAGGCCGTCGGCTACGGTTGTCTGCCCAACGGTGTGTCCGGGCCACCGGGTGCCGTCAGGGCCGCAGGTCCCTTCCTGACGGGCCGCAGTCCCCTGCGACGGTCCTCGCCCGTCCGGGACCTTCGGCCCTGTCGGCCCAGGAGATGGATCGGGTAGGAAGGAGGGATGATCCGTGTCTTTCTGCTCGACGATCATGAGGTGGTCCGGCGTGGCCTGGCCCAACTGCTGCAGAGCGACGGTGATATCGAGGTGGTCGGCGAGTCCGGCTCGGCGCAGGAGGCGGCGCGCCGGATTCCAGCACTCCGCCCGGACGTGGCGATCCTGGACGCACGGCTGCCGGACGGCAACGGCATCGACGTGTGCCGGGACGTCCGGGCGATCGACTCCACGATCAAGGGCCTCATCCTGACCTCCTATGAGGACGACGAGGCGCTGTTCGCGGCGATCATGGCCGGTGCCGCCGGGTACGTCCTCAAGCAGATCCGCGGCACCGACCTGGTCGACGCGGTCCGCCGGGTGGCCGCCGGCCAGTCGCTGCTGGACCCGGCGGTCACCGCCCGGGTCCTCGAACGCATTCGCAGCGGGGTCGAACAGCCGCGGGAGTTCCAGTCGTTGACCGAGCAGGAGCGCCGGATCCTGGAGTACGTGGCGGAGGGGCTCACCAACCGGGAGATCGCCGGCAGGATGTTCCTGGCCGAGAAGACCGTGAAGAACTACGTCTCCAGCCTGCTCGCCAAGCTCGGCCTGGAGCGGCGCACCCAGGCTGCGGTGCTGGCCACCCGGCTGCTCG